>JBAXEN010000009.1:0-30438 GCA_037140415.1 Betaproteobacteria bacterium | reverse complement strand
CGCCTGGCCGAGCTGCGGGTGCAGTTTCCGCTGCAGGTGCGCAGCACCTATGACGGTGAAATCGGCCGAGCCATGGCCCAGTTTGAACAGGCCCAGACCCAGCTGGAGCAGGCCCGTCTGGCCGCCCAGACGCAATGGCAGGGCATGCGGGCCGACTACGTCAGCGCCCTGGCTCGTTACAACACCTACACCAAAGACATCCTGCCCCGGGCGCAGAAGGTGGCGGCCCAGGCTGAGTTCGCCTACAGCAAAGGCGCCATTGCCTTGGTCGATCTGCTCGACGCCCGCCGAACTCTCAAGGCCTCGCTGCTCGAGGCCTTGGAGGTGCAGTTGGAGTTCGCCAAGGCGTTTACAGCCTTGCAGATACGTGCTCCCCAATCTTGATTTTGACTGGCTTGTATTTCCCATGAACCATGCATCCCGCGGTCTTGTTGCCAAGCCCCACGCCCTTCTTGCGCCCCTGATCCTGACTCTGCTGGCCGCTTGCTCGCCGCCGCCGGCACCGGTGCCTGTCGCCGAGCCGCAGCCCTTGATGCAAGACGGGCGCCTGCGCTTTCCCCAAGGCAATCCGCAACTGGCCATGCTGGTGGCTGTGCCGGTGCAAGCAGCCGATGCCATGGCCATTGAATTGCCAGCGCGCCTGGTCTGGAACGAAGACCGCACCCAACGGGTGTTTGCTCCCCTTGCTGGCCGGGTGGCGGCCATCCAGGCCGACCTGGGCAAGCCCGTGCGCAAAGGCGATGTGCTGCTGTCGCTGCATTCGCCCGAATTTGGCGCGGCGCAGGCCGATGCCGCCAAAGCCAATGTCGATGTGCGGCTCAATGAAAAGGCTTTGCAACGCCAGCAGGAGCTGTTTGACGCGGGCATCGTCGCTCGCAAAGAGTTGGATCAGGCCCAGGCCGATGTGGCCCGTGCCAAGGCCGAAGCCGAACGGGCTCAAGCGCGGGTGGCCGTGTATGCCTCGCACTCCCTGGTCAACCAGCAACTGGCCTTGCGCAGCGATCTCGGTGGCGTGGTGGTTGAGAAAAACGTCAACCCGGGCCAGGAGTTGCGGCCCGAGCAATACGGCCCTGGCGTGCTGGCCTTGTTTGTCATCTCTGACCCGTCCAGCCTGTGGGTGCAAATTGACGCCCAGGAAGGCGATCTGTCCACCCTCAGGCCGGGCGCTGCGTTTGAGCTGAGCATCGCTGCGATGCCTGATAAAAAGTTCAAGGGCCGCGTGGTGGCCACCGCCGATGTGATTGACCCCAGCAGCCGAACCATCAAGGTGCGCGGCGTGGTCGACAACCCTGGGCGCTTGCTCAAGGCCGAGATGCTGGGCACCGCCCGCATCAGCCGCACCCTGGGCCAGGGCCTGAGCGTGCCGGCATCGGCCGTCATGCTGCGTGGCACGCAGCACTATGTGTTTGTTCGCACGGCGCCCGACACCTTCGAGCCTCGGGAGGTCACGCTCAGCCATGAGAGCAACAAGCTGTCCATTGTCAGCAGTGGTTTGCAGGCGGGCGAGCAGGTGGTCAGTGAGAACGCACTGCTGCTGGCCCGTGAATTTCGCATCGCTGAAGAAGCGGCCAAAACCGCCGGCGCCCCGGCGGTCAAGCCGGCCGAGTCCAAATGAAAAAGCTGATCCATTACGCGCTGCACCAGCCACTGTTCATCGTGCTGGGGGCGGCGCTGTTTGCCATGGCAGGGCTGATCGCCTTCAAGAACCTGTCGGTCGAAGCCTTCCCCGATGTCACCGACACCCAGGTCACCGTCATTGCCCTCTACCCGGGGCGGGCCGCCGAGGAGGTCGAAAAGCAGGTGACCTTGCCCATTGAGGTCGCGCTGTCGGGGCTGCCCAATTCCATCCGCACCTTCTCACACACCCAGTTCGGTTTGTCCTTCACGGTCGTGACCTATGACGACAAGGCCGATGTCAATATCGTGCGCCAGCAGGTCAATGAAAGGCTGCGCGGCGTCGACCTGCCGCAGGGTGTGGAGGCCAATATTGCGCCCAACGCCACGCCGGTGGGCGAGGTGATGCGCTACCGCCTCAGAGGCGACGGCAAGACCACGTCCGAGCTGCGCACCCTGGAAGACTGGGTGGTCGAGCGCTCCTTGCGCCAGGTGCCGGGGGTGGCCGATGTGGTGGCCATGGGCGGCTTCATCAAGCAGTACGAGGTGCAGCCCGATCTGGACAAGATGCGCGCCTACAAGCTCAATTTTCAGACCTTGCTCGACGCGCTCGGTCGCGGCAATGCCAACGCCGGCGGCAGTTATGTGGCCCAGGGCACGCAGCAGTTTGCCATTCGCGGTATCGGCCTGCTCAGGTCGGCCGATGACATCGGTCAGATCGTGGTCACCGCCAGGGGCGCCACGCCCATCCTGATTCGCGATATCGCGCAGGTCAAGGTCGGCGCCTTGCCGCGCCTGGGCACGGTCGGCCAGGACAACGATGACGACATCGTCACCGGCATTGTGGTCATGCGCAAAGGCGAGAACCCCAGCGAGGTGCTCAAGGGCATCAAGGTCAAGATCGATGAGCTCAACAACAAGAGCTTGCCCAAGGGCGTTCAGATCGTGCCCTTTTATGACCGCACCTGGCTGATGGACAAGACCTTGTCCACGGTTTTCAAAAACCTGGTCGAAGGCGCCTTGCTGGTGTCCTTGGTGCTCTACCTGTTCCTGTCGAACCTGCGGGCTAGCCTGGCCGTGGTCGTGGTGATTCCGCTGGCCCTGCTGTCGACCTTCCTGGGTCTGAAGATCATGGGCATCCCGGCCAACTTGCTCAGCCTGGGGGCGATGGACTTTGGCATCATCGTCGACGGCGCGGTGATCGTGGTCGAAAACATCATGCACCGGCTTGGCGAGAAAAAAGAGGACATGAGCGACGAGGAGCGGCGCAAGGTCATCATCGACGCCACCGACGAGGTGGGCAGGCCGACCCTGTTTTCGATGCTGATCATCATCGCCGCACACATTCCCATCTTTGCCTTGCAGCGCCATGAAGGCCGTATCTTTCAGCCCATGGCCCTGTCGGTGACCACCGCGCTGGTCGGCTCGCTGATTTTTTCGCTGACCCTGGTGCCCTTGCTCACCTACTGGATGCTGCGCAGGAAGGTGCCGCATGGGGACAACCGACTGGTGACGGCGGCCAAGAACCTTTACAGGCCGGTGCTGTCGTGGGCTTTGACGCACCGCATCAAGGTGGTGGTGATTTCGGTGCTGTCCTTCGGGCTGGCCATGGTGGCGGCTTCGCGCTTGGGGTCTGAATTCCTGCCCGAGCTCAATGAGGGCACGATTTGGGTCAATATCCGCCTGCCTTCGAGCGTCTCCAATGTCGAGGCGACCCGCATCCTCAGTGAGGTGCGCAAGGCGATCAGGAAGGTGCCCGAGGTCAGGACGGCCGTCTCCAAGGCGGGCCAGCCCGAGGACGGCACCGATCCCAAGACCATCAGCATGGCCGAGGTGTTTGTCGACGTCAAGCCGCAGGAGCAGTGGCGAGTCGGCTTGACCCGTGAGCAGCTGATCGACGAGCTCGATCGCTTGGTCTCCGCCATTCCCGGCATGGAGCCGGCCTTTTCTCAACCGATTCGCGACAACGTGCTCGAATCGATTTCACAGATCGACGGTCAGATCGTGATCAAGGTCGCTGGCGACGATCTGGTCGAGCTCAAACGGCTGACCGAAGCCATCGAGCGCGAAATCAAGCAGGTTCGCGGCGTTTATCGGGCCGAGATCGATCGCGCCGGCGACCTGCCGCAGCTGGTGATCGACATCAACCGCGACCGCGCCGCCCGCTACGGACTCAATGTGGGCGATGTGCAAGATGTCATCGAGACCGCGCTGGCCGGCAAGTCGGCGACGCAAATCTGGGAGGGCGAGCGCAAGTTTTCGGTGGCGGTGCGTCTGCCCGAGGAGCGCCGCAGCATTGCCAGCCTGGCCAGCATTTCGGTGCCCACGCCCGACGGCGGCTATGTACGCCTGGGCGCTGTTGCCGACATCCGAGAAACCAGCGGGGCGATGAATATTGCGCGCGAGGCAGGTCGGCGCACCATGGCCATTGGGATCTTCATCAAGGACCGCGACATGGGCTCGGTGGTGGCCGACATGAAGGAGCGGGTCGACAAGAACGTCAAGCTGCCCGCCGACTACGACGTCAAATGGTCGGGTGAGTTTGAGAACCAGGAACGCGCCATGAAGCGCCTGTCGGTGGTGGTGCCGATTTCACTGCTCCTGATTTTTGTGCTGCTGTTCGACGCCTTTGGTTCGCTCAAGACCGCCACGCTGATTCTGATCAATGTGCCGCTGGCGCTGATCGGAGGCTTTGTGGCCCTGTGGATCTTTGCCATTCCCTTGTCCGTCTCGGCCGCCATCGGCTTTATCGCCCTGAGCGGCCAGGCGGTCCTCAACGGGGTGGTGATGCTCACCGTGTTCCAGCAGCTCCAGGCCGAGGGCCTGACGGTGGTGCAGGCGGTGCTGGAAGGCTCGATGAAGCGCCTGCGCACCGTGCTGATGACGGCCATGCTCGCCGCGCTGGGCCTGCTGCCCATGGCCTTGTCGCACGACATCGGCTCCGAAACCCAGCGACCGCTGGCTATTGTGGTGATCGGCGGTCTGGTGACCGCCACCTTGCTCACCTTGATCGCGCTGCCGGCTTTGTATGTGGCCTGGTTTGGCCGGGAAGAGGCGCGGCGGCAAAATCCCTGAGCGCTGGCGGATTTGGCGCAGGTGGTTTAATCGCCGGGCTGGCGTGGCGGGATCAACGGCCGTTGCCAGACGGGACATTTCACCCGCCTTATCACCGCTCAGTTGCCGCCTTATGACCGCTTTTTCCGCCTCGCTTCGCGCCGCCGCGGCCTTCCTTGCCGCAGGGCTGTTGCTTTGTGCGCCCGCCCATGCGGCCCGCCCGATGAACACCGACGATGCGAATGTGGTCGATCCCAAAAGCTGCCAGGACGAGAGCTGGTTCAAAAAATCGCGGGGCAGCATCGAGCGCTGGAGCGTGCCCGGCTGCAATTTCTTCGGCGATACCGAAGTGTCTCTGGGCACAAACTTGCAGACCGATTCGGGTCTTGAGCGCAGCCGCTTGTACTTGCTGCAAGCCAAGAAACGTTGGCGGGTGCTCGAGCCCGGCGATTGGGGAATTTCAAGCACGCTGGGCATGGTCAGGAGTTCTCATGCCGGGCCTGAGGAAGTGCGTGACACCTACCTCAACGTTCCGGTGACCTGGTCTTTGGGCCATGACCGCTTTGCCCACCTCAATGTCGGCTGGGTCAAGCATGAGACGCAGGGGCAGGGCGCGCGGACCTGGGGGCTCGGTGGCGAGCAGCCCCTGCACCGCCGGGTCATTGCGATCGCCGAGACCTACGGCGAGCAGGCGCAGAGCACCAAATACCAAGTGGGACTGCGGTTTTGGATCATTCCCCAACGGGTGCAGGTCGACACCACCTTGGGCAATGCGGTGGGTGGATCGAGCAGCCAGCGCTGGTTTTCCATCGGCCTGCGCTTGCTCACACCCCCGCTGTACTGAGCGCCCAAGCGCACCGACCGCCATCCCCCTCGTAGGGCTGCGTCACTGGGGCGCAAAAGGGCCACCTGGTGTGGTGCATCAGGCCTTCACTCCAAGCGTGCGCCTGAGACCTTCACCTTTTGCGCACCCATTTCTCGGTCCGTCTTTAAGAAGGCCGAAAACTGCTCGGGGGTGTCTCCCACGGCCTGAAAACCCAGAGGTTGCAAGTACCTGGTCTTGAAGTCGTCGGCTGCGATGATGCGGGCCAACTCTCGTGCAAAGCGGGCGTTGATCTCGGGCGGTGTGCCTTTGGGGGCCACCACGCCAAAGTAATAGGACGCCTCAAAACTGGCATACCCCTCTTCCGTGAAGGTCGGCACTTTGGTGGCGGCGGGCTGGCGGCTGCGGCCGGACACGGCCAGCGCCTTGACCTTGCCCGACTCCACATGCGGCGCCACACCGCCAGTGACCGCGAACATGGCATCAATGCGGCCGGCCATCAACTCCTGTACCGCCGCGGGCAGGCCCTTGAAGGCCACATGCTCCATCTGCAAGCCGTGGACGCTGTTGAACCAGGCCGAGGCCAAGTGATTGACGCTGCCGGCGCCAATGGAGGCGTAGTTGTATTTGCCGGGGCTGCGTTTGACCAGCTCAATGAACTCCTTGACATGGGCCACGGGCAGGTCGGGCCTGACCACCAGCATCATGTGCGCTGTGGCCAGCTTGCTGACGGGCACGAAATCGACCACCGGGTCATAGGGAATCTTGGGGTAGAGGTGCTGATTCAGGCTGAAGGCCGAATCCGAAGCCACCATGAAGGTGTAGCCGTCGCCCGCGCTCTTGGCCAAGGCATCGGCGGCCACAATTTCATTGGCGCCTGGCTTGTTGTCGACGATGACAGGCTGGCCCCAGGCTTCGCTCATCTTTTGACCGATGGCCCGGATCATCACATCGGCGGGCCCGCCAGGGGCATAGGGCAAGATGATGCGGATGGGCTTGGACGGGTAAGCAGGCTGAGCCTGTGCATGGGCAGCCAAGCTGCCGATGCCAGCCACCAGGGCCAGACGTCGGGTGAATGTCATGCGGAAGATCTCCTGTTTGAATGAATGCCCCCAGCCTTATCCAGGCCAACAGTGACTTGCCTGGGCGGTGTGGGTGGGTGGGCGGCCGTCTGTGGACTGCCTGTTGCAATGGGGCCAGATCCGTCAGAATTCGTCAAGCGCCCCTTGTCACCTCCGCGATGGACCTTCATCGGCGCTGCTTGTTCATCGGCCTGCGCTTGCTCAGCCCCCCGCTGTACTCAAACCCGAGGCCGGCCCAGGCTTTGCGAAGGGGCTGGGGCTAGCACTGCAGCCGGCTCAGCTCATTCCGGTTCGATGCGCGCATCGCGCACCACCTTGCCCCAGCGCGGTGACTCTGCGCGGATCAAGGCCGCAAATTGCTCGGGGGTGCCGCCGCCCAGCTCATTGCCCTGGCTGAGGATTTTGTCTTTGACCTCGGCGTTTTGCAGGGCCTGGTTGCAGGCCGCATTGAGCGTGCGCACCAGCTCGCCCGGCAGGCCTTTGGGGCCGATCAAGCCCTGCCAGTTTTGCACCTCGACGGCGGGGTAGCCCAACTCGGCCATGGTGGGCACATCGGGCAGCAGGGGCGAGCGCGCTTTGCTGGTGATCGCGATGGCGCGCAAGCGGCCGCCCTTGATGGACGGCATGGCGCTGTACATCTGCTCGAACATCATGTCCACCTGGCCGGCCATCAGGTCAGAGGCGCCGGCAGCACCGCTCTTGTAGGGCGCGTGGATCAGGTCCACCTTGGCGCTGTGCTCGAACAAAGCGCCGCTGAGGTGGTGCGAGCCGCCAATGCCGCCGGAGGCATAGCTCAAGCGGCCCGGCGCGGCCTTGGCGGCCGCCACGATGTCGCCCAGCGTCTTGTAGCGCGACTCGGTGCGCACCATCAGAATCAGCGGGCCTTTTTCGATCAAGGTGATCGGCAGCAGGTCATTGAGCGGGTCGAAATTCAGCTTCTTGAACAAGGCATGGTTGACCGCCAGCGGCGCAAAGTTCCCCATCCCGATGGTGTAGCCGTCGGGGCGGCCGCGCGCAATCATTTCGGTGCCGATATTGCCGCCGGCGCCAGCCTTGTTGTCGATGATGATGGGCTGGCCCAGGATGGCGCTCATGGCCTTGGCCACTTGGCGCGAGCGGCTGTCGGCATTGCCGCCAGCGGCGTAGGGGCAGATCCAGGTGATGGGCTTGCTCGGGTAGCGGTCCTGCGCCCGCAGCAGTGCGGGGGCCAGGGTGAGGGCGGCGGCGCTTTGGATCAGGGTTCGGCGTTGCATGGTGTGTCCTTGGCGATAGGAAAGTCACTTTCGGTGTGCATCGGTGCCCACCGAACGAATTTTGGCAGGGATCGCCAGTGCTGATCGTTGAAAATCTGGCTTTTCATGTTTTTATGAATGCTCACATCCTCATTGCCGGCGGCGGGATCGGCGCTTTGGCTGCCGGCTTGGCTGCCTGCCGCTCCGGCTGCTCGGTGCAGCTTTTCGAGCAGGCTGCGGTGTTCTCGGAGGTGGGGGCGGGCCTGCAGCTCGGGCCCAACGCCACCCGCGTCCTGCAAGCCTGGGGGCTGGGGGCTGCGCTGGGCGGTGTGGCGGCTTTTCCAGAGTGCATCGTCGCGCGCAGCAGCGCCAGCGGGCGCGAGCTCGCTCGCCTGCCGCTGGGCCGCCAGGCCATGGAGCGCTACGGCGCGCCCTATGCCACGCTGCACCGGCGCGATCTGCACGCGATCTTGCTGCAGGCGCTGCAGGAGCAGACGGGGGCCCGCCTGCATCTGGGCAGCGCGGTGGCCCGTTTTGAGCAGCGGGCCAATGCCGTGCTCCTTGAATGTGAGGGCGGGCTCAGCGCCGAAGGCGTTGCGCTGATTGGCGCCGACGGCCTGTGGAGCCGGGTGCGCGAGCAGGCTCTGGCCGATGGCCGTGCACAGCCCACCGGCCACCTGGCCTACCGCGCCCTGATCGCCCGTGCTGATCTGCCGGCTGCGCAGCGGGCCAATGAGGTGTCGGTCTGGCTTGGGCCGCGCCAGCATGTGGTGGCCTACCCGGTGCGCGGTGGTGACTTGCTCAATCTGGTGGTCATCGTCCAGGGCTCCACCGAAGCGCATGTGCAGGCCTGGGACGATGTGGGCCTGGCAGCCGATGTGCAGCAGGCTCTGGCCCACTGCTGCAGCGCCTTACAGGAGTTGGCCCAGGCCGCGCCGTCTTGGGGCCGCTGGAGCTTGTGCGACCGCGCGCCGCTTGCAGGCGCTGAGCAAATGGCCGCTGGCCGGGTGGCGCTGCTCGGTGATGCGGCCCACCCGATGCGGCCTTTTTTGGCGCAAGGGGCGGCCATGGCCCTGGAAGACGCTGCTGAACTTGGCGCGGCCCTGGCCGCCAGGCGCACCGGGCAAGCCGATGTGCCTCAAGCGCTGGCTCGCTATGCCCAGCGCCGCTGGCAGCGCGCAGCCCGGGTGCAAGCCCGCTCCCGCCGTAACGGCCAGATTTTTCATCTGGACGGCCCGCTCAGGCTGGCCCGCGATGCGGCCCTCGGCCTGCTGGGCGACAGGCTGATGGACTTGCCCTGGCTGTATCGGGGCGCGGCAGGCTAAACCGGCGCCGCGAGCGCTCACCAGCTTTTGCCGGAGCGCGTTAAGCCGGGCAAATCATTTGAGCTTGTTCTTTTCTTTCCCGCGTGGGATGACCGAGGTCACCGGCGGCGTCGGCCGGTCCGACGGAACGGATTGCTTGGGCGCGCTGGTGTCCTTTTTTGGCTTCTTGCTCAATTTTTCGTTGCGCTGCTCTTTACCCATGGTGAACTCCTCTTGTGCGGGACCGCAGGGGCTGCGGCATGGCGTGATCTTACGTTGCCGGCCGAGCCCCTGCATCAGACACTTCAACCGATCACCCGCAGGGCCACCCCCATCGCGTAGTTGTCAGGGTCGTTGGGATGAACCTCATTGGACAGCGGCGAGTAGGAGGCATGGGTACCGTCTGAATTGCCCGCTGTCGCCGTCCAGTAGTAGGAGCCATAGGTGTCCTGCAACCAAGCACTGGGCAGGCCCGACGCGCTTTGCGCAATGGCCTGCATCTCCTGCACCGTGGGCAAGGCGAGGGAGACGCCGTTGAGCGCGGCGTATCGATAGACGTCGTTGCTGTCATTGCCCGGGTTGGCGGTGCCCATATCGCTGGCGTACTTGAACAAGGCGTCCAAGGCCTGGTGATCCACAAAATCGCCGCTTTCGTCAGGGGTCGAAGAGCTGCTGCGGTCCCAGAAGTAGTACCAGTTGCCATCCACCTCGACGGGTGCGATCAGCTGCCCATAGTCACTGCCCAGATCGATCAGTGGCTGACCTGCACTGTAGGCAGGCGTTTCAGTGGCCGGGCCCTCAAGGACGTCGGTAACCGTGATGTCCACCGCCTTGGCGGCTGATGTGTTGAAGCCGTCGCTGGCCGTGACCGTGATGGCGTAGACGTTGTCGGCCCCGTCATCAAGCGGCACCTCATAGTCGGGCGCGAGCTTGAAGGTGACAATGCCTGTAGCCAATCCGATGTTGAAAAACTCAGCATCCTTTCCGCTCAATGCATAAGTCAGATGGTCTGCATGAGCGTCGGAGGCGGTGGCTGTGTACACAGCGGCGCTGGTGTTTTCTTCCACGCTCACCGCTGAAACGCTGGTGATCGCCGGCGCGATGATGTCGCCGCTGGTGTTGTAGCCCAAGTCGGTGTAGTAGGCCATATCGTGGGCATCGCTGCGCTCAGTGACCACAATATGCGGGTGGGCAACGGCGTCCCACAGCGCCCCCGCTTTGGCGACGATGGCATCGAGCTGCTGGCCTGTCAGCAGGTAGAAGCTGTCGGCATTCAAGGTGAGCTGTCCCAGCCCGAGCTGATCGAAGCGCATTCCACCGGTGTCCAGATTGGCCAGATCGATCAGTTCAGAGGAGTCAGCGGCGTACACCGAGATCGACGCACCCGTGGCGCAAGAAAGTGCAACCTGATGCGTGAAGAAAGCCGCGGCATCGATGGTCCCGATCTGCAGGTGACCCGACGGCAGGGTTATCTCGTCGAGCTTGCCGGCCAGCGCCGCTTCCCGCAGGGCCGGGAAGTGCTCAGACAAGGCAAGGCTGCTGTCACTGACTTTGAGGTGTGCCGCTTGCGGCAGACTCACAAGTTCTGCCACCTTGTCCGCGGGCACACCCTCGATCGTCAAGGGCAACAACTGATCATTGAGCGCAGAGTAAATCAGGCCCAGGGCGCCGGTCTGGTAGATCGCAAAATCCGAGTAGTTGATATGCAAGGCGGTCACGCTCTGGTAGAAGTAGCCTTCGCCATTGCGTATGAAGTCCTGCTCATTCGGTCCGTGGAAGCCGAAGGTGAAGTTGGCACCGCCGCTGCCTTGGTAGAAATAGGCGACGACAGGGTAAAGCTTGCCCGCTTCTAAGAAAGGCGTTGAGCCCTCGCGGTGTTCGTTGGGGTGATAGCTTCTGTTGTCCACAACCAGGCTGCTGTTGTGGTAGTCGCCGCTGCCCTGCACCAAGCTCTGCAGTTGCGCGATGCTTTCGTTAGGCTGCCCCAGGTAAAGGAAGGAGCCGTCATCGCTGTCGGTGAAAAAGCGATGGATTCCAGAGCTCTGCGGCACAAAATACCCGCTAAAGCGGTAGCTGGAACTGTTAGCAATCGGGCTGCCGTCCAGGGTTAAGGGATTGCCAACAAGGGTCTGCGTCGGGGTCTTGTCGTTAAACCAGCTCAGGTTATCCCCAGATGCACCCATCCCCGCATACTCTTCGCGCAATACCCCAAACTGTCCGCTCAGGATCTTTGTGGTGCTCGGATTCAGGTGGGTGATGACCTGCAGGTCATCACTGGCAAGTTGCGACAGGGTGATCGCGGCCAGATCCGTCTGGCTGACGGCGCCAAGCTTGTCGTGTTCAGTGAGGGAGCGCAGCGACGACCAGCTGTCCGCGAGCTCGGCCGCACTTCCCCTGACGTTCACGGTTTGCACATGAGGATCAGTCAAATAGCTGTCGATGTTGTTACCCAGCCCATCGGCATCCGCGGATTGCAGGTTCAGCCCAAAACGCACCTTGTCGGCAATTGCTGCCCAGACCCCGTTGTCTCGGGCTGATTGATAAGCCGCTGCGCTCAGTTCCAGAACCGGCGGGTTGGCATCGTCGGCGACCGTGATCGAGCCCAAGACGCCCGCTTTACCCAGGGTGCTCAGGCGGTGCAAGTCATTGATCAAGGCAGCCGCGCCTGAGTAGCTGCTGTTCTGCGGACTGCTCGCATGCACAGGCTCATAGAGTGCTTCGCTGCTCAGGCTCTGCGACAGCGTGATGGTGTGACTGCGCTGGCCTTCTCGCACCGCGATCACACTGTGCCCTTGCTGCAGCGTGATGCCCGTGATCGTCGCGTCGGACAGCGCGGTCAAATCCAGGCTGCTGAGCTGCGAATCAATACGGATGTCAACGGTATCGCCCAGATCTGTGATCCTGAACTCGGGACGCAGGGCCGACAAAGCCGCATCCTGGCTCTGGTTGAAGCTGGCGAAATCATCCGCTGTGCCGCTGACCGTCAGGCCGACCCTGTGGTCCTGGGCAAGGCTGCTCAGCAAGGCCAGCGTGGCGGCATCAGCTGCCTGCACCGCCGTCAAGCTCAGATGCCCTGCTTCGGTGCCCGTGACGGTGAGGGTGCTTCCGTAGCCCAGTGCGCGCGCAACCTGGGCTGCGCCCAGCGGATGGCTTGTATCTGCGATCTGATCGAGGATGTGCTGCAGGCTGTCGCTCAGCCGCACCTTGTGCTGTGACTGGCCGATCGGATCGTAGTCACCGTAGCGGACTTGCTGCGCCGCTTGGAACAGCGGCGAGTCGAAATAGGCGGCATAGTCGGCAGCACCCACTGTGGATTTTTCTACTTCGTCGAACCGGATGATCCGAGCCATGCTGAAAAGATCAAGCAGTATCGGGTTATCGATTTGCTGCGACAACTGAACCAGCGGGATCTTCGAATGAATGTAGACGTTTCGGCTAGAGATTGAATCGATGCCACCCCTGTTGAGGGCATCATTCAGGTTCTTGAAGAAATCGGAGTTGGCCTGGATAAAGATCCAACTGTCATGTGAGATGCCAAGATTGATGACACCGTTAGCAAGTTCAGGGCGTATTGCAGTGAGTTGCTTCAGGAAGGACTCGGGAGCGCGATCATCGCTGCTGCCCAGCCAATGGTCTGAAGGGATGTGCAAATTCAGTTGGTAGCCGTCTGCGAAATGCTGCACGAGCGCCAGGCTTTCTTGAGACAGGTCGCTCAGCGTGATCGCCCTTGTGGCGCCATCGGTTTGCGTGACCGCGCTAAGTTTGCCCATGAGAAACGCTTCATTGAGTTCCGCCCAGTGCGCTTCTAGCAAGGCGCCTCTGTCAATGACGGTAAAGTTTTCAAGGTGGACGTCTGAAGCCAGGCCAGCCAACTGCGCTGCAGTCGCCCCATGGATGCGCAGGCTGTAGGAGGCGTCAGCTGGAATGGCCTGCCAGATACCCGCTGCCAGCGCAGCCTGGTAGTCGCCACCCGATACCGTTAGGCTTGGCGTGCTGCCGTCATCGGCGACAGAGACCGCGCCCAACATGCCGGCTTTGCTCAGTGTGACCAGGTGATGCAGATCGCTGGCGAAATCGGCGAGGCTGGCATAGCTGCGATCCTGCGGTGTGGCGGCACTGACCGGGCCATAGAGTGCATCGTCGGCCAGCATTTGCGCCAGGGTGATGGTGTAGTCGTGCCCAGCCTTGCGAACGGTGATGACGGTATGGCCGTCCAGCGTCGCGCTGCTGAGGGTGGCGCCGCTCAGCCCCGTCAGGTCGAGACTGCCGATCGCCGCGCCCACCTGCAGCTCGCCCGCGCCGGCCAAGCTTGTGATCTTGAGCTGAGGGGCAAAGCCCGCCAGCGCTGCGTACTGATCAGAGCTGATGGCTGCAAAGTCTGCCAGCGAGCCGGTAAGCGTCAGATCAAAGGCATGCTCGCTCAGCGCCTGGAGCACAGGCAGCGCTGCACGGGCCTGGGCTGCGGTCAGACTGACATGCCCGGCCTCGCCGTCGGTCACGGTGATGGTGCTGCCGTGGGTCAGCGCGCTTGCGACCTGGGCTGTGGCCAGGGGGTGCTCTGCATCACTGAGTTGGTCAAGGATGTGTTGCAGCGTATCGCGCAGGTCGACTTTCGCTTGGGCTTCATAGCGCGGGTTCCAGTCACCGTTGATGATTTCCTGAGTCGCCGCAAAAAAAGCGGAGCCTAAGTACGCAGCGTAGTCGGCAGCGTTCACATCTGAATTGGACGCCTCATTGAAAAAGACATGGCTGTTGATGAACAGGTCGAGCAGCTTGGGGTTGTCAATTTGTTGCGACAACTGCACCAGAGGGATGTGCTCGTGAATGTAGATGTTGTTGCCAGTGATCGAATCAATCACGCCGCTGTTGAGTGCGTCGTTCAATTCCCTGAAGATGGACTCTGGCCTGACATAGATCCAGTTATCAGACGTCAATGACAGTGTGATCGAACCTGGAGACAGATCCTGCGAAACGCGATTGAGGCCTGCCAGGAAATGATCGAGGTTGATGTCGTCTAGCCATCGGCCAGGTGGAATCTGCAGCTTCAATTGATAGCCAGGCGCGAGATTCTGGACCACAGCCAGACTGCCGGCGTAGAAGTCATTGACGGTCATCGTCTGCGTTTGACCATCGGTTTGCGTGATGGCGCCCAGCTTGCCCGATTCAAGGCCTTGTTTCAGCATGTCCCAGTTCGATTGCAGACCAGCGGCCGTATCAGCCACCGCCATGCTCTGCAGGTGGGAGGCCCATGGGCCGCTGGCAGTCAAATTGAACAGGTCAGCCCTTTCATCCCAGCCAGACCACGCGCCGTCGGCCAGTTGTGTTCTGATGTGAAAATTGCCCGGGCCGCCGCCGTTGCCGAAATACAGTACCACCGGGTAAGTGTGTCCTGCCAGAGCGTCAATCGCAGTGCTGCCTTGAATCTGACCGGCCTGCGCCGCAGCTTGCAGCTCATCAGTGCTTTGCCCGTCTGAGCCCAGGTACATCCTGAGCGCATCATCGCCCCAGAGGTCAAAGTGATAGACACTGGATGCATCGGGTTTGAAGTAGGCTTTGATCCGATACGAGGTGTTTTCGGGGACTGCATAGGAATCGATATTCTGCGTATCCAGGGTCGAGGTATTGATCAAGAATGAGGTCGTTGGCGTACGGGAATTAAAGAAGGTGACGTCGCCGTTCCAATAGCCACCACTGAATCTTTCGACCCTAAAGCCGGTGTTCTGAGCCGCGATCACCGTCTCCGCCGATGCGTCGTTCAGGGAAAGCCGGTAATCGGTGCCGGCAGGGATGAGCTGGAAAATCCCTTGGCTCACGGCGGCCTTGAATTGGCTGTCGCTGAGGGTCAGCTCGTGGCTGATGCCGTCGTTGATCACCGTCACCAGGCTGCGCCCGCCCAGATGGATGATCTGGGTGACCTCATCCAGGCGCTGGCTCAGTTCGCCCACATTCAAGGACATGGGCGCTATTTGCGCGGCGGGTGCTTTGATCTGGGCAGCGCCATCATCCTGGGCCAGCGTGATGGTGGAGATGCCACCTTGCCCATCGCTCAGTGTGATGACCGTGCTGCCCGCTTCGCCCGCGCTGCTTGTCAAAGCCAGTCCGGCATGCAGAGCGCTCAGATCCAGGCCTTTCAGGGCCGAACTGATGAGGAAGTTGGAGGTGTCTGCGGCCAAGCCGGTGACGGTCAAGCTCAGATCCACATCGGCCAGACTGGCGAGCGGCCCTGAACTGAGCGCCGCGAGTTCAGTCAGGGAACCTGAAACGGTCAGCGAGATCGGGTGATGGGCAAGCGCACTCAGAAGAGGCAAGGCCGCATTGACCTGCGCCGCAGTCAAGCGCAGGTGCCCAGCATCGGTGTCGGTCACGGTGAGGGTGCTGCCTTGGGTCAGCGCTTGCGTGACCTCTGGTCTGGCCAAGGGATGGGCAGAGTCGGCGATCTGATTGAGGATGTTCTGCAGGGTATCGCTCAAATCGACCCGGGCCTGGGCCAGGTAGCGCGGATCCCAGTCTCCATAACGAATTTGCTGGGTTGCAGCAAAAAAGCGACTTCCAAAATAAGTCGCATAGTCGACTGCGTTGACGGCAGACTCTTGGATCTCCCCAAAGAACATGCGTCCATCGGTGAGGATGTTGAGCAGCTCAGGGTTGTCGATTTGGCGGGCCAACTCCACCAGCGGGACGTGCTCGTGAACGTAGATGCCTTGGCCCGTGACGGCACTGATCACGCCGTTGTTGAGCCCTTTGTTCAACTCCGCAAAGAAGTTCGATTCGGCCCTGATATAAATCCAGTCGCCTGACCTGAACGCGACGGTGATTTGCCCGGCCGGCAGCACATCTTGAACGGCAAGATGATTGAGGTAGGTCATGAACCGCGCCGCATCGGTCTGGTCCCAGTATTGTGCGACCCAACCCGCGGGAAGCTGGAGATTCAAAGCGTAGCCGCTCGTGAAGTGCTGCACGATTGCCTGACTGCCCTCAGACAGGTCGCTGATCGTGATCGGAGCGCTGTGGTCAAGCTGCGTGACGGTGCCCAACTTGCCCGCTTCGGCTGCTTCCTTGAGGGCAGACCAGTGGGCTTGCAGCAAGGCGCCCCGGTCTGTGACGCTCAAGTGATCGACATGCTCGTTGGTGACCAGGCTGTCCAGCTCGGTCGCGGTCACGCCGTCTATGTTCAGACGGTATTGAGCTGTATCGGGAATGGTCTGCCAAAGGCCTGCTGCCAGCGCTGCCCGATAGTCGCTACCGGCCAGGTGCAAGCTTGGCGTGCTGGCATCGTCGGCGACGGTCACCTTGCCCAACATACCGGCCTTGGCGAGCGTGACCAGCTGATGCAGGTCGGATGCAAAATCCGCAACGCTGGCATAGCTGCGGTCCTGCGGGGTGGTGACGCTGACGGGGCCGTAGAGGGCATCGTCGGCCAGCACTTGCGCCAAGGTGATGGTGGAGGCGTGCCCATCTGCGCTTACGGTGATGACGCTGTGGCCGTCGTGCGTGCTGCCTGTGACAGTGGTGCCGTCCAGCGCCGTGAGGTCCAGACTGCCGATCGCCGCGCTCAATTGCAGGTCGCCCGTGCCGGCCAGGCTGGTGACCTTGATCTGCGGCGCAAAGCCCGCGAGCTCTGCGTATTGGGCTGAGCTGATGGCTGCAAAGTCTGCCAGTGAGCCAGTGATACTTAGATCGAAGGCATGGTTGCTCACGGCCTTCAGAATGGGCAGTGCTGCAAGTGCCTGGGCTGCCGTCAGACTGACATGCCCTGTCGCAGCGTCAGTCACCGTGATGGTGCTGCCGTGGGTCAGTGCGCTGGCGACCTGGGCTGTGGCCAGGGGGTGCTCTGCGTCACTGAGTTGGTCAAGGATGTGTTGCAGCGTATCGCTCAGTGAAACCTTGGCTTGGGCTTGATAGCGTGGGTCCCAGTCGCCGTTGAGGATGTTCTGGGTGGCTGCAAAGAATGCGGAGCCAAAGTACGCTGCGTAGTCGGAAGCGCTGGCAGCAGAGTTTGGCGCCTCATTGAAATAGACATGGCTATGGATGAACAGCTCGAGCAGCTTGGGGTTGTCAATTTGTTGCGACAACTGCACCAGAGGGACATGCTCGTGGATGTAGATGTTGCTGCCAGTAATGGAGTCCAAAACGCCGTTGTTGAGTGCGTCGTTCAATTCTCTAAAGATGGACTCTGGCCTGACATAGATCCAGCGATCAGAAGTCAATGCCAGTGTGATGGAACCTGGTGGAAGATCTTGCGAGACGCGATTGAGACCCGCCAAGAAATTATCGAGGTTGATGTCGTCCAGCCACTGGTCAGGCGGAATCTGCAGCTTCAATTGATAGCCAGGCGCGAGCTTCTGGATCACAGCCAGGCTCCCGGCGGAGAAATTATTGATGGTCATCGTCTGCGTTTGACCATCGGTTTGCGTGATGGCGCTCAGCTTGTCGGTGTCTGCTGCCAGTTTCAGAGCGCTCCAGCTGCGCTGGAGGTTGGCGCTTGTGTCCGACACGCTGAAGCCCGCGACGTGCAGGCTCGATACCCCATCGTCCGCCAGGCTGGCTGTGGCCTGGGCATTGAGCCCGTCGATAAAGATCTTGTAGCGTAGGGCTTGGGGCAAGGCTTGCCAGACGCCGCTGTCGCTTGCAGCTTGATAGGCTTTGGCCGAAATGTGAGGCACGACTTGACTGTCGCTGCTACCAGTGACCGTCACCACACCCAGGACGCCGGCTCTGGCCAGGGTGATCAGGCTGTGCAAGTTGGTCAGTACATCGCTGAAGTTGTCGTACTGCCTGGGCTGAGGTGTACTCTCGGAAACCGGTGCGTAGAGATCGTCCGCACTGAGCACCTGGGCCAGGGTGATGGTGTAGCTTCGGCCACCGTCACTCACCAGAATCACGCTGTGTCCTTGCTCTTGAGTGATGCTGGTGATGGCAGCCTTGGGCAAGGCCGTCAGATCCAGTCCGCTGATGAGCGAATCGATTTGGATGTTGTGCGCGCGGTCCAGGTCGGTGATCTTCAAGGTCGGCCGCAGCTGGCCCAACTGGGCATCCTGGAGTCTGTTGAAGGTGTTGAAATCATCACCGCTGCCGCTGATGGTCAGACCGATGGTGCGCCCATCGGCCACCAGGCTGCTCAGGAGGGCCAAGGTCGGCTCGGTCGCAATAGCGACGGCCGATAAATTCAGGCTAGCGCTACCCGCATCTGTGATGGTGATACTGCTGCCGTTCGTCAGAGCGCGGGCGACCTGGGCTGTGGCCAGCGGGTGATCCGTGTCCGCGATTTGGTCGAGGATGTTCTGCAGGCTGTCATGCAGGTCTATCTTCGATTGCGCGTAGTAGGCCGGGTTCCACTCGGTGTTGTGGATGGTCTGAGTGACTGCAAAGAAAGGCGAGTCAAAGTAGGCTGCGTAGTCGGCCGCACTGGCCGGGCCATCTTCGGGCAGGTCATGGAAGTACAGGCGGCTTCTGAGCAGAAAGTCGATGAGCTTCGGGTTGCTGATTTGCTCAGCCATACGCACTAACGGCAGATGTACGCGAATGGGCGTGTTATCGCCCAAAATGTCATCAATGAGGCCAGTGTCTAGGGCTTTGTTGAGCGACTCAAAATAGGTGGACTCATACCTGACAAAGAGCCAGTCGCCGGTGACGAGCTTGATGTGCCCTGTGGGCAGCAAGCTTTGCTCAGACAGCTGCTGAAGACTGTCGAGAAACCGTGTCGAATCAGACTGGTCCCAGTCCCAGTTTCCGGGCAGTTGCAGATTCCATTGGTAGCCGCTTGAGAAATGCTGCAGCAGGGCCAGGCTTTCGCTTGAAATGTCGTTGACCCAAAGCGCATGCTCTGCAGGGTCCGTTTGGCTGACGACGCTGATTTTCCCTGCGGCAACGGCGGTCTTGAGTGCGCCCCAGTTGTCCATCAGAGCCTGTGAGGCGTCACCCACTGCTATCGATCGAATCTGCTCGTTGGGTCCATAGATCGAGCTGAAATCGCCCATTGGCACCGAATCGCTGATATCGAAGCGAAATGGCAAGTCGGAGTCTGCGAGCGTGTTGGCGAGTGCGTCGAACTGACTCAGGGTGATGTCTGCAGAGACTTCCACGAGTTTGGGTGTGCTGAGGCTCTTTAGGTCCTCGCGCTGACTCTGTATCGCCTGATAGCTGGTGCTGACCTGGATGTGCGAAACACTGGCCGATGCAGTCACTGCTGCGAGCCGGTTCAGGGGAACTTCATTAACGGTCAGGTCTTCATAGGGCTGACCATGGCTGTCCAGCAGATGGGGCAGCATCTGTTCTTGCGCAGCAAATTGCGCATAGCCGACCTCGGTGTGCGTGATGCTCTCGGCCATCGCTACTGCGCCGACACCTGGGTCCTGGGTCCAGGCCAAGCCTTGCGCGACGTCGGTGGCACCAATGATCGAAAAGTCTGAGAGCGAAAGTGTCGCAAGATCTTGTAGATCTTGTGCAGCGAGCTGGGCATAGAGTCCGGCAGCGACCGAGATTTGGCTCAGCGCCGCTATTTGCTTGGCATGACCCGGACCATCGAGCTGATCAAGCAGTTGGTCGAGCTGGACAAGGGCGCGCAGCTGGCCCAGCGTATCAATGAACGTGCTGTGCGACTCATTGTTGTCATCGCCCAGTATCACCACGCCGCTGATTCGCTGTGCCAGTGCATGGTGGGCCAGGGCGGTAATCAGCTCAGGATGTGCTGCGAATTGATCCAGTCCATCGGTGAGCTGGAACTGGTAGTTCTCTGGAATCTCTGAAGGTCTGTCCAAATAGTCAGCCAACTGCGATGCAGATATCTGCAGCTGTGGGTAGTGCAGGGCAATGGTCACGGTGCCCGTGCTGCTCGCGCCGTGCTCGTCGGTCAGGGTCAAGGTGTACGTGGCTGTGCCAGTACCTGACCGGTTCATGCCGAAAAAAGTCGCCGTGGGTGCGCTGAAGATGAGCGAGACAAGCCCTGAGGCCTGACCGCTCTCCTTGCTCGGGCTCTCTGCTTGTAGCCAGGACAGCCACTGCTGTGGATTCACGTCAAGGTCCTTGAGGCCACCTCCGTCGAGAGAGACGGAGTCGACGGTCACCGTGTAGTCGCTGTCCAGCAGGTCGGCGTCGCTAAAGCTGAGTTGACCTTGCCATTGGACGGCCGACGATGCCACCGCCAAGGATTTGGTGGTCGATTGATTTTGGTAGAGGCCACCCAGGAAGTTGCCCCATTGGTTTTGGGGGTAGTCATAGGCGTTATCGCCATTGCTCCAACCGCCACTGCTTGCGTCGAAGGTTTCGACCGGCCCGCCGTCCACCTGGACGTTGTCTATGGCCCATGATTCATCGGTGATGCGACCGTCGTCGAGGGTAGACCTCAAAGTCAGGTCGAGTGACTCAACGTCGCCCTGGATCTGAAATTTCAGATGAATTTTTTGATCGACCCAGCCATCCCAACCCGCGTAATTATTGGGTGCCAGCGTCACCGGCGTCATGGTCCAGAGGATGCTGCCAGATCTGCCCGATTGGGGGGCTGTCAATAAATTGCTGTGCTCGAAGCCCTGGGAGAAGACCTGCTGCCCGTTGATGTCTACAACAAAGTGCTCCCCGTCCCAGGAGTCGATGCGCAAGAAGTCAAAGTCGATGGTGTGAGTCATCCTGGCTTCATAGACTGCCGTATCCTGTTGCCAGACAGGCGCGTCATTACTGCCTTTGATTTGAATCGACACCACCGGTTGCACCGTCGCGCCCCATTCGTCCGCCACGGTCAGGCGGTAGTCCTGGGTGAGGGTTTCGCCTTCTGACAAGTAATCCAGTGCGCTGGCATCGACGCTGTAAGCCCAAGCGATGGTGCCACCGCCTTTGACGGGTGCTATTTCTGCTGTGAAGCTGCCCAGATCATTTTCGGACTGCGCGCTGATCGCTTGCAGCGTGAGTGTTGCAAGGCGGTCGGGGTCGCTGACGTCGATCTGGCCCTTGTTGCCCAGTGTGGACAAGGGCTCTTCTTGCGAGGCGTTTTGCTCCTGGGTGATCGCACCCGTGGTCATGACATCTACCCTTGGGGCGTCATTGCTGCCTGTGACGTGGAAATGCAGGGTTTGTGCGCTACCGCCAAGGTTCACATCAAACGTGATGTCAAGCTGCTCGCCCTGCGAGAGGAAGTCGACCGCCGATTCCGCAATTTCATAGGCCCAGGTGACATCAGCAGCGCCCGCCCCTGTGGATTTCACGGCCAGGCTCAAAGCCGCTTGCAAGGCATCGGTTTCTTCTGCGCTCAGTTCATACAAGGGTGCGAGCTCTTTGCCCAGAACCTGGGCTTGGCCCAGGGTCGCCGTGGGGCTGTCGCTGGCGTCGCTCAGGTCTGTAAAGTGCAGCACCGAGGTGTCGAAAAGGTCTTGGCCTTCGGTAAAAGTGCCCACGGGTTTGACGGTGACCTCAACCGTCAGCGTATCGGAGGGCGTTTTGTAGTTGTCCAGCGCCTGCACGGTAAAGGCCGGTACCCGCAAGTCATGTGCGTCGATCGCTGGTACCCAGAAGGCCTGGTGGGTGGCGTCGACCGTGGCATTGGTGTCGGCATTCCATTCAGTCGCCGTGGCCGCATCAGCGCCAATGCGCAAGCTGCCCGACTCGACGGCAGTGATTTTGAAGCTGCTGATGGTGCCGTCAGAGTCTTGGGCACCCAGGCGCGCTTTGAGCTTTTCGAAGCTGAGGGTCAGTGCCTCGCTTTCGCCGCTGTGCAACAGGCCGACGGGGCCAGGATTGTCGGCAAAGGTGGGCGCTGCGTTGTCGATATGCACTGTGACCGTCTTCGTTGTCCGATGGCCAGCGGCATCGTCAGCAGCTACGGTGAATTGCAAGCCCGATGATCCGTCCCAGTCGCTCAGGTCGCTAGTAAAGCGGACTTCGCCAGTGTCGGGGTCGAGGGTGAAGCCAGCGAATTCGCTCAGCAAAGGGCTGGCGGTGATGACGCTGTAAGAAGCTCCCTCCGTCGTGCCATTGCTGAACAGAATTTGGCTGCGTTCATAGGCCAGTCCGCCACCGCCGCCTTGCTGCCAGTGAGTGAAATCGATTTTGTAAAAGGTGTCGCTGGAAAGGTCGTGCATGACCCACTGGCGATCTAGTATTTTTTGTCCCAGCCTACCATCGACGGCGCTGGCCATGTTGACGAAAAACTCGCGGCTGCCCAGGTCCTCCAGATGATCCCATCCCTCGGCATTCCAGCGCACCGCGCTGCTGTCGAGCGGCCGATTCACGCCTCGGGTCACGATCACGCCGGTCGCGATGTGGTCGACGGTCTGCGAATAGTCGGCATGGTTGAATATGACTGTGCTGCCGGTTGAGCCGTCGTCTGTATCAATGAGACTGCGCTCGTAGCCGAAGCCTCCACCGCTGCCTTGGGGGGTCCAGTGCTTAAACACCACTTTGTAGTAGGTGTCATGCACGATGTCATGCATCACCCATTCACGCTCCATGACATGGTTGCCCAGCGACCAGCCGCCCGAAGCGGCGGCCATGTTCTCGTCGTAACTGCGATGGGCCACATCGGTGAGGTCGCCCCAACCGTCAGCGTTCCATTCCACGGTTTGCGATGCATACAGCGGCCCGGTCGCGCCGCGCTGCAGACTGATGCCGCTGGGTAAGGTGTCGGCCACCGGCAGGGATGATTCGGCGATGGTCCGAGACTGCGTGTCAACCAGGGTGTAGCCGTCGGGTTGGGCTGAGTCCAGTTTGATCAGGCTGCGCTGATAGGCCAGACCACCGGAATCGCCTGCACGGGCTCCAACGCTCCAGTCTGTGATATCAACCTTGTAGTAGGTGTTATGCACGATGTCGTGCATCACTGCTTGGTTGTGACTCAGTGACCGATCACCCTGGTTGATACCCAGATTGTTGCCTCGTAAACCGTCGGTGCTGTACTTACGGTCTGCAACATTGGACAGATTGTCCCAGCCATCAAAGTTCCACTCGATGGTGGGCAGCGCCGTCAGTGCTCCCTTGTCGACGACCAAGCGCACACCCTCGGAGACGAGGGCAAAGGGCTGTTCTTCAGAGGGGGTGACCTCTTGCATTTGAGCGGTGGAGCCGTCGCTGGGGTCGATTCGCGACAGCGTGTACTGGGCAAAGTTCTCCGCAATGGCTACCTTGTAATAGACGTCTTGCAGGATATCGTGCATGACCCATTGGGTGCCAACGGGGTCGCTGTCGGTCGCTTGGTCCATGGTGTGCACATAGCTGCGGCCAGCAACATCGCCCAGCGAGTCCCAGCCGTCAGCATTCCATTCGACGGTGACTGAATACGCTGGTTTGACAATGTCGCGTGTCAGGCCCACGCCCGTGTCAATGATGTCCACAAAATCCATGCCGCGGAACTGGTGACCGCTCTTGCCACCCACCATGTCGGGCATGTCTACCGATACGCTGCTGCCTTTGTCGATGCGGGCGCTGAGGCTGGGCAAGAGCCCCAGGGTTACGCCGGCGCTGATGTCGGCACTGTCATCGGCGCTGGCTGTGTAGAAAACCGCCCCGCTGAGCAAAGCTGCCGCCGTCACGTCAAGCTCTGAGTCCGATTTGATGCTTGGCGCTACTTCGTCGAGGTTATTGACCGCTACGATCACTGGCTGTGAGCTCGTCTGGCCTTGGGCATCGACAGTGCTTAGGGTGAATTCATAGCTGGACTGGTATTCAAAATCTGGGTTTTCGAGCAGACGGACTTCCCCCGTCTGCGGGTCGATGGACAGTACGCCGCTTGTGGTGACGATCTGGGGTTGGTCAAACAGTATTTCTTGGCGGGTGTAAGCCACGCCGCCGCCGCCGCCAGACTGCCACCGGCTGAAATCTACCTTGTAATAGGAGCCGCTAGAGAGGTCGTGCATGACCCACTCGCGGCTCAACACCCTGTTGCCCAAATTTCCGTCTACCGCATCTTGCATGGTGACAAAGAACGATCTGGTTTCCAGGGTGTTCAGGCTTTTAATGGTGTCCCAACCGTCGGCGTTCCAGCGTATTGGGCTGCTGTCGAGTTGATGGTTCAGCCCTCGGGTAACGATCACGCCGGGTGCGATGTGGTCTACCGTCTGAGAGTTGTTTTCGTGGATGAAGACCACTGGGTCGCTGGTCGATCCGTCGGCTCTGTTGATCAAACTGCGCTCGTAGGCGAAGCCACCGCCGTTGTCACGGCTGGTCCAGCTCTGGAACGCGACCTTGTAGTAAGTGTTGTGCACCCTATCGTGCATCACCCATTCACGGCCAAGGACCCGGTTTCCAAGAGAGCCGTCGACGGTGAGTGCCTGGTTGCTGTCGTAGCTGCGGTTGGCCACATCCGTCAGGTCACCCCAGCCCTCGGCGTTCCATTCCACGGTTTGTGACGCATAGAGTGGGCCGGCCCATCCGCGCGTCAAAGTCACGCCATCAGCCAACTCATCCACAAGGCGGCCATCAGGCATGAGGACATCGCGGCTTTCGCCCAGCCAGAACTGGCCGTCGTCGCCCAAGTTGATCTGGCTGCGGCTGTAGGACAGGCCGCCCGATTCTCCCGATCGGGTCGTCCCGGTGGTCCAGTGGGTCAAGTCAACTTTGTAGTAAGTGTCATGCACGATGTCGTGCATGACGGCTTCCTTCAATTCGGCTTGGTTGGCTCCCGCCGACCTGCCGTTGAGTTGATTTTGGTAGCTGCGGCCAGCGACGTCCGCCAGATCGCCCCAGCCATCCAAATTCCACTCGATGGTGGGCAGCGCTGCCAACGATCCATCGGCGACGATCAGACGCACGCCTTCGGAGACGATATGGGCCTGTTCATCAGCCACGATGACCATCTGCTCTTCGCTGGCGATCTCGGTTTCGGGGTTGACCCAGGCAGAGCCGCTGCTGGGATCGATGCGCAGCAGCATATAGCTTGCGAAATCTTTATTGATCGACACCTTGTAATAGGCGTCTTGCAAGATGTCGTGCATCACCCACCGGGTGCCGACGAAGTTGTTGTCGGTGGCCTGGCCCATGGTGTGGACATAGCTGCGGCCGGCCAAATCGGTCAGCGTGTCCCAGCCATCGGAATTCCATTCGACCGTGACCGAATACGGAGGTTTGACCAGGTCGCGCGTCAGACCTACGCCCGTGTCAATCACGTCCACGTAATCCATGCCGCGGAATTGGTGGCCATCTCTGCTGCCCACCGTGTTTGGCACGCCAACTGAGACCGGGCTCCCCGTTCCTGGTACCAGGAAGCCGTAGCTCACCGTCCCTTGCGGCGCCTGCTCCGCCGCAGAGTAGATGACTTGTCCCGCGCCGCTGTTCTCATCGACATTGGGCTTGCGCGGTGTGGCGGCGGCCACCATGATCTCAGACGAATGGCCCGCGAGTCCAGGGTTGCCCACCGAATCTCTGTAGGACTCGCCCGCGACGGTGATGCTGGCGCTGTGCGCCTTAGAGCTCACCGTAGGCGTGAATACGGCAGTACGGCTCAAGCCGGTGCCGCTGATGTCTCCCAGGGTCCCCCCCGAGACCTGCACGTCGCTGGACGAGAAGGTACTGCCCGGGTCCTCGCTGAAAGTGAAGGCGATGGTGGCGGTCTGCCCTTCGGCCAGGCTGTCTGCGCTGCTGCTGATGCTCACCGTGGGTGCCAGGGTGTCGATGGCCTGGCTCGCTTTATCAGACAAGTCTGCGTCGGCCACCGCATTGCCAGCCGCGTCCTTCAATCCAGAGCCCAGGAGGCTGAGCGCCACATGACCGCTGGCCACATCAGCAGTCGGCGTGACCAACACGGTGTAGGCATTCGTCTGGCCCACCCGCACGACAGAGCTGACTGTGCCGTTGGTCGCGGTGAAGTTGCTCGGGCTGATGGCGCCGACCAGAGCCTCGTCAAACGTGACGATGAATTCGATGTCGGCATGGGTCACACTGACGGTGGTGCTGTCGCTGACATCACTGACCGCTGGTGCCTTATCGTCGATCACGATGCGGGTGGTGGTGTCGATCACCGGCAGTGCAGCGGCGTCGATGTTGGCGATCACGCCGCTGTTGGAGGTATAGGAGAAGGGGTTGCCAGCGCTATCGCGGATGCCCGCGACCAGCGCGGTTTTGAGCGCGGCTTCGTCGATGCTGGCCTGGCCGTTTTGTCCATTTGCGATCGTGTAAGTCAGGGTACGGGTGCCGCTGCCCTCGACCCCGCTCCAGACCGCGGGCACGCCCATGCCGGCCACCTTGAAGATGGTGTTGTCGCTGCCCGTGGTCAGGCCCCGCACATTGCCGTCGAAGGTGATGGTCAAGGCGATGGCCTCGCCCAGGCTGTCGCCGGCCCCGCCGGTGAGGCTGGTGCTCGCGGTTGTTGGTGCGCTTGCGGTCGGCAGCGAAGGCGGCAGGGTGTCGATGGCAAGGGTGGGGCTGGCCGCTGCCGAGCCGATATTGCCAGCGGCATCGCTGTACTGGGAATTGGCGTTGTCGATCAGGGTACGGACATAAGAGAAGCCGCCGCCGGTGCCGCCGCCTGTGTAGCCGGTGAATTTGAAGGTGTAGTACTTGTCGTTGACGACGTCGTGGGCCACCAAATTGGTCGTCAGGATTTCATTGCCGACGTTGTTGTGCAGGGCGGCAGCAAAGGTGGTGAAGTTGCGGCTGCTGACCCCTTCTAGCTTGTCCCAGCCTTGGCTGTTCCAGGTCAGGGTGGGGCTGTTGTTGTAGGTCGAGGCGATCATCGGCCCGCCGGCGCCCCGGGTGAGCGTGACGCCGATGTCGATGGTGTCGACAAAATTGGTGTTGTCCGCCTTGGTCACGGTATGAGTCAGGTCGGCTGGGTTCAAAGGGCCAACCGTGATGCTGGTTTCGCCGGTCAGCTTGGCTTTGGGCGTGAAGGTGGCTGTGCGTACCAGGCCAGAGCCACTGATGGCGCCCAGGGTGCCACCGCTGGCCCGCACATCGCTGGCGCTAAAGCTCGCGCCTGGATCCTCGCTGAAGCTGAAGGTGATGGTGGCGGTATCGCCAGCTTTGAGGGAGGTCTTGTCGCTGGTGATGGTCAGTGTGGGGGCCAGGGTGTCTGGTGCGACGTAGGTATCGATCCGGATCGGGGGGCTGCTAACGGC
Organism: Betaproteobacteria bacterium; assembly: GCA_037140415.1. Classification (GTDB taxonomy): domain Bacteria; phylum Pseudomonadota; class Gammaproteobacteria; order Burkholderiales; family Burkholderiaceae_C; genus Polaromonas. The sequence continues at coordinate 3,294 of JBAXEN010000009.1, read as the reverse complement.
TGCACCGCCATTGCCCGCCCAATCGTTGTAACTGCCAGCTTTCACGGCGATGCTGGCCTGGCCATCAAGGCCGTCGGCTGGGGTGAAGATAGCGGTACGGGTCAGGCCTGTGCCACTGATGGCGCTCAGCGTACCGCCGCTGACTTGCACTTCGCTGGCGCTGAAGGTGGCTTTGGGGTCTTCGCTGAAGGTGAAGGTGATGACAGCGGTCTCGCCGGCCTCCAGCGCAGCGGTGTCGCTGGAAATCACCAGTGTCGGCGCCAGGGTGTCGATGCTGATGCTCGGCGAGGCAGCGGCTGCGCCACTGTTGCCGGCCCAGTCGCTGTAGTTGCCGGCTGCGACGGTGATGCTGGCCTGGTTGTTTGCGTTGGCGTTGGGCGTGAACGAGGCTGTGCGGGTGAGGCCGGTGCCGCTGATGGCACCCAGGGTGCCGCCGCTGACTTGCACATCGCTGGCGCTGAAGGTGCCTCTGGGGTCTTCGCTGAAGGTGAAGGTGATGGTGGCGCTCTCGCCGATCTTGAGCGCAGACTGGCTGCCGGAGATCATCAGCGTTGGCGGGGCGGTATCAACTTTGACGACCTGGGTGCCGATATTGGCATTGCCGGCCAGGTCGGTGAAGCGATCGGCATCGATCTGTATCGTGGCCGCCGGGACGTTGGCGGCTTTGCTATCGATCGTGGCCGGGTTGAAGACAGCGCTCCATTGCGTCTTGTTCTGCGCGTCTTGCTTGAAGTCGCTCAGGAAGCCGCCGCTGACGCGCAGCGCTTGCGGACCGAAGCCGAGCGCCTCTTCCGACAGCTTGAAAAGCACTTGGGCGGTCTCGCCGGGGTTGAGAGTCGTGATGGCGCCACCGGAGGCGCTGCTGACGCTGATCTCGACCGTCGGCGCAACAGCATCGACCTTGAAGCTCAAGGTGTTGGAGGCCAGGTTGTTGGCCCCGCCTGCAGCGGCCGTGAATCGGCTTGCGCCCACCTGGACCTGAGTGCCCGAGGTGATGCCGCTCAAGGTGGCGCTGTAGTCGCTGCCCGAGCCTGCAAAGTCGGACAGTGTGCCGCCGCCGGTGATCGTGACATCGTCTGCGGTGAAGCTGCTGCTGGCCTGCGACAGTTTGAAGCGCAGCGTGGTGCCCGCTTTCCCGGAACTGTTGACGAGATTGAATAAATATTGATCGGCGCTGATGTTGACGGCGGGCGACAGCAACTCTTGGCTGACGAACACCAGGTCAGAGGCGGTGTTGGAATTGCCGGCCAAGTCGGTGAATTTGCCGCTGCTCACGCTCACTTCCGTTGTGAAGGAGGCGCTGCTCGGGGTGAGCTTAGCGGTGTAGTAGGGCGTCGCGCCACTGGCACCGCCGTACATGGTGAATTCGCTGATGCGGCCCTTGACTTCCACGCCGTCTTCTTTGACGGTGATGTCGTCTGGCCCAAAAGCTGCGGCACCCCAAGCGGAGGGTTTCTCGTTGACGGTGAAGGTCAGCAAGGTGCCATCGCCGGCCTTGACAAACCTTTGCGCAGCGCGGAGCTGTATGTTCGGTCCTTGACTGTCGACGGCCGGGGCGACGAAGCTGCTCAGACCGCTGACAAGGCTCAGATTCGCGTTGTTGCCGCCCAGGTCCTTGATGCTGGCACCGGCCGGCAAAGTGATCTGCGCACCGCTGGGCAGCCCCAGCAGCGTGTCGCCGGCTTGCACCCGGTAGGTGAAGACCAGTTTTTCGCCGCTGGACAGGCCAGGATCAAATACCGCCTCAGCGGTGCTGTTGCTGGTGTTTTGAATCGCCAGGGTGGGCTTGTTTTGGTCGGTCAAGCGGACCATGACCCCTTCCGACATCTTGATCACGAATTGAGCCAAGTCGCCCACCCGCTCCGGGCTGACGCTGACCGCGCTCACTGTGGGCGCCCGGTCGTCTAGCTCGATGGTGGTGGGGGCGCTGACCTCGACGGTGCCCAGCCTCACGTTGCCCACTGACCGTGACTCCTGGAGGACTGCCACCGGGTCCGCAAAATCGTTGCGCAGAGTCGTCAGCAGCACCGCGTCGCCGGTCTTGATGTCGACAATCTGGTTCATCAACGTCTTCTGCGTCATCACGACGGTAGTCAACAAGCGGGTGGCAGTTTGGCCGGTGAACCCGACCAGAATCTTGGCGTCGCCAGTCAGGGTGTCTATCAGGACATTGGTGGAGGCCAATGCGGTGCTGACCGAATCGGTTGCCTGCGTCAGTTTGCCGTCGTCCATGACGATGCGGTCTTGCCTGGCGTCACGGGCCGCACCGCTGAGGATCGCGTTCAGGGTGTCGGCACTGAACAGATTCAGCGATTCGCCCTGGCCGGCTGCCGTCTGTATGGCGTTGACGGCGCCCCTGGCGACGAAGGTGCTCAGGGAGCCCATGCTCGGCGCCTCGTCGCCGGTGGCGGTGCTGGCGCCTTTGAGTGCGGCGGCGCCGACGGCCATCACGTTGGCCACCATCAGGGATTTGCTGTTGATCTCCAGCGCTTGCTCGATGGTGATGCCCGATTCGGTGTCGTCTGTGCCGGCGCTGGACGTCCTGACGGTGTCAATTTGGGTCAGGTCCGTGCCCGCTGGCAGGCCCAGCACCTCGTTGACCATGGTCATGGCCGTGTTCTTGGCCTCGGCGATCTGCGTCTGCCTTTCCTCATAGCTCATGCCGCCGGTCAGCGTCAGACTGTCCTGCACGATGGTCTGCACCAGCGTGGTCAGCGGGTTGACCACGGTGCTGCCAGCGGTGGCGCTGTAACTGCCCTCAAAGGGCAGGCCGGTGCTGATGTCGGTGCCGCCCGAGGTGATGAGGGCGTGCAAATTTTGCTCGGCCGTCATGTAGCCGACGACCAGACCGTCGCTCGAGTTGCCGATGAGCACGTCTGCTGCGTCTTGGACGCCGTTGTCGTTCATATCCACCCAAAGACCCGCGTCGTCGAGGTAGCCGTCTTGCAAGATGATGTTGACGGGCGTGCGTGTCTCCAGGCTGATGGCGGGCATGCTGGCAGCTGCGCCGCTGTTGCCCGCGCCATCGCTGTAGCGGCCGGCGGCCACCGTGATGCTGGCATTGACGCCGGTCAGATCGGCGGTGGGGGTGAAGACGGCTGTACGGACCAAGCCTGAGCCGCTGATGGCGCCGAGCGCACCGCCACTGAGCACCACGTCGTCTGCGCCAAAGCTTACGCCCGGGTCTTCGCTGAAGGTGAAGGTGATCAGCGCGCTCTGGCCTTGGGTGAGCGCAGCTGTGTCGCTGGTGATGGTCAGCGTGGGCGCCAGGGTGTCGATGCTGATGCTTGGCGT
>JBAXEN010000008.1:0-30760 GCA_037140415.1 Betaproteobacteria bacterium | reverse complement strand
AACTCGCCGACAACAAAGCCACGCTGTCCTTCAGCAACGGCAGCCCCAGCATCGACATGCCCGTCTATCACGGCAGCGTCGGGCCCGATGTGATCGACATCCGTAAGCTCTATGCGCAAACCGGCATGTTCACCTATGACCCGGGTTTTTTGTCGACGGCGTCGTGCCAGTCGGCCATCACCTACATCGATGGCGACAAGGGCGAGTTGCTGTACCGCGGCTACCCGATTGAGCAGTTGGCGGTGAACTGCGACTTCCTGGAAACCTGCCATCTGCTGCTCTACGGTGAGCTGCCCAATGCCACCGAGAAAACCGCTTTCACCAAGCTGGTGACCAATCACACCATGGTCAACGAGCAGATGCAGTTCTTCCTGCGTGGTTTCCGTCGTGACGCCCACCCCATGGCAGTGCTCACCGGCCTGATCGGCGCGCTGTCGGCCTTCTATCACGACAGCACCGACATCAACAACCCCAAGCACCGTGAGATCGCGGCCATCCGCCTGATCGCCAAGCTGCCGACCCTGGTGGCCATGGCCTACAAATATGGCGTCGGTCAGCCCTTCGTGTATCCGAAGAACGACCTGAGCTATGCCGGCAACTTCCTGCGCATGATGTTTGCTGTGCCCTGCGAGGAATATGTGGTCAACCCAGTGCTTGAGCGCGCCATGGACCGCATCTTCATCCTGCACGCGGACCACGAGCAAAACGCCTCGACATCGACGGTGCGCCTGTGCGGCTCCTCAGGCACCAACCCGTTTGCCGCCATTGCAGCAGGCGTGGCCTGCCTCTGGGGTCCGGCCCACGGCGGTGCCAACGAGGCCTGCCTGAACATGCTTGAAGACATCCAGCGCATGGGTGGCGTGGCCAAGGTCGGCGAGTTCATGAACCAGGTCAAGGACAAGAACTCCGGCGTCAAGCTGATGGGCTTCGGTCACCGGGTCTACAAGAACTACGACCCGCGCGCCAAGCTGATGCAGGAAACCTGCAACGAGGTGCTGACCGAGCTGGGCCTGGAAAACGACCCGCTGTTCAAGCTGGCCAAGCAGCTCGAAAAAATCGCCCTGGAAGACGATTACTTCGTGCAGCGCAAGCTCTACCCGAACGTGGACTTCTACTCGGGCATCGTGCAGCGCGCCATCGGCATCCCGGTCAACTTGTTCACCGGTATCTTCGCCCTGGCCCGCACCGTCGGCTGGATCGCCCAGCTCAACGAGATGATCGGCGACCCCGAATACAAAATCGGCCGTCCCCGTCAGCTCTTCACCGGCTCGGTGGCCCGCACCGTCAAGCCGCTGGCGCAGCGCTGAACCGACGGTAGCTCACTTCAAGCCCACACGATGCGGGCTTGAAGATGGGGCTGCGATCAATCCTGCTGGGGTCTGGAGGACCGCCGAGACTGCCAAGCCAGTGATCCGCCCCATCCCCCGATGAAGCCGATCACGACTTTGATCACGTCGAGGACCATGGCGTCTTTATCCATCCAGAGCGCAGCCAGTACAAAACTGAGCAAGAGTGCGGCCATGGCGCTGGCAAAAATCAGACGGTGCCTGTGCATCGTCTTTTCAGCGTCCCTTTCGTCACGGAGATCTTCGGCTTGCGCCTGGATTGACTTGTCTGCAATCCTTTGATTGTGGTCCAACTCCCACAGGGCGATTTCCGCCTGCTTCATCTCTAAGGCGATCTTGGCCTGCTGCACGTCCAGCATTCGCTGGACGGTTTCGTCTTTGAGTTGAGCGGGAGGGACCTTGGGTAGATGGCCTCTGCCGCTCATGCGGCTTCAAGGCGGCGGCGCAGCATCGGCACACTGTAGTGCAGCTCAAAAGCGCCGTAATCTCGCGCCCCGACGACCGGAGCCAAGAAACGAGCGTGTTCCACCAAACTGGGAGACTCGGAAATAATGCGCTTGTACTCAGCCGGGCTGACCACTTCCCGGCGAACAGGCATCATGACCATCTTGCGACTGCGCTTCATGGGTAATATTTTTACACGATCTTCTGTCTTTGGGTGCTTCATAAAGTGCTCCAGATGGATGGCTTGTAAGGAGTCGTAGAGCCAACCTTGATTTTGACCGGGCGATGCCAAAAGTTTGCAAAAAATAGTATTTAATGCCTATTTAAGAGATTCTTAAAACTCAAAAACCTCGCCGGTATTGCGTAACGCTTGGGGCAGCTTGCCCAGCCCCTTACGTCCCTGAGCTGACAACTTACTGCTGAGAACAGTCCAAGTCCAGCGAAGCCGCCAGCCCGCTTCAGCGCGATTTTGAAGGTCTGTGGGCAGATGCCTCCCATCTCGTTCAGAGAAGGCGAAGCTCGACAAGCAAAGGCACAATACAAAATTCATCGCCAGACGCGATGCCTCACCCTGCATGAAAAGCTCTGAACGCAACTTTGCCCGCCGCATGGACCTGACCTCGCTGCAGCTTTTTGTGGCGGTGTGCGAGCTCGGCAGTATTGGACGGGCGGCCGAGCGGGAATTCATTGCGGCCTCGGCCATCAGCAAGCGCTTGTCCGAGCTCGAGGCCACGGTGGGCACCCAACTGCTCTACCGTCATGCGCGCGGGGTCAACCTCACGCCGGCCGGTGAAAGCTTGCTGCACCATGCCCGCTCGGTGCTGTTCAGCCTGGAAAAAATGCAGGGCGAGCTCAGCGAATACGCCGACGGGGTGCGCGGCCATGTGCGGGTGCATGCCAGCATCTCGGCCATCGTGCAGTTTTTGCCCGAAGACCTGGGCGCCTTTATCCGGGCGCACGACCAGGTCAAGGTCGATCTGGAAGAGCACCTGAGCTCGGAAGTGATCCGGGCCGTGCAAGAGGGTGCGGCCGATCTGGGCATCTGCAACACCGCCGCCGGCTTTGGGGACTTGCAAAGTCTGCCCTATCGGCGCGACCAGCTGGTGCTGATCGTGCCGCGCGGCCATGCGCTGGCCGGCAGCGCTGAGGTGGCCTATGCGAATACGCTCGACTTCGACCAGGTCGGCCTGCACTCCACCAGCTCCATCTACGTGGCCCTGCGCCAAGCGGCCGAGGCGGTCGGGCGCACCATCCGACTGCGCATCCATGTGACCAGCCTGGACGCCATGTGCCGAATGATCCATAACGGCCTGGGCGTGGGCGTGATGCCGGCGCGCGCCTTCGAGTTGATGCACGGCGTGGGCGAGCTCGAATCGGTGCCGCTGACCGATGGCTGGGCCCAGCGCGAGCTGCGCATGATCGCGCGCGATTTCTCCAGCCTGCCCGTCACCGCCCGGCTGCTGGTCGAGCACCTTCAGCAAGGCTCAGACCAGAGCGAGCGCCTGGCCGCCTGACATTCTTCAAATCCTCCACCCCCCTTTCACCGACCACAAGAAGGACCATCATGGGACGCACTCTCTACGACAAGCTCTGGGACGATCATGTCATTCACACCGAAGACGATGGCACCACCATCCTCTACATCGACCGCCACCTCACCCATGAAGTGACCAGCCCGCAGGCCTACGAAGGGCTGCGCGAAGCCGGCCGCAAGGTCTGGCGAATCAGCTCTGTGGTGGCCACGGCCGACCACAACACCCCCACCGATGGCTGGGAGAACGGCTACGACGGCCTGACCGATCCGATCAGCAAGGAGCAGATCGTCACGCTGGATAAGAACATCGCCGAATTCGGCGCTGCCGCTTACTTTCCCTTTCTGTCCAAGCGCCAGGGCATCGTGCATGTGATCGGACCGGAAAACGGCGCCACCCTGCCCGGCATGACGGTGGTCTGCGGCGACTCGCACACCGCCACCCACGGTGCCTTTGGCGCCCTGGCCCATGGCATCGGCACCAGCGAGGTCGAACATGTGCTGGCCACCCAGACCCTGCTGGCCAAAAAAGCCAAGAACATGCTGGTTAAGGTCGAGGGCAAGCTGGCCCCCGGCCTGACCGGAAAAGACGTTGTGCTGGCCATCATCGGCAAGATCGGCACCGCCGGTGGCACCGGCTACACCATTGAGTTTGCCGGCTCGGCCATCCGCGACCTGAGCATGGAAGGCCGCATGACGGTGTGCAATATGGCCATTGAGGCGGGTGCGCGTGCCGGCCTGGTGGCCGTCGATGCCAAGACCATCGACTACGTCAAAGGCCGCGCCATGTCCCCTGGCACCGACCCCAAGACGGGCCGTTTTGAAGGCGGCCCGGAATGGGAGATGGCCGTGCAGTACTGGAAGACGCTGCAGTCCGATGCCGATGCCAAGTTTGACGCGGTGGTCGAGATCGACGCCAGCCAGATCCGGCCTCAAGTCACCTGGGGCACCTCGCCAGAAATGGTGCTGTCCATTGACGACCGGGTGCCCGATCCCGACAAAGAGAAAGACCCGGTCAAGCGCGACGCCATCGAGCGGGCACTGGGCTACATGGGCCTGCAGCCGGGCAAGCCGATTGACGACATCATGGTCGACAAGGTCTTCATCGGCTCATGCACCAACAGCCGCATCGAGGACATGCGCGAGGCAGCAGCCCTCATCAAGAAGCTGGGCCGCCGCGTGGCGCCCAACATCAAGCTGGCTCTTGCGGTGCCGGGCTCGGGCCTGGTCAAAGCGCAGGCGGAGCAAGAAGGCCTGGACAAGATTTTTGTGGCCGCCGGCTTCCAGTGGCGCCAGCCTGGCTGCTCAATGTGCCTGGGCATGAACGCCGACCGCTTGGAGCCTGGCGAGCGCTGCGCCTCCACCAGCAACCGCAACTTCGAAGGCCGGCAAGGCCAGGGGGGACGTACCCACCTGGTCAGCCCAGCCATGGCGGCGGCCGCAGCCATCCACGGCCATTTTGTGGACGTGCGCAAATTCAGCTGAAGCCGCCCCCCAAAAAACACAGCCAGGACTCCCCATCATGCAAAAGTTCACCACCCACACCGGCATCGTGGCACCGATCGATCGTGCCAACGTCGACACCGACGCCATCATGCCCAAGCAGTTTCTCAAGTCCATCCACAAGACCGGCTTCGGCCCCCATCTGTTTGACGAATGGCGCTACAAAGACCCGGGCTACTACGGCAAGCCCGCAGACCAGCGCCAGCTCAACCCCGACTTTGTGCTCAACCAGAGCCGCTATCAGGGCGCCAGCGTGCTGCTGGCGCGCAAAAACTTCGGCTGCGGCTCCTCGCGCGAACACGCGCCCTGGGCCATCGGCCAATACGGCTTTCGCGTCATCTTGGCGCCCAGCTATGCCGACATCTTCTTCAACAACTGCTTCAAGAGCGGACTGCTGCCCTTGGTGCTCAGCGAGACGCAGATCGACCAGCTGTTCAATGAAGTTGCGGCCTTCCCTGGCTACAAGCTGACCATCGACCTCGAGCGCCAGCGCATCATCAAGGGCCAGGGCGAAGAAATCGCCTTCGACGTCAACGCCTTTCGCAAATACTGCCTGCTCAACGGGCTGGACGATATCGGCCTGACCCTGCGCCACAAAGACAAGATCGCTGCCTTCGAAGCGCACCGCCTGGCCGCCAAGCCCTGGCTGGCCCGCAGCTTCAACTGAACACCTCACACACGGACACACCTCATGAAAATCGCAGTTCTTCCTGGTGACGGCATCGGCACCGAAATCGTCGCTGAAGCGGTCAAGGTGCTGCAGGCCCTGGGCCTGAAGTTTGAAATGGAGCAGGCCCTGGTGGGCGGCGCCGCCTACGAGGCCTATGGCCATCCGCTGCCTGAGGCCACGCTCAATTTGGCCAAGCAGGCCGATGCCATTTTGTTTGGCGCGGTCGGCGACTGGAAATACGACAAACTCGAGCGGGCCTTGCGGCCTGAGCAGGCCATCTTGGGTCTGCGCAAGAACCTGGGCCTGTTTGCCAACTTCCGCCCCGCCATTTGCTACGAGGAGCTGGTGGGAGCTTCGAGCCTCAAGCCCGAGCTGGTCTCGGGCCTGGATATTCTCATCATCCGCGAGCTCACTGGCGACATCTACTTTGGTCAGCCGCGCGGCCGCCGCACATCACCGGACGGCAGCTTTGTCGGTGCCGATGAGGCCTTCGACACCATGCGCTACACCCGGCCCGAGATCGAGCGCATCGCCCATGTGGCTTTTCAGGCTGCCCGCAAGCGCGGCAAAAAAGTCACCAGCGTGGACAAGGCCAATGTGCTCGAGACCTTCCAGTTCTGGAAGGACATCGTCATTGAGGTGCATGCCCAATACCCCGATGTGGAACTTCAGCACATGTACGTGGACAACGCAGCCATGCAGCTGGTCAAGGCGCCCAAGAGCTTTGATGTGATCGTCACCGGCAATATGTTTGGCGACATCCTCTCCGACGAAGCGTCGATGCTGACCGGCTCGATCGGCATGCTGCCCTCGGCCTCGCTCAACAGCGCCAACCAGGGGCTGTACGAGCCCAGCCACGGTAGCGCGCCCGACATCGCCGGCAAGGGTGTGGCCAATCCCCTAGCTACCATCTTGAGCGCAGCGATGATGCTGCGCTTTTCGCTCAACCAGGTCGAGGCGGCCGATCGCATCGAAGTCGCGGTGAAAAAGGTGCTGGCCCAGGGCCTGCGCACGCCCGACATCCACAGCCCCGGCACCACCCGGGTCGGCACCCGCGAGATGGGCGAGGCGGTGGTCAAAGCGCTGGCTTGAGTTGGCTCGCGACGAGGCGGCGAGGCGCTTGATCCGCCACCGCATCGCCGCGACGGCGCGGCTCCCACTGCACGTCTCACAGCCCAGCGAACTGGGCTCGCTCTTTCCCACTGGGAGCGCCCCCTCGGCGCGATAGGGCTGCGACCTGGCATGGCGCTTGATCCGCCACCGCACCGCCGCGAGGGCGCGGTTCCCACAAAAAAAATCCATCGCCGCGAGGGCGCGGCTCCCACAACATGGGCCGTCGCCGCGGTGACGCGGCTCCCACAGCCCACTGCTCACATAATCGGCGGGTTAAAGCAGACACATTCCACTTCCCCGGAGCGCCCCATGCAAAGACGTCACCTACTGGGCTGGATGGCCCTGGCCGGCACTGCGCCTGCTTTGGCACAGAGTTTCCCGAACAAGCCCATCAAGATCATCGTGCCCGCCCCCCCAGGCGGCACAGCGGACATCTTTGCGCGCGCACTGGCCCAGCGCATGCAGGCCTCACTGAACAACCCGGTGATCGTCGAATACAAGGCAGGTGCGGCCACCAACATCGGCACCGACTACGTTGCCAAGGCGGCACCTGATGGCTACACCGTGCTGATGAACGGCATCACGCTGGCCACCAACCCGGCACTGTTTGCCAAGCTGCCCTTCAACCCGGCCACCGACCTGGCGCCCATCATTGAGGTTGCGTCCATGGTCAACGTGATCACTGTGCACCCCAGCCTGCCCGTCAATACCCTGGCCGAGCTGATCGAGCTGGCGCGGCGCAGCCCCGGCAAGATCAACCATGGCTCGCCTGGCATCGGCAGCTCGGGCCATCTGGCCGGCGAGCTGCTGGCTCATCGCACCGGCGTGCAGCTCACCCACATCGCCTACCAAGGCCTGGCGCCAGCCACCAATGACCATGTCGGCGGCACCCTGCCCCTGGGCTTTGTGAATTTGCCGGTGGCGCTGCAGTTCGTGCGCGCCGGCAAGCTCAAGGCTCTGGCGGTGGCCTCGCTCAAACGCACGCCGCAACTGCCCGAAGTACCCACCGTCAATGAGGCACTGGGCATGAAGGACTTCGAGCTCAACGGCTGGTTTGGCCTGCTGGCGCCGGCACGCACCCCGAATGACGTGATCGCCCGTCTGCAAGCGGAGGCCGACAAGGCGCTGCGCGATCCGGCCTTCATGGAGCTCGTCAAGACGGCCGGCGGCGAAGCGGTGGGCGGAAGCTCGGCCGACTTCGAGGCGCGCATACGCCGCGACCGCGAACGCCTGGGCGAGGTGATCCGCTTGGCGCGCATCAAGGCGGAATAAGTCACCTCCGGCCAGCCCGGCGGCTTTGCCGCCTCCGGACCCCAGCCGGTCAAGGAAGGCTCAATAGGTTTTATAGGGCAGGAACTTGCCCGAGAGCACCACGTTCACGCGGTCACCCTTGGGATCGGGCTGGCGCTGGATGTCCATGCTGAAGTCAATAGCGCTCATGATGCCGTCACCAAACTCCTCGTGGATCAGTTCCTTGATGGTGGTGCCATATACGCTGACGATCTCATACCAGCGGTAGATCAGCGGATCGGTAGGCACAGCGCTCGGCAGCGAGCCTTTGTAGGGCACCACTTGCAGCCATTTCTGCTCTTCGGCACTCAAGCCGAAGATCTTGCCCACCGCCTTGGCCTGCGCGGCGGTGGCGGTCATCTGGCCCAGGCACAAGGCGGTTGTCCACTCCTTGCTCTGGCCCACTTTCTTGGCCACATCGTCCCATTTAATGCCCTTGGACACTTTGACGGTGATGATTTTTTCGGTGACGTCGTTGCGGTTCATGCTAGCTCCGTAAAAAAGAAAAAAAGATATTCAGTGGCCGTCTTGCGGCTTGGCGCGCGAGACGAGGAAATCGACGATGTGATTGCGCAGCTCGTAGTAGCCGTCCAGGTGATGCAGCCCGGCGCGCTTGCGCTCGGCCGGCAAGGTGTTGAGCACCACCTCCGCAATGCCGCCGGGCACATAGCCCTGCGCCGTCTGCGCGCCGTTGCTCATGAGCAAAATGCGATCGGCCAGGAAGATGGCCTCGTCCACATCATGGGTGATCATGAAGACGGTCTGACCAGTGCTGCGCACAATGTCGATCAGTTCGTCTTGAATGCTGCCGCGGGTCAGCGCGTCGAGCGCGCCAAAGGGCTCGTCGAGCAGCAGCATCTTGGGCTGCACCGAAAACGCCCGCGCAATGCCCACCCGCTGCTTCATGCCGCCGGAGAGCTGAGAAGGCTTTTTGTCGATGGCGCTCTCCAGCCCCACCAACTTGACGTACTTGCACACATGCTCGTCGACCTGCGCACGCGACCACTCGGGCCATTTGGAGCGCACCGCAAACGCGATGTTCTGGCGGACGGTGAGCCAAGGCATCAGTGCATGGCCCTGAAACACCACGCCGCGCTCCAGGCTGGGCCCAAGCACCTCGCGCCCATCCATGAACACATGCCCAGTGCTGGCCTGATCCAGCCCCGCGAGCACATTGAGCACCGTGGTCTTGCCGCAGCCGGAGTGGCCGATGATGCAGACAAACTCGCCACGTTCGATGCCGAAGGACACCCCGTCGAACACCGGCTTGCCGGCGACATAGGTCTTGCTCAGCTGCTCAACCTTGAGAAACGTCTCCATGCGTGTGTCCTTTTTTGAAGCAGCGGACAAAGTGCCCGGCGCAATCTGCGCGGCCGACTCGGCCGTATCCTGACGCTGGCTGATCTCACTCCACATAGGTCACCCATTTCTGCAAGCGTGCAAATGACAGGTCCAGCAGCATGCCAACCACGCCAATGACCAGGACCGCAAAGATCACATTGGTCAGCGACAGGTTGTTCCACTCGTTCCAGACGAAATAGCCGATGCCGGTGCCGCCGACCAGCATTTCAGCGGCCACGATCACCAACCAGGCGATGCCCATGCTGATGCGCATGCCGGTCAGAATGGTGGGCGCAGCGGCCGGCAAAATCACCTCAAAAGCCTTGCGCGGCGCGCTCAGCTCCAGCGTGGCCGCCACATTGAGCCAATCCTTGCGAACCGAGGCCACGCCGAAGGCGGTGTTGATCAGCATCGGCCAGACCGAGCAGATGAAGATCACGAAGATGCCCGAGATCGATGAGTCCTTGATGGTGTAGAGCGCCAGCGGCATCCAAGCCAGTGGGCTGATGGGCTTGAGCACCTGAATGAAGGGATCAAAGGCCCGGTAGAGCAGCGGCGACATCCCGATCACAAAGCCCAGGGGAATGGCCGCCAGGCAGGCCAGGGCAAAGCCCAGCCCAACCCTCGCCAACGAGTGCGCCAGTTGGATCATGATGCCCTTGTCATTGGGCCCGTTGTCATAGATCGGATCGGACAGGTGCTTGTAGATGGTCTGACCCATCTGCATGGGCGTGGGAAAGCCGGCGCCTTTGGCGGCCTCGGCAGAGGCACTGGGCACCGCTGGGTCCTTGCCCAGCATTTTTTGATATTCGATCTGCTCGGCAGTCAGTGCGGCCGCTGGAGCTGGCGTAGCCTGACGCGGCTGGGTGGCAATCTGCCAGGCCGCCAGCAGCACGGTCAGGATCAGCAATGACAGCAGCGAGGCTTTCAAGCGCAGGGACGAGTTCATGATGGTGCCTCAAGCCGCACGGCCGATGGCAAAACCCTTGGCATAAGCGTCGGCCTTGGCGGGGTCGAACTCCTTGCCCATGATCTTGAACTTGGGGTAGGCGCCCTCGGGCACTTTCTGGTCCAGGGACTTCATGTGCTTCTTGGCATCGGTCAGCAGGAAAACCTGCTCGGCGATCTGGCGGTAATTGACCTCACCCTTGACGTAGCCCCAGCGCTTCATCTGGGTGAGCATCCACACCGCCATCGACTGCCAGGGGATGGGGTCAAAGTCGGCGCGATCGGGCACGGTTTGAATACCGCCCAAGCCATCGGCAAACCGGCCGGTCAGCACCTGCGTCAGCACAATTTCAGGCTGGTTCAAATAGGCGGCCGGTGCGATCACCTTGGCAATGAGTTCGCGGTTCTTGGCATCCCGGGCCATGGCTGCGGCAGTGAGCACAGAACGGTAGAGCGCGGCAAAGGTATTGGGGTTCTGACGTATGAACTCGGCCGAGGTGCCAAAGGCGCAGCAGGGGTGGCCGTTCCACAGGTCCTTGGTCAGCAGGTGTAAAAAGCCTATCTCCTCATAGACAGCGCGCTGATTGAAAGGATCGGGGCCCAGATAGCCGTCAATGTTGCCAGCGCGCAAATTGGCCACCATCTCCGGCGGCGGCACCACGCGGATCTGGATGTCGCGGTCCGGGTCAAGCCCAGCCTCTGCGACGTAGTAGCGCAGCAGGAAGTTGTGCATCGAATACTCGAAGGGCACCGCAAACTTAAAGCCCTTCCACAACTTGGGATCGCGCTTGTCCTTGTGTTTGTTGGCCAAGGTAATGGCCTGGCCGTTGGTGTTTTGAATGGTGGCCACATTCATCGGCGTGGCGGTCGAGCCCAAACCCATGGAAATGGCCACCGGCATGGGCGAGAGGAAGTGCGTGGCGTCGTATTCCTTGTTGAGCATCTTGTCGCGGATGATGGCCCACCCTGCGGTCTTGACCACCTCCACATCCAAGCCTTCGCGCTTATAAAAGCCCAGGGGATGGGCCATGATCAAGGGCGTGGCGCAGGTGATCGGAATAAAGCCGACCTTCAGGTTCTTCTTCTCGATCTGGCCACGCTCCTGCGCCATGGCCTGCAAGCTGGCCACTGGCAGCACACTGGAAATGGCAGCCATGGCCGTGCTCCGGCCGACCGCGCGCAAAAACCGACGCCTGACTTCATCCTGCGGAAACAGCGACTTGACCAGCGAGGCCTCGATGAACTCGCGGCTGTAAGCCTCAAATTCATCGGTCTGGCTGCGCCGCTGCAATTCCTGTGTGGCGGCGCCAGCATCGAGCTCCTGCTGATGCGCCTGCTCATTGGCATGGCGGCCGCAGCTGCAGCGCATCATCAAAGGACGGTCGGCATTGAAGGGATCGAAAAATTGGCTCATGGTCACACCTGGCAGAACTGGGATGCCCTGGTGTTAGCAAGCCTCGGGCCTGAACGAGCCCGCGCGATCCAGGAAGGGCTCGAACCCAGGGGATGTGCTGAGGTGAGGCGGCGTGATGACCCAATTTGGTGTGATAGTGGTCGCACTTAAATCTGGCGTCCAATCCCCAGTCTGGGGCGGCAACGCACGAAATGTGCGCATCATCAGAACCCAATGGATCGCAATCGCACCAAAATAGCTCAAAGACGGATGATTTTTGGCTTGGGTACAGGGCAGACGGGAGTCAGGCCCCGGCAGCGCCCGGGCCTTCGCGAAATTGCCATCACCCAAGAATCTGCAACCCGTCCTGCGAAGTGCTGGCGATTTTGCGGTCGCGGCTGACCAGGGTGTAGCCCTGGCTGAGTGCCTGCCAGACCAGCCTGCGACCGAAGGGTTCGCGGTGCAGCGGATCCACCGGCAGTCGGGTCAAACTTGCAGGCAGGCGCGCGTCCAAAGGCGGCAGATCAAAGCCTTGCCGCTGCGCCGCATCGACCCGCGCTTGCCGCGTCGTGCCGAGCATCGTTAACTTGCGAAGTTGACAAGATGACCCAGGACCCCGCAACCGACCGTCAAGTCAGCACCCTATAACTTTCGGCCCCGCGGCCCGTTCAGGCGCGCTCGAAGAAGGCCAGAATCTGCTCACCCAGGAATTGCTCCTCGGTGTTGAAGTGGGTCACCATCGACACATGGTTGTGGTCGGCCAGGGCCAGATGCAGCGGTGCCACGGCGCGCGCCCGCCCCATTGCTAGCGCGTACTCCAGGCCATACAAATCCAGCAAGGGGTTCTCGAATTCAGCATTGGCCACCAGGACCGGCATCGTTACCTTGGCGGCATGGCTGACCGGCGAGCGCGCGTCATAAGTGGCGCTGTCCGCACCAAAATAGGCGGCCACGCCGCCCGCGTTGGGGTTGGCCGGCAGGTCATCGGCCCGCAGGCGGGCCGATATCAGCACCGCGCAGCGCACCCCGTGGCGATTTTGCGGATCGAAGTCCTGCTGCAGCGCCGGATCACCGATCAAGGTGCCAACATGGGTACCCCCTGCGGAATGACCCACCAAGCAGATGCGTTGCGAGTCGCCGCCATATTGCGCGACATGCCCAGCCAGCCACTGGCAGGCCAGCGCGATATCGACCGCACCGCCTGGGTAAGGCGCCTCGGGCGCCAGGCGGTACTCCAAGTTGATGCCCAGATAGCCTTGCCTGGCGAACCAGATCAGGACGTTGCCGTACATCTCATCATTGATGTCCTTGGCGCCGCGAACAAAGGCGCCGCCGTGGACGAACACAATCACCCCCGCACGGTGCGCACCGGCGGGTTGGTACACATCAAGAACCTGCCGTGGGTGGCTACCGTAGGCCAGATCACGGAACACCCGAATGCCCTCGCGCGGGCCGCGCGCAACCAGGGGCAGGTACAAGTCCTTGGTCTCATCGCTGGCGCTGCGGATGTCGCGCTGCCAGCGCATGCCGATGGCGCGCAAGCGCTCGGTAAAGGCCGCATCACGCATGCTCATGCCTGCTCACACCGAGGAGGACCGAAAGGCCAGGGCTTCGACCTCGAACAGCCAGTCCGGGTGGGCCAGCGCCTGAACAATGAGCAAAGTGGAGGCCGGACGCGCCTGCCCCAAAAAGGACGAGCGGACCGGCCCCAGGCTGGGCAGGTGAGTCCGGTCAACCAGGAAGGTCGTGACCTTGACCAGATCGTCCACCGTCATGTCAGCGGCGGCCAAGATGGCGACCAGATTGGTCCAAGCCTGGCGGGCTTGCGCTTCGAAACCCTGAGCCAGTTGCCCCCGGGCATCGACGCCGATCTGACCGGCGATATGCAGCCAGGTGCCCTGAGCGCTGGTCGCGACAGCTTGGCTGTAGGGGCCGGCGGGAGCGGCCACCGACGGCGGGTTGATGATGCGATGGGTCATGGAATTTCAGTGAACCTGCCCGTCGAGTTCGGGGATGAAGGGGATCTCGATGCCATAGGCGCCGACGTCTTCGCGGATCTGGTTCACGCCACGGCGGATGATGGCCAACTCATCGTCGGGGTGGGTCGCGCCCAGACCGTTTTCAGAGGCCAGGGCGCGATTGCGCCCGGACCGGGCCCGCTCGTCGGCTGGCAGGTTCACCACCGCATAAACGCCGCTGAGCAGACTGCCACGCAGCTTCTTGGCCACCTTTTCACCAATGGTGCGCTTCTCATCGCCGGGCAGATCGGTGAAAAAGCGCCGCATGATGATGCGGCCGAACTGAATGTGCCGGGCTTCGTCACGCAGGATCAGCCGGCAGGCTTCGCGGATGGAATGGAAGCGGGCGTTTTCATAGCGCGCCTGCAGCAACTCGCCGGATAGTTGCTCGAACAGCGTATTGACCGACAGCCCGGCAAAAAAGCTCATGGATTTCTCGTCCCGCTCATCATGGAATTTCGGGATGATGGCCTGAAAGTAATCGGCCCGCGGCGTCGCCTGATAGCCCCCCAGGCCGTCTGCGATGCGAAAGCTGGCCTCATGATGACGCAACTCTTCTGCAATGAAATTGGTGATGTGCTGCTTGATCTCAAAGGGCTGATGGCCAAAGATCGCATCGCGCAAACGCTCGGCGCCATAGGGCGTTGCGCCGTGCTCCATCCAGGCGCGCAAACTCCACCACTCGGCCCCGGCCTGCCGCACCTCGGGCGAGAGTTGGGCGTCCCTCAGATCAGAGTAATCGATATCGGCCACCGGGTCCCAGGCCAAGTCCCGCGCCTGGGTACAAAGCCGCCAGACCTCCGGGTACTCCATCGCCGATACCACCGGATAGGGGTTGGGCACTTGCGGGATTTCTTCGAGCAGGGACGGTTGCATGAATCAAGCCTCCAGGATGTGCTCAGGCAAAGCCTGGCGATGTGAGTAGCTCAGCCCTAACAGCGGTTCAAGCAACCGCTAACCGAGCCAGCCTGACACCAATGATATTCCCAATGCCGGGATGGTCTCGATGAGGCAGACGCCAAAGCCCGGCGCCCCCGTCCCACCCATGATTTAATGGCCACCAGTGCTGTTCTTACTGGAGCCCTCGCATGAACCGACTCGCTCGCACCCTGCTGTCTCTGTTGGTATTCACAGGCCTGGGGCTGCAAGGCAGCGCCGTCCTGGCGCAAGGCGCGGCGGCACGCCCCATCACCTTGGTCGTGCCCTACCCACCGGGCGGCTCGGCCGACATCCTGGCCCGTGCCATCGGCCAAAAGCTGGGCGAGCGCCTGAAGCAGACCGTCATCGTTGATAACAAGCCCGGGGCCGGCACGGCCATAGGCAGCCGCTTCGTGGCCGAGGCTGCGCCGGATGGGCATACGCTGCTGCTCGGAACAGTCAGCTCCCATGCGATCAACCCAGCCATGACCAAGGTCGGCTACGACCCCATTCGTGACTTTGCGGTGGTGACTCCGTTGGTGTCGATTCCCTTTGTTCTGGTGACCCGCGCCGATTCGCCCTACCAAAAGCTGGCCGATGTGATCGCCGCTGCCAGCCAAAAGCCTCAAACCCTCGGATACGCGTCGGCAGGCCCCGGCACCTCCAACCATCTGGCTGGAGAGATGTTTGCCAGTGCCACGCGCACCCAACTGATGCATGTGCCCTACCGCGGCAGCGCACCAGCCCTGGCCGATGTGATCGCCGGTCATGTGCCGCTGATGTTCGACCTGCAAGCCACCGCGGCGCCCAACATCCGGCAGGGAAAACTTCGCGCCTTGGCGGTGTCGGCCCTGGAGCGCAGCGCGCTGCTGCCCGATGTTCCAACAATGTCTGAAAGCGGCTTGCCCGGTTTTGAAGTCAGCGCCTGGTTCGCGCTGCTGGCGCCCGCCAAGGTGCCGGCCGACACGCTCAAGCGGCTGGAAACAGAAATGGCAGCAGTCATGCAAGCGCCGGACATGGCGCTGCGCATGCGCGAGCTCGGCGGCACGCCCGACCGTCGCTCGGCCGCTGCTTTCAGCGCCTATATGAGGGACGAGGCCAAAAAATATGCGGACGTGGTCAAGGCAGCGGGCTTGTCGCCTTAAGCGCTCATTCGCGCACAGGACCTGATGCCCGGCTCCCGTGGGCTCAGGCCGGCGCCCGCCCCGGCTCGGCCTCGATCTGAATCTGCCCGAAGCGCAGGTGGTGCAGCATCTCGCGCAGCAACACCACGGTGGCAAACACGCGCGGCTCGTCGGGCAGGTCCTCCTGGTGCGGGGACTGGCCAAAGGCCTGCAGCACCAGGCGGCTGAAGGTCTGCTCCACCGCCTCAACATGCAGCAGTGGCGCATCGGCGCTCAGTCCTGCCGCCCGGGCAATCAAGCGCACATCGATCTCGCTGGTGCACAGTCGCGCGCCAACTGGGATGGCCGCATGGGCGGCCTGTATCCGGTCTTCGGTCCACTCAACGGCGCGCTCCAGAGCGCCCGCATCCAGGCGGGGCCGGCCAAAATGGCGGCTGCGCATGGCCTCGTAGCCTGCTTCAATCTGGACCACCAGAGCCCCGGTCTGCACATCGTGCAGCTGCGCGGCCTGTGGGCCCAGGGTCAATCGCAAGGTGGGGGTCATGTCGATGCTCCAAAAGTCCGGACGCTGCGCCAGGATCTGGCAGCGGTCACTTACATAGGCCCGGCGGCGCCGCTTGCAAGCGCGTTTTTGTAAAGCATCATGAAGGCAGCCTCACAGCCAGGCGCCGACCTTGGCTGAATTGGAGCGAGCGCCCTAAAAGCCTGATGCTTGGCCGCCGCAGGCTCCGCTACAATCCCCCCATGTTTTGCGCTCGATCGTTCCGCCTGGACATCGTGTCTGCCGCTCAGGCCGACCGGTTCGCGAGCGTGCAAACCATCAAAACCACGACCATCAAGGGCTGACCGGCTCTGGTTCGTCGTGTGCCCTCCCCGGCCAGACGAGCCGGGCAAGACAGTCAGGCGTGGACCTGTTTAATTGTTGAAAGGGCCTTGAAATGAGCAAGTTGGTAGGTTTGGTCGGCTGGCGCGGCATGGTCGGCTCGGTCCTGATGGACCGCATGACACAGGAAAAAGACTTCGAGCTGATCGAGCCGGTTTTTTTCTCCACCTCGGACGCTGGCGGCAAGGCGCCAGCCATGGCCCGCAACGAAACCACGCTCAAGGACGCCAGTGACATTGCCGCCCTGAAAAAGTGCGACATCATCATCACCTGCCAGGGCGGCGACTACACCAGCGAGGTGTTTCCCCTGCTGCGCGCGGCCGGCTGGAAGGGGCACTGGATCGACGCTGCCTCGACGCTGCGCATGAACGATGACGCGGTCATCATCCTCGATCCGGTCAACATGCCGGTCATCAAGCAGGCCTTGAGCCAAGGTGGCCTGAACTGGGTCGGCGGCAACTGCACCGTCAGCTGCATGCTCATGGGCGTGGGCGCGCTCTACAAGGCCGGGTTGGTCGAGTGGATGAGCACCCAAACCTATCAAGCGGCTTCGGGCGGCGGGGCGCAGCATATGCGCGAGCTGCTCACGCAATACGGCACGCTCAACGCCGAGGTCAAGGCCCTGCTGGACAACCCCAAAAGCGCCATTTTGGAAATTGACCGCCAGATCATCGCCAAGCAGCGCAGCCTGTCGGCCCAAGAAACCGCCAACTTTGGCGTGCCCCTGGGCGGCTCGCTGATTCCCTGGATCGACAAAGACCTGGGCAATGGCATGTCCAAAGAAGAGTGGAAAGGCATGGCCGAGACCAACAAAATCCTAGGCCAGGGCGAAGGCTTTGACAGTGCGGCGGTGCCGGTCGACGGCTTTTGCGTGCGGGTCGGCGCGATGCGCTGCCACAGCCAGGCCTTGACCTTCAAGCTCAAAAAAGACGTGCCGCTGGCCGACATCGAAGCCATGATCGCAGCCGACAACGAATGGGTTCAGCTGGTTCCCAACACCCGAGAGGCCACCCTGAAGCACCTGACCCCGGTGGCGGTGACAGGCACCATGACCATCCCGGTGGGCCGCCTGCGCAAGATGGCCATGGGCCCCGAGTACCTGGGCGCTTTCAACATCGGCGACCAGCTGCTGTGGGGCGCGGCCGAGCCACTGCGCCGCATGCTGCGTATCTTGCTCTCGCACTGAGCCCCGAGCCCCGGCCCGGCGGCCGCGCAGGTCGCCCGGGCTGGTGATGTTAAGGTCCCTGTCCACCCCTTGCACCCCATGGCCACTTTGCGCCCACCCCCAGAGCCATGAATCACAGAGCCCTGTATTTGCACCCCCGGTGGACGGCGCTGCGTCCGGCCGCCGCGCTGTTCGTGGCCTGGCTGATGTGCCTGTCAGCGTGGGCACAAACCCCGCCCGTCCAGCCGGTGTTCATCAGCCCCGCGCCGGGGCAAACCCCGACCGACATTGCGCTCGAGCAGGTGCCCGCCGGCATCAGCTTCGAGCAATTCCTGCTGGCGCTGCTGCGCCTCAATCCCCAGCTGGCCGGCTCCAACCAGGCGCTGCAAAGCAGCCTGAAGCTGCAACTGCCCAGCACAGCACAAGCGAGCGCCATCGCACCCGAGCAGGCGCGGGCGCAATTGTTGGCGCTGCGGCGCCCCAATCCGAGCCCCAAGCTGAGCTCCAGCCCGGGCCCCAGCTCGGCAGCCTCTGAAGCCCTGCCCGCAGCCAGCCCCGAGCTTGCCGCTGGCCCCAGCCCGGCCGCCAGCGAATCCCAGGGCCAGACCAGTGCCGCCAGCCCTGCGCCTGCGGCCAGCCAGGCGGTGGTCAGCCCGGCCGCCGCCAGCGACAAAAGCCTGCCTGTCGACCCCTTGATGCTGATCTCCGTCGGCGCGGCTTTGCTGGTGATTTTGCTCTTGGCCTTCAAGCGACCGGAGGGTGAGAAGCCGCCAGCGCCTTCAACAAAACCCCCTGCGCCACGGCCGCGCCGGGCAGAGCCGGAGACCACGGCCGCTGGGGCCCAAGAGCGCTTTCGACCGGCCCTGCCCCTGGTCGACGCAAACCCGCCGCGCGCAGCCCAAAGCCAGCCCGCCGCAGTCACGCAAGCCAGCGCGCCACCGGCAAGCGTGGCCAAACTGAGTGATCTGGGCCCCTTGCCCTCGCTGGATCTGAGCGAGCCTGCGCCAGCGATCAGTGCGCCCAAAGCGCCGCCGGCTGCCAGCGCAGGCCCGCTCGATCTGAGCCGCATCAGCCTGGATTTGAGCGATCCGCCCCGGCGCGAGCCATGAAGGAAGCCCGAGCATGAGAGTGGCCCTGGGTCTGAGCTACGACGGTGGCCGCTATGACGGCTGGCAGAGCCAGCCCTCGGGCAACACGGTTCAAGACCAACTCGAGCTGGCGCTCAGCCGTTTTAGCAACGAGCCGATCCGCACGATGTGCGCCGGCCGCACCGACGCCGGCGTGCATGCGCTGATGCAGGTGGTGCACTTTGACACCCAGGCCGAGCGCGCAGAAAACGCCTGGGTGCGCGGGCCCAACAGCCTGCTGCCGGCTGGCATCGCAGTGCAGTGGGCCCGCCAGATGAGCGCGCAATTTCACTGCCGCAGCCAGGCCCTGGCTCGGCGCTATGCCTATGTGCTGCTCGAATCGCCGGTGCGCCCGAGCATCGAGGCCGGCCGGGTCGGCTGGGTGTTTCGCCCCCTGGACCAGGCCGCGATGGAGCAGGCCGCGGCGCTGCTCATCGGCGAGCATGACTTTTCTTCTTTCCGGGCGGCGCAGTGCCAGTCGCACACTCCGATCAAGACCCTGCGCCGCATCCAGATCAGCCGGCGCGGCGCCTACTGGCGCTTCGAGTTCGAGGCCAATGCTTTCCTGCACCATATGGTGCGCAACCTGATGGGCTGCCTGATCCAGGTCGGACAGGGCATGCGCTCGGCCGCCTCCATGAGCGAGGTACTGGCCGCACGCGACCGCGACGCGGCCGCGCCCACCTTCTCGCCCGATGGGCTGTACTTTCTCGGGCCGGTCTATGAGGAGCGTTGGGGCCTGCCGACGCGCTCGCCAGCCTATGATTGGCTGCCATGAACCCTGCCCAACGCACCCGCATCAAAGTCTGCGGCCTGACCCGCGAAGCCGATGTGGACGCGGCCGTCGCCGCTGGGGTCGATGCCCTGGGCTTCGTGCTGTACGCGCCCAGTGCCCGCTATGTCAGCCCAGAGCGGGCGGCCGAGCTGGCCCAGCGTCTGCCGCCCTTTGTGACCCCGGTGCTGCTTTTCGTCAATGCCGAGCCCCAGTTCATCGCCCAGGCCCTGTCCCTGCTGCCCCAGGCCTTGCTGCAGTTTCACGGCGACGAAGCGCCCGAGCAATGCACCCGCTACGGCCGGCCTTTCCTGCGGGCAGCGCGCATGCCAGCGAGCGATGCCCCTGCACCAGCCGGGCCAGACTTTGACCTCCTAAAATACGCCCAGGAGTTCATTGCCGCCCAGGCCATCTTGCTCGACGCCCATGTCGAGGGCTACGGCGGCGGTGGAAAAACATTCAATTGGTCACGCCTTCCAACAAACGTCAACGCTCACCTCGTCTTGTCTGGTGGACTGACGCCTGCAAATGTGACCGATGGCATCGCGCAAGTCCGGCCGCGTTGTCAAACGCTGTCGGTTGATGTGAGTTCCGGCGTCGAGGTGTCCAAAGGCATCAAGAGCGCCGACAAGATCCACCAATTCGTCGCTGCGGTACGCACAGCCGACGAGCAACTTGCCCACAGCCATGTTCACTTACCAGCAGCCTGACGCCAAAGGCCACTTCGGCATCTATGGCGGCAGCTTCGTCTCCGAGACGCTGACCCACGCCATCAACGAGCTCAAAGCGGCCTACGCCCGCTACCAGCACGACCCCGAGTTCCTGGCTGAGTTCCAGGACGAGCTCGCCCGCTTTGTCGGCCGGCCCTCGCCGATCTACCATGCCGCCCGCATGAGCCGCGAAATGGGCGGCGCACAGATCTACCTCAAGCGCGAAGACCTCAACCACACCGGCGCCCACAAGATCAACAACACCATAGGCCAGGCCATGCTCGCCAAACGCATGGGCAAGCCCCGGGTGATCGCCGAGACCGGAGCCGGCCAGCACGGCGTGGCCACGGCCACCATCTGCGCCCGCTACGGCCTGGAGTGCGTGGTCTATATGGGCAGCGAAGACGTCAAGCGCCAAAGCCCCAATGTCTACCGCATGAAGCTGCTGGGCGCCACCGTGGTGCCGGTGGAGTCAGGCAGCAAGACGCTCAAGGACGCGCTCAACGAAGCCCTGCGCGACTGGGTGGCCAACGTGGACAACACCTTCTACATCATCGGCACTGTGGCGGGCCCCCACCCCTACCCCATGATGGTGCGCGACTTTCAAAGCGTGATCGGCAAGGAGTGCATCGAACAAATGCCGCTGCTGACCGGTGGCAAACAACCAGACGCGGTGCTGGCCTGCGTGGGCGGCGGCAGCAATGCGATGGGCATCTTTCACCCCTATATCGGCTTCGAAAACACCCAGCTGATCGGCGTCGAGGCGGCTGGCGAAGGCATGGACAGCGGCAAGCATTCAGCTTCCTTGCAGCGCGGCACCCCGGGCGTGCTGCACGGCAACCGCACCTATGTACTGCAAAACGAAGACGGGCAGGTCACCGAGACACACAGCATCTCGGCCGGCCTGGACTACCCCGGCGTCGGCCCCGAGCATGCCTTTCTCAAAGACATCGGCCGGGCGCAGTATGTGGGCATCACCGACAAGGAAGCGCTTGAAGCCTTCCACTACCTGTGCCGCACCGAAGGCATCATTCCGGCGCTGGAATCGAGCCACGCGGTGGCCTACGCCATGAAACTGGCCAAAACCATGCGGGCAGACCAGTCCATCCTGATCAACCTGTCCGGTCGGGGCGACAAAGACATCGGCACCGTGGCCGACCTGTCCAATGCCGACTTTTACTGCCGCCCCTCCTGCCAGGGCCAAGGCGTCAAGGGCGGCGTGCAGCCGCTGGAGTTCAAACCATGAGCCGGATCGACGCTGTGATGGCCGCGCTGGCCAAAGACGGCCGCAAGGCCCTGATCCCCTATGTGACTGCTGGCTATCCGCAGGCCGACATCACCCCTGAGCTCATGCACGCCCTGGTGGCCGGCGGGGCCGACATCATCGAACTGGGGGTACCTTTCTCTGACCCCTCGGCCGACGGCCCGGTGATTCAGAAAGCCGGCGAAAAGGCGCTGGCAATGGGCGTGGGCCTGGCCCAGGTGCTGGGGATGGTCAAAACCTTCCGCCAGCAGGACAAGACCACCCCGGTGGTGCTGATGGGCTATGCCAACCCAGTAGAAGCCTATGACCACAAACGCGGCGCCGACGCCTTTGTCAACGAGGCCGCAGCGGTAGGCGTAGATGGCATGCTCATCGTCGACTACCCGCCCGAGGAGTGCGAGGACTTTGCCGCCAAACTGCGCGCGCGCCAGATGGACCTGATCTTCCTGCTGGCGCCCACCTCCACCGACGAGCGCATGGCCCAGGTGGCCAGGGTGGCCTCAGGCTATGTGTACTACGTCTCGCTCAAGGGCGTGACCGGGGCTGGCACGCTCAACATCGACGAGGTCGAAAAAATGCTGCCTCGAATCCGCGCGCATGTGAGCGTGCCGGTGGGCGTGGGCTTTGGCATCCGCGACGCGGCCACCGCCAAAGCCATTGGCCGCAGTGCGGATGCAGTGGTGATCGGCAGCCGCATCATCCAGTTGCTGGAGGGTCAGAGCGGCGAAGCGGCCAAGGCTGCGGTGCAGCAGTTCATGTCTGGCATCCGAACCGCCCTCGATCAGCCGGCCGGGCCCAGCGCATAATGTCGGCCTGTCCATCCTGCTGCGCTGCGGCGCTGCAGGCCTGAGCATCACAGGGCCCGACACCACGGCCCCCAGCAAGGAAACGTTCCATGTCCTGGCTCGACAAGCTGCTGCCCCCCAAGATTTCTCCCACCGACCCCAACGAGCGCCGCAGCGTGCCCGAGGGCCTGTGGATCAAGTGCCCGAGCTGCGAGGCGGTGCTCTACAAAAGCGACCTGGAGAAGAACCAGAACGTCTGCCCGCAATGCACCCACCACCACCGAATCGGTGCCCGGGCCCGGCTCGACGCATTTTTAGACCCCGAAGGCCGCTATGAATTGGGCCAAGAGGTGCTGCCGGTCGATGCACTCAAGTTCAAGGACAGCCGCAAGTACCCCGAACGCCTGAAGGAGGCCCTGGAAAACACCGGCGAGACCGACGCTCTGGTGGTCATGGGCGGGGCGGTACACAGCATCGGCGTGGTGGCCGCCTGTTTTGAATTCGACTTCATGGGGGGCTCCATGGGGTCGGTGGTGGGCGAGCGCTTTGTGCGCGGGGTGCACACCGCCATCGAGCAGAAAGTGCCCTTCATCTGCTTTACCGCCACCGGTGGCGCCCGCATGCAGGAGGGCCTGCTCTCACTGATGCAAATGGCCAAGACCAACTCGGCCCTGACCCGCCTGGCCAAAAAAGGCCTGCCCTATGTCAGCGTGCTCACCGACCCGACCATGGGCGGTGTCAGTGCCGGCTTTGCCTTCATGGGCGACGTCGTCATTGCAGAGCCCAAGGCGCTGATTGGCTTTGCAGGGCCGCGTGTGATCGAATCGACCGTGCGGGTCAAGCTGCCCGAGGGCTTTCAGCGCGCAGAGTTTCTGCAGGAAAAAGGCGCGATCGATTTCATCAGCGACCGCCGCGACCTGCGCAAGACCATCGCCACCGCACTGGCCATGCTGCTGCGCCAGCCGGCTGACGCGGTCGAATAAGGCCTCGGGCAAGGAAAATTCAGCGGGCTTTCGAGAGACCGGTCCCGGGCTGACCGTCGACTTGCGCAGGAGGGACAGGTTGCTTGGCAACCCGATCCAGGCTCGGGTCAATGCAAGCCCAAGCAGGCGCGCTGTCTGCCCAGATGTTCATGCTCGGCTTGATGGACGACGGCTCATCCAGATTGCCCGCGCGGATAACCCGCCATTGCGGACGCGCCGCGGACTGGGCAAACAGCTGCGTTCCGCAATTCGGGCAAAACTGGCAGGTCACCGAGTTCGCGCTCTCTGCTGCCTTGGTGTACGCAGACAGGGTGCCAAACACGGTGAGACTTTCAGCAGGCACCCGCAGATTGACAGTCGCATTGGCTGCCAGGTGCTGACAGTCGGCGGCACCAACAGACGCGGGTGGCTGAGGGCTCGGTGGCAAGCTCGAAGGTGACTTTGCCGCACAGGCAGCGGCCATTTCGGGTCGTCATAAGAAGTACTTCCCCATCAATACGGTCGCTACCGGCAAAGAGCCAGTGGTTTTCAACGAAGACCCGTGCCCAACAGCCCGTCGTGCCAGCCTGGACTTCACCGCCTTACTCGAACCGCCCTGCGCTTGGACTCCATGCCACCACTGTAGATGCTAAGCACCATTAAATCAAACGTTGTGAGATGCTTTTTTTGTGGCGCCGCGACCAGGCCGCTTACTGGGGTCATGGCCTTCCACGTACGCATCGAGAAGACGCCGAATCATGCGCTGGTACTGGGTCTGATGCTTTGTCGCCTCAGACTTGAAGAACTCGATGCTCTTCTTGCTCAATGACAGGGTAACTTTCACGCCTTCTTCGCGCAATGCCAGTTCAGCCGGAGAGGGCAGGAAGTCAGGAATCACCCGAACCTTCCCGAGAGGCTCATGGGTGTATTTGATTTTCGCGCTCATAGATTGCCTTTCCTTTGCGCCCATAACCAGCGCCGATGATTCGAACAGTGGACTCGCGGAATGTGAAGCGCACGGTAAGTACGCCCCCATCGACCTCGCCAAAGCAGCAGAGCCGCTCTTCCGTCTGGCTATGCCCCTCGTCCCTGGCAATCACACGTTGCGGGTCCGCAAATGCAAACTGAGCTCTTGAGAAAGGGACCCCATGCTTGGCCTGATTGGCGACATCCTTTTCGGGATCCCACTCAAAGCGGATTCTGGTCATGGGACCCGCTTAACGACTTTCCATATAAATCGCCATATTTTAGTATGGGCATCGGGAGTGTCCAAAGGGAACATGTTGCAGGACGGCCGACCTGTTGGACCGGGCCCCTCAACTGCCCCGATACGTCGAATAGCTCCAGGGGCTGACCAGCAGCGGCACATGGTAGTGGGCCGAGGCGTCGGCCACGCCGAAGTCCAGGCTCACCTGGTTGAGGAAGTTGGGCTCGGGCAGTTGCACGCCCCGGGCCTTGAAATACCCGGCCACATCAAACACCAGGCGGTAGGTGCCCACCTTCAGGCTCGCGTTGTCGTACAAAGGGCCGTCGGGGTTGCGGCCGTCGGCGTTGAGTTGCAACTTTTTAACCAAAGTGGCCTGCGCCCCCTCGGTGGTGTAGAGGGCGACCTGCATGCCTGCTGCCGGGCAGCCGTGCATGGTGTCCAGTACGTGTGTGCTCAAGCCCATGGCGCTACTTTCAGTGAAGGGTTTTGAATCTCGGTTTACGAAAGTGTATACAATTTTTACAGGCCCAGCTATGATGCTTTTCAGCGCCTGCCATGGAAAACATTTATCCGTCCACCCACACCCTCACCATCGTCGAGACCCTGACCCGGGCCATCGTCGAGCACCGGCTGCTGCCGGGGGCCAAATTGGTCGAGCAGAAGCTGGCTGACCATTTCGGGGTCTCACGCACGCTGGTGCGCCAGGCCTTATTTCAGCTGGCGCAAAACAAACTGATCCGGCTGGAACCGGCGCGGGGCGCCTTTGTGGCCGCGCCCTCGGTGGAGGAAGCCCAGCAGGTGTTTGTGGTGCGCCGCATGCTCGAAACCGAGATGACGCGCGCCTTCATGCGCGAGGTCACGCCCGACAGGATCGCCGCGCTGCGCCAGCATATCGCGCAGGAGCGGCTGGCTGTGCAAAGCGAAGACGTGCCCGGCCGCACCGAGCTGCTGGGCGACTTTCATGTTTGCATGGCACAGTTGATGGGCAACACCGTGCTGGCGCAAATTTTGGGCGAGCTGATTTCACGCTGCGCCCTGATCACGCTGATGTACCAGTCCCGCCATGAGGCCCAGCATTCGAGCGACGAGCATGAAGGCCTGGTCAACGCCATGGCCCGGGGCGACACCGAGTTGGCGGTGCGCCTGATGCAAGAGCACCTCGAGCATGTGCAAGCCAGCCTGACTTTTGACCGCAAGATCCCTTCCCACGACGTGGCTGTGGCCCTGTCCTGACATCCCATGAGCACCTACGACTCCACCGCCCCCTACCCCCGTGACCTGATCGGCTACGGCCGCCAGACGCCCCATGCCCAGTGGCCTGGCGGCGCCCGGGTGGCTGTGCAGTTCGTCCTCAATTACGAAGAGGGCGGTGAAAACAGCGTGCTGCACGGCGACAAGGCCAGCGAGCAGTTCCTGTCGGAAATGTTCAACCCAGCTGCCTTCGAGGACCGCCACATCAGCATGGAGGGCATCTATGAATATGGCTCTCGCGCTGGCGTCTGGCGCATTCTGCGCGAGTTTGAAAAACGCCAATTGCCGCTGACGGTGTTTGGCGTGGCCACCGCGCTGCAGCGCCACCCGGAACTGACCGCTGCCCTCAAGGAGCTGGGCTACGACATGGCCTGCCACGGCCTGAAGTGGATCCACTACCAGAATATCGATGAAGCCACCGAGCGCGCGCACATGGCGCAGGCGATGGAGATCATTCAAAACCTCACCGGCGAGCGCCCCCTGGGCTGGTACACCGGCCGCGACAGCCCCAACACACGCCGCCTGGTGGCCGACTTCGGCGGCTTTGAATACGACAGCGACTACTACGGCGACGACCTGCCCTTTTGGATGCAGGTGCGCAAGAGCGATGGCTCGGTGGTGCCGCAGCTGATCGTGCCCTACACCCTGGACTGCAACGACATGCGCTTTGCCCTGCCGCAGGGCTATTCACACGCCGACCCCTTCTTTCAGTACATGAAGGACAGCTTCGACGCCCTCTATGCTGAAGGCGACCCGAACGGCGACAACGCCCCCAAGATGATGAGCATAGGCATGCACTGCCGCCTGCTCGGCCGGCCCGGCCGCATCACTGCATTGCAGCGCTTTTTGGACCATATTCAATCGCACGACAAGGTCTGGGTGGCGCGTCGCATCGACATCGCCAGGCACTGGAAGGCGACGCACCCATTCAAGGCTTAGACACGCACCGGCTCTGTGGGAGCGGCGCCCTCGCCGCGATTTTCGATTCAGCGCAAATCCATCGCGGCGTGGCCGCCGCTCGCACAGCCCCTCCAAACATCGGCAGAAAATTCATGGCCCTGACCCTCGAAAAACTCAACAGTGCTGCTGCTGAAGAAGCCGCGCAAATGCTCGACGGCCTGTACGAGCATTCGCCCTGGATCGCCGAGCAGGCGCTGAGCCAGCGCCCGTTTCGATCACTGGCTCATCTCAAGTACGCCATGACCGAGGTGCTGGCGCGCGCCGGCCGCCAGGCCCAGCTGGACTTGATCCGCGCCCACCCTGAGCTGGCAGGCAAGGCCATGGTCAGCAAGAGCCTGACCGCCGAATCGACGAATGAGCAAACCAAGGCCGGCCTGACCGACTGCACACCTGAAGAGTTCGCCAAGATCCAGCAGCTCAACGCCGACTACAACACCAAGTTCGGCTGGCCCTTCATCCTGGCGGTGCGCGGCCCGCGCGGCCTGGGCCTGAACAAGCAGCAAATCATCGAAGCCTTCGAGCGCCGGCTGCATGGCCATCCGGACTTCGAACTGCAGGAATGCCTGCGCAACATCCACCGCATCGTCGAAATCAGGCTCAATGACAAATTCGGCGTCGAGCCCCGGCTGGGCCAAAAGGTCTGGGACTGGCAGGAGGCGCTCAGTGCCCACAGCGACCCAGGCTATGCCGAAAAAGGCCAGCTCACCGTCACCTACCTGACCGAGGCCCACCGGGCCTGTGCCCGGCAGCTGAGCGCCTGGATGCATGAATGCGGCTTTGACGAGGTCAGCATCGATGCAGTGGGCAATGTGGTCGGGCGCTACAAGGCGGCCGACGCCTCAGCGCGCTACCTGATGACCGGCAGCCATTACGACACGGTGCGCAATGGCGGCAAATACGACGGCCGCCTGGGCATTGTGGTGCCCATGGCCTGCGTGAGCGAGTTGCACCGGCAAGGCCGGCGCTTGCCCTTTGGCATCGAGGTGGTGGCTTTTGCCGAAGAAGAAGGCCAGCGCTTCAAGGCCACCTTTCTCGGCTCGGGCGCGCTCATCGGTCAGTTCGATCCGGACTGGCTCGATCAGCAGGACGCCGAAGGCATCACGATGCGCCAGGCCATGGCCCAGGCCGGCCTGCGCACGCAGGACATCCCTGCCATCGGCCGCGACCCCCAGCACTACCTGGGCTTTGTTGAAGTCCACATTGAGCAGGGGCCGGTACTCAATGAATTGAATTTGCCGCTGGGCGTGGTCACATCGATCAATGGCAGCGTGCGCTACGTGTGCGAGGTCATCGGTACCGCCAGCCATGCCGGCACCACGCCCATGGACCGCCGCCGCGATGCGGCCTGCGCAGTGGCCGAGTTGGCGCTCTACATGGAGCAGCGCGCTGCGCGGGACGGTGACAGCGTGGCCACCATCGGCCAGTGGCAGGTGCCTGGCGGTTCGATCAATGTGGTGCCGGGCCGCTGCCATTTCAGTCTCGACCTGCGCGCGCCCACCGACGCCCAGCGCGATGCGCTGCAGGCCGATGTGCTGGCGCAGCTCAAAGCCATTTGTGAGCGCCGCGGCCTGGGCTACAGCCTGGAAGAAGCCATGCGCGCCGCCGCCGCCCCGAGCGCACCGGCTTGGCAGGCGCGTTGGGAGCGCGCGGTGCAGGCCCTCGGGCTTGCGCCGTTCAAACTGCCCAGCGGCGCCGGCCACGACGCGATGAAGCTGCACGAGGCCATGCCCCAAGCCATGCTGTTTGTGCGCGGCGAAAACGCGGGCATCAGCCACAACCCCCTGGAATCGACCACCTGCGACGACATGCAGTTGGCGGTCGACGCCTTCAGCCATGTTCTCGATCAACTGAGCTTAGAACTGTCATGACACCTACCGACGCCCACTACCAGCAGCTCGACGCCTGGATCGACGCCCACTTCGATGAGCAAACCCGATTTCTGCAGGCCCTGGTGCAGGTGCCGACCGACACACCGCCGGGCAACAACGCCCCGCATGCCGAGCGCACCGCCGAACTGCTCCAGGCTTTTGGCTATGAGGCAGAAAAGCATGCGGTGCCGGCCGCAGCGGTGCAGGCCTGCGGCCTGCAGACCATCACCAACCTGATCGTTCGCCGCCGCTACGGACCGGGCCAGACGATTGCACTGAACGCCCATGGCGACGTGGTGCCGCCCGGCGAGGGCTGGGTCCATGACCCCTACGGCGGGCAAATCGACGGCGGCGCCATGTATGGCCGGGCCACTGCGGTGAGCAAGAGCGACTTTTCCACCTTCACCTTCGCCACCCGGGCGCTGGAGTCGCTGGGCCTGCCGCTCAAGGGCGCGGTCGAGCTGCACTTTACCTACGACGAAGAATTTGGCGGCGAAGTCGGCCCCGGCTGGCTGCTCGCCAACGGCCTGACCAAGCCGGACTTGATGATTGCCGCCGGCTTTAGCTACCAAGTGGTGGTGGCCCACAACGGCTGCCTGCAGTTGGAGGTAACAGTGCACGGCGAGATGTCGCATGCGGCCATTCCCGACAGTGGCGTTGACGCCCTGCAAGGGGCCAATCACATCCTCACTGCGCTGTATGCACTCAACGCCGACTACCTTCAGGTGCGCTCGCAGGTTGAGGGCATCACCCACCCCTATCTGAACGTGGGCCTGATCAGTGGCGGCACCAACACCAATGTGATTCCCGGCAAAGTGGTGCTCAAAATCGACCGCCGCATGATCCCCGAGGAAGACCCGACCGAGGTCGAAGCCAGCCTGCGGCGCACCATCGAAGTGGCGGCCGCCAGCTTCAAGCCGCCGCGTGGCGGCAGCCAAATCAGGGTGGAGATCAAGCGCATGCTGCTGGCGCGCGCCATGGTTCCCCTGGCCGGCAACCGCCCCCTGGTCCAAGCCCTGCAAAAGCACGGCCAAAGCGTCTTTGGCGAGCCCATACCCGCCCTGGGGACACCGCTCTATACCGATGTGCGCTTGTATGTCGAGCGCGGCATCCCGGGCGTAATTTATGGTGCTGGACCGCGCACCGTGCTTGAAAGTCATGCCAAACGCGCCGACGAACGGGTGCAGCTCGAAGACCTGCGCCGCGCCACCAAGGTGGTAGCCCGGACCCTGCTGGATCTGCTCAAGCCCTAAGCGCATGGATACATGCCATGCCAGTCCTAGTATTTACCCTTAGCTCAACCATAGGCAAACTGTATACACTTTAGGAAACAATATTGCATGGAGCGAGCTCAGCGACTCAATGCCCAGCGCAGTGACGGCAGCACTGCACCGATTAAGGGAATGTCCCATGCAAGGGGTGGTCCACCAGTCCGACACAGCAAGCCGCAAGGATCGAAAATCAAAGCACGCTCTGGCGCCAACCCAGCCTACTGGCACTCTTATTGCGTGCCAGAAATCTCTGCCACCCTAACCCATTGATGGATCAGCCATGAAAAAACGCACCCTTCTGCAAACCACCGTCGCCTTGGCCGGCCTGATGAGCGTGGGCCTGGCCCAAGCCCAGACCACCCCGATCAAATTCCAGCTCGACTGGCGCTTTGAAGGCCCCGCCGCCTTCTTCGTCACGCCGGTGGCCAAAGGCTATTTCAAGGATGCCAAGCTCGACGTGACCGTCGATGCGGGTAACGGTTCGGGCGGAGCGGTCACCCGGGTGGCCTCAGGCACCTATGACATGGGCTTTGCCGACTTGGCTGCGCTCATGGAGTTTCATGCCAACAACCCCGATGCGCCCAACAAACCCGTGGCCATCATGGTGGTCTACAACAA
This sequence comes from Betaproteobacteria bacterium, assembly GCA_037140415.1. GTDB lineage: Bacteria > Pseudomonadota > Gammaproteobacteria > Burkholderiales > Burkholderiaceae_C > Polaromonas. Next base: position 278 of record JBAXEN010000008.1, on the reverse strand, counting down.
CACGCCGGCCTCGGTGATGGCGCTCAAGAAGACCGGCATTAAAACCCCGGCTGACCTGGCCGGCAAGAAGCTGGGCGCACCAGTGTTTGACGCTGGCCGCCGGGCCTTCCCGATCTTCCAGAAGGCCAACGGCATCGGCGCGGTCGCCTGGACCGCCATGGACCCGCCGCTGCGCGAGACCATGCTGGCGCGCGGCGATGTCGACGCCATCACCGGCTTTACTTTCACCTCGCTGCTCAACCTGGAGGCGCGCGGCGTCAAGGCTGAAGATGTGACCA
>JBAXEN010000007.1:0-31846 GCA_037140415.1 Betaproteobacteria bacterium | reverse complement strand
AGGACCTGACCAAGACCGCCAGCAAATCGGCCATCAAGCTCACTCAGTCGGCCGCCCAGGAGCAAGGCAGCGGCCAGCTCTTTAAATGGGTGGCCTGGTTCACCGGCAGCAAGAATGCGATGAAGGGGCTGGGCTTTTTTCTCGGTGGGCTGTTGTTGCAGACCTTGGGCTTCCAAGTTGCGCTGTGGCTCATGGCGGCATTGCTCGGCCTGGTGCTGGTGGGCGTGCTGGCGAGTTTGCCGCGCCTGATGGGCAAGGCGCGCGCCTCGCGCTCGGCGCGCGAGCTGTTTGCCAAAGGTCCGGGCATCAACACCCTGGCTGCCGCCCGGGTGGCGCTGTTTGGCGCGCGCGATGTTTGGTTTGTGGTGAGCCTGCCGGTCTTTCTGTATGCAGCCGGCTGGACCTTCACCATGGTGGGTTCGTTTCTGGCGGCCTGGACCATAGGCTATGGGCTGGTTCAGGCGCTGGCGCCCAAATGGGTCAAGCGCAGCGCCGATGGGCTCAGCGCCGAAGTGCCGGCCGCGCGGGCCTGGTCGGCCGCCCTGGCCGTGGTGCCCGCCGTGATGGCCTTGGCCTTGGCCCTGCATTGGGGTTCGGCCACTGCTGTGGTGGTTGGCGGCTTATTGGTTTTCGGTTTTGCCTTCGCGGTCAATTCGTCTGTGCATTCCTATCTGATTCTGGCTTATGCCGGCAGTGAGAAGGCGGCCGAGGATGTGGGCTTTTATTACGCGGCCAATGCCCTGGGCCGCTTTTCAGGCACCTTGCTCTCGGGTTTGCTCTACCAGTGGGGCGGGTTGCTATACGCCCTGATCGGTTCAGCCCTGATGCTGGCCGCTTGCGCTTGGTTGACCTGGCTCTTGCCCACGCCAGCGATGCAGCAGGCCGATGCCAGATGAATGAGCTCCACGTGCTCAGGGCATTGGCGGCCTTGGCTCAGGTCAACCGCCTGGGCTTGTTTCGCGCTTTGGTGGTGGCGGGCCCGATCGGCCTGTGCCCTGGCGACCTGGCTGGGCAGTTGGGCTTGCCTGCACCGTCGGTGTCTTTTCATCTCAAGGAGTTGTTGCAGGCAGACTTGGTATCTCAGGAACGCGAAGGACGCCATCTGATCTACCGCGCCAACCTGAGCCAAATGAGTCAGCTGCTGGCTTACTTGACGGATCATTGTTGCCAGGGCCAGGCCTGCATTGAATGGCCGGTGGCGCTCTGCGGCTCGCCGAATGCTCGGGATGACAGGCAGCCGATGAACGAATCGGTTATGAATAAATAGATAAAGATTCGTTGGTCTAAAGGGCGTCCCCGCCTAGAGTTGCGGCTTTTGATGCGGGTTCACGAACCTGGGAGAAGGCCGATGTTGATTCCACGCCCTTGGCGTTTCTTGATGAGCACAGCAGGGGCGGCTTTGGTCTGCGCAGCAGCGTTTGCCCAATCGCCGCAGACGCTGCTCAATGTGTCCTATGACCCGACCCGGGAGCTGTACGCGCAGTTCAACCAGTCCTTTGCCCGTCAGTGGAAGGCCAAGACCGGGCAGGACGTGAGCTTCAGGCAGTCGCATGGGGGCTCGGGCAAGCAAGCCAGGTCCATCATTGATGGGCTCGACGCCGATGTGGCGACCTTGGCGCTGGCCGGCGATACCGATGCCTTGCATAAGTACGCAGGGCTGATTCCCAAGGACTGGCAAAAACGCCTGCCTCACAACAGCTCGCCCTACACCTCAACCATCGTGCTGGTGGTGCGCGCCGGCAATCCCAAGGGCATCAAGGATTGGGACGATCTGATCAAGCCTGGCATAGCGGTGATCACGCCCAACCCTAAGACCTCGGGAGGTGCGCGTTGGAATTACCTGGCGGCCTGGGAGTTTGCCAAGCGCAAGTACGGCAGCGATGCCAAGGCCCGCGAATTCGTGGCTGCGCTCTACAAGAACGTGCCTGTGCTCGATACTGGCGCGCGCGGCTCGTCCATCACCTTCGCCCAGCGCAACCAGGGCGATGTGTTCATTTCCTGGGAAAACGAAGCGTACCTGCTGGAAAAAGAATTCGGCAACAAGGTCGATGTGGTCTACCCCAGTCTGAGCATCTTGGCCGAGCCGGCAGTGACGCTGGTCGATAAGAACGTGGATCGCAAGGGCAGCCGCGCGCTGGCACAGGCTTACCTGGAGTACCTCTACAGCGACGAAGGCCAGGACATCATTGGGAAAAACTTCTACCGGCCGATCTCGGCCAAGGCCCAGGCCAAGTACGCCAAGCAGTTTCCCAAGCTCAATCTGTTCGGCATCGACCAGGCCTTCGGTGGCTGGGAGAAGGCCGACAAGGCACACTTTGCCGATGGTGCGAGCTTTGACCAGATTTACAGCAAGCGGTGAGTGGCTTGAGCGCTGATGAGCGCTCAGCCGGCGCGTCTGAAGGGGCCTCACTGGGCCAATACGAAGGAGGCGTCCATCATAAAATCCGGCGCTATGTTGCAAGACAAGTCGAATCGCATGCGTGGGCTGGATGTGCTGGAGCAGGCGCAGGCGCAGGCCAGAGACATCCTTATTGTCCGCCATGGGCGCCCGGCTGCCCGCTGGCTGGCCTTGGAGGCCCGACCTACCATCACCCGATTGGGCGTCACCGAGGGCCTGTTCGAAGCTCCAGATGAGATCGACCCGCACGCCGCCGACCTTGCCAGCTTGCTTGGCTTGCCCCGGTGAATCGCCTTTTGAAAACCCCCGTCGCCGCTTCGCGCCTGTCGGTGGCGCCGATGATGGATTGGACCGATAGGCATTGCCGGTATTTTCACAGGCTGCTATCGCGCCGCGCCTTGCTCTATACCGAGATGGTGACCACCGGCGCGCTGCTGCACGGTGATCTGGCCCGTCATCTGGACTTTAACCCGCAGGAGCAGCCGCTGGCCTTGCAACTCGGTGGCAGCGAGCCGGCCGATTTGGCGCGTGCGGCCCGCTTGGGCGAGCAGTGGGGTTATGCCGAGATCAACCTCAACTGCGGCTGCCCGAGCGAGCGGGTGCAGCGCGGCGCTTTTGGAGCTTGCTTGATGGCCGAGCCGGCCACGGTGGCCGATGGTGTCAAAGCGATGCGAGACGCCGTGAGTGTGCCGGTGACAGTCAAGCACCGCATCGGTATTGATCGGGTGGAGAGCTATGACTTCGTGCGCGACTTCGTCGGGCAAGTCAGCGAGGCGGGTTGTCAGACCTTTATCGTGCATGCCCGCAATGCTTGGCTGCAGGGCCTGAGCCCCAAGGAAAACCGCGACATCCCGCCTTTGCGCTATGAACTGGTACACCGGCTCAAACGCGATTTCCCCATGCTCACCATCGTCATCAACGGCGGGATCACCACCGGCGAGCAGGTGCAAGCGCAGCTGCAGGCCGTGGACGGCGTGATGATTGGGCGCCAGGCCTATCACCAGCCCTGGTGGCTGGCCCGTTGGGATGCTGAATTTTTTGGCGATACCGACCCGGGCCTGAGCCGTGAACATGTGGAGCAAGCCATGGTCGACTACATGGAGCGACAGGCACACAAGGGGGTGCCGTGGTCCATGGTGGCCCGCCACATGCTGGGCCTGCGCCATGGGCAGACCGGTTCGCGCCGGTGGCGGCAGGTCTGGAGCGACCACAGGCTCAAGGGCGAAGCGCCGCACACCGTGATGCGTCTGGCGCAGGACGCCATGCGGACAGCCGTCGCTGTTTGATGGGGCTGGGGCAATGCGCCCGGCTTGATGGTTCCGTCAGTTCCACGATCGGGGCGGGTGCAAACGACGCTTGCCGCGCCGACGGCACATGGAACTCGCTCAGCTGTGCGGCTTGGGTTCTGGCAGGGCCAGCAACGCACCCAGGCACAGGAGGCCCAGTGCGGCGCTCAGCCACAGCGCCTGCCCGCCCCAATGGTCTAGCGCCAGCGCAAAGGCCAAAGGCGCCAGCGCCTGCGCAAAGCGCGCCGGTACCATGAGCAGGCCCTGGCGCAGGGCATAACCCTGAGGCCCGAAAAGCACCAAGGGCAAAACCCCTTTGGCAATGGTCAGCACCCCATTGCCCAAGCCATGCAGCAGCGCAAACAAGGCCCCAGCGGGCGCACCGATGAGCAGGAACAGGGCGGCGCCCAGAGGGTGCATTGCGCCGGCCAGCCGGGCAGACAGCAGCGGATGCTGATGCCGCAGCACGGTGTACTCCAACAGGCGGCCAGCCACTTGGGCCGGGCCAATCAGGCCGGCCAGCAGCAGCGCTGTGGTCAGATCAATGCCCTGCAACTGCAGCAAGCGCGGCAGGTGCGCGGCCATGGCGGTGCTGATGAACCAGGTCAGCGCAAAGACCAGGGCCAGCAGCAGCGCTGCGCCTTGTTGCTGCGCGGCGCTCAGGCTGGCACCAGCTTGCACCGGCAATGCTTCTTGGGCCGCTGTTTCGGCGGCGGTGTTTTGATCCGTGGGCTTGCGCAGCAGGCTGTAGAGCGGCAGGTTGACCAGCAGGTGGACGGCGGCCCAGATCAGGCAGGCCTGACGCCAGCCCATGCTGATTTCGAGCCAAGCCGACACTGGCCAGGCCACGGTGCTGGCCAGCCCGCCGAGCAGCGTGATGCCGGTGATCGGCCCGCGCGCATGCCGCCCGTAAAACTGGACAGCGGCCGCGAAAGCGCCCTCGTACAGGCCCGCAGCCATGCCTGCGCCGATCAGGCTCCAGGCGAAAAACAATTGCAGCGTACCTTGCGCTTGCGACAACCCTGCCAATGCCGCTGCCAGCAGCACACTGGAGGCCATCAGGACGGCCCGTCCACCGTATCGATCACTGGCCCAGCCGGCGGCCGGGCCGAGCAGGGCGCAGACCACCAGCGCCCAGGAAAAGGCAGAAAAGACGATGCCATTGCTCAGGCCCAGGTCGCGCGCCATCGGCACAGCCAACATGGCCGGCAGGTAGTAGGTCGAGCCCCAGGCCAGCAATTGGGCCAGGCCCAGCAGGACGACGTTGCGATGGATAGCGTGGGGCATGCTGGAGTCACAGACCTATCGGTGCGCCGCAGCATAGCAGTGCGCTTGAGCGATCAGGCTGGGGCAGGACGGCTATGTCACACAACTGACTTGCAATCGACACATTGCTGTCGTTGCTGGGTCGAACAATGCGCGCATGAATCCACAAGAGACCATTTTCATGAGCTATCGACAAGCGACAGGGTTGAACGAAGCAGCAGGTCCGGCGTCATTGCCAGGCACTTTCAAAGCAGCCAGTATGGCCATCTTGCAGCGAACAGCGAGCTATCTGGCCAGTACGCCAGGTGGCCTGCGTTTTGTTGCAGGCTCGCGCGAGTGGTTGCAGGGCCTGCCGGTGCTGGCTGGCGGCTCCTCGGCCCCCTCGAACATGCCTTTGCTCAAGAAGCCATCATGAAAGACCTGCTTGGCACCACCGTGTCGCCGATTGCGATGCCCAGGGGGGCACCGCATCCCTTAGCTGGGGCTGCGGATGCGATTGAGACTGCGTCGCCGCGCGGCGTGCGCGTCAGCTGGGCGCGCCATCTGGACGAGGTCAGGCAGGCTCAGCGCTTGCGTTACCAGGTGTTTGCCGATGAAATGGGCGCCCGCCTGAGCGGCTCGCTCGCTGGTCACGACGTAGATCTGTTCGATGATTACTGCGAGCATCTGCTGGTGCGCGACAGCCTCACCGATGCCGTGATCGGCACCTATAGGGTGCTCACGCCGGCTCAGGCGGCCCGGGTGGGCAGTTTCTACGCCGATCTTGAGTTCGACCTGACTCGGCTGCGCGAGCTGCGCAGTCGCATGGTTGAGCTCGGCCGCAGCTGCGTGCATGCCGAGCACAGGCATGGCGGCGTGATTTTGGCTTTGTGGGGGGCGCTGACCCAGTTCATGCTGCGCAATCAACTCGATGTCATGATTGGTTGCGCCAGCATCCCGATGCAGCATCAGGGCCTGGCCGCAGGGCAGGCCGCGGCCAGTGTTTGGCGACAGGTTCGCAGCAGCGCCCTGGCTCCGCTCGATTGCCATGTGCTGCCGCGTCTGCCCCTGCCAGTCCACCGCTTTGATGACAGCGTGGATGTAGAGCCGCCGGCGCTGATCAAAGGCTATCTGCGCCTGGGCGCCAAGGTGCTGGGGCCGCCGGCCTGGGATCCGGATTTCAACACCGCTGATCTGCCGATGATGATGCGGACCCAGGACTTACCGTCACGTTACCGCCGACATTTTGCAACCGAATTGTCATGAGACGGTCACATTAAGCGGCTAGAGTCAAACTAACCAAAGCTCTAGGCCGCAGCCTCATCTCATGAATTCAGCATCGTCGCGCAAGAAATCCGTCGAGCCCGCCGGGCTCGATGCAGGTTCGCCTCAAGCCCCGGTGACCCTGCTCGACCGCGATGGCAGCTTGCTCGCCTTCAATGAACGGGTGCTGTCGATGGTCACCCGCGAAGATGTGCCCCTGCTCGAGCGGCTGCGATACCTGTGCATTGTTTCTTCCAATCTGGATGAGTTTTTTGAGGTTCGGATGGCGCCGCACCTGCAGGCCTCGCGCGCTGGCCATGGCGGCTCGCCCATCTTTGAACAGATCTCGGCCGCAGCCCATGCCCTGGTGGAGCGTCAGTACGCGCTCTACAACGACGTCTTGACCCCACTGTTTCAGCGCAGCGGTATCGAAATCGTGGCCCATGGTGAGCGCAATGGCGAGCAGCGCAGTTGGGTGCAGTCCTACTTTCGGCGCGAAGTGCGGCCCTTGCTGGTGCCGGTCAGCCTCGATCCCTCGCACCCCTTTCCGATGGTGGCCAACAAATCGCTCAACTTCATCGTTCGCCTGCAGGGCAAGGACGCTTTTGGCCGCCACAACGAGGTGGCCATCGTCAAGGTGCCGCGGGTGCTGCCGCGCATCATCGCCTTGCCCGAGCGCCTGTGCAGCAAGGGCCGCTTGTTCGTGTCTTTGTCAAGCGTGATTCGGGCCCATTTGCACGAGCTTTTTGCGGGCCGTGAGGTGCTTCATTTTTCCCAGTTTCGAGTGACCCGAAATTCGGACCTGGCGGTGCAGGAGGCTGACGTGGCAGACCTGCGATCGGCCCTGCGCGCCGGTCTGGAGCATCGGCACTTTGGCGAGGCGGTGAGGCTCGAGGTGTCTTCGGGTTGTTCGCAGTTTCTCGTCGACTTTTTGCTGCAGCAGTTCGAACTGCCCGTGCAGTCTGTGTACCGGGTCCATGGTCCGGTGAACCTCAACCGGCTCACCCAACTGATCGACTTGGTCGCCGACCCCGCCCTGATGTGGCCCCCCTATCAGGCCGGCTACCCGCGACAGCTGGTTTTGGGGCAGGACCTGTTTGAACGTTTGAAGCAGGGCGATGTGTGCCTGCATCAGCCGTTTGAAAGCTTTGATGCGGTCATTGACTTCTTGCGCCAGGCGGTGGAAGACCCCCAGGTGCTGGCGATACGGCAGACGGTGTATCGCACGGGCTCAGATTCCGAAATGATGAAGCTGCTGCGTGAGGCGGTACGCCGGGGCAAAGAAGTCATGGTGGTGGTCGAACTCAAGGCCCGCTTTGACGAGGAGGCCAACATCAATTGGGCCGAGATGCTCGAATCGATTGGAGCCCAGGTGGTCTACGGCGTCTTAGGCTTGAAAACCCATGCCAAGATGCTGCTGGTGACCCGCAGGGAAGGGCGCTCCATCAAACGCTATGTGCACCTGTCTACCGGTAATTACAACCCCCGCACCGCTCGCCTGTATACCGATGTGAGCTATCTGTCGGCCGATCCAGTGTTGACCCAGGATGTGGAACATCTTTTTTATCATCTGGGCAGCCAAAGTCGCCTGCCCAAGCTCAACCGCCTGCTGGTGGCCCCGCATGCTTTGCATGCCAGCCTCATGGACAAGATCGAGGCGCTGGCCCGATCTGCTGCCAAAGGCGGTCAGGCCCGCATCGTGGCCAAGATGAATTCCTTGACCGACGAAAAGCTGATTCGGGCACTGATCGGAGCGGGCCAGCAGGGCGTTCAGATCGACCTGATTGTGCGGGGCGCCTGCATGTTGCCGGCGCAAGTGCCCGGGCAAACCGACAACATTCGTGTTCGCTCAGTGGTGGGCCGCTTTTTAGAGCATTCGCGCTTGTTCTACTTCAGTGATGGTCAGGAGAACAGCTTGTTCCTCTCGAGCGCCGACTGGATGAACCGCAACATGTTCGGCCGGGTCGAGTTGGCCTGGCCGGTGACAGATCCCGTGATACGCCAGCGCTTGATCGACGAATGCTTGGTGGCCTACCTTCATGACAGTCGCGACGCCTGGCAACTTCAGTCCGATGGCACTTATTTGCCCGCCAAGCCCGCGCCACGCCAGCGCCGAAACAGCGCTCAATCGGCGCTGATGGCCCGCTACGGCGTGATGGGCAGCAAGAGCAGGTGAGTATGGACCTGATTTTGTGGCGCCACGCTGATGCACAGGAGGCCGATCCGGTTGACGATCAGCAGGAGATGGTGCGCCGCGATCTGGCTCGCAGCCTGACCGGTCGCGGGCAAAAGCATGCCGCCCGCATGGCCGTCTGGCTCGATCATCAAATGAGCGATTCCACCCGAATTTTGGTCAGCCCGGCGCTGCGCTGCGAGCAGACCGCGCTCAACCTGGGGCGTAAATTCAAGATATGCGAGCAGTTGGCGCCGGACCGCAGTGTTGACGACTTGTTGCAGGCTGCGCAGTGGCCCGACAGCAAGCACCCTGTTTTGGTGGTGGGTCACCAGCCCACGCTGGGCCGGGTCGCTGCACGCCTGCTGGGCTTGCCGCAGCTGGAGTTGTCGGTGCGCAAAGGGGGCGTTTGGTGGCTGCGCTCTCGTGAGCGCGATGGCCAAAGCCAGACGGTGCTGCTGGCGGTTCACTCGCCCGATCTGCGCTAGGCCCAGACCTGGCCAGCGGCGCAGCTGGCCAAGGCCTTGCCCAGAACGCGTTCAGCCCTTAGGACGCCCGGTTTTGATGGTCGGCACGGCGGTCAAGGCCTTGGCCAAGGCCGCATCGCCCAGACCGGCCAGCAGCATCAGCCCAGCGCGAAGCAGTTCGCTTTTCTTGGGCGTCATGGCCATCATGGCCGCGCGCTGCTTGAGCGTGTCGATCACCGTGTACTCGGCCTTGGGAATGGTAAAGCTGTCGCGCACCAGCTTGGGCTTCTTGGCTTTCTCCGCTTTTTCTGCCTTGCTGGCGACTTGTTGGGCTGGCGCTGCAGGGTCGGCAGAGGGCGCAGGGCTGGCAGTGGCCACGGGAGCCGGCTCAGGCTTGGTCTTTGCGGCGGGCTTGCGCTTTGCAGCGGGCTTGGCCGTCGCTGCGACGGTCTTGCGCGCTGCGCTGCGGGTTGAGGTGCGAGTTGCGGCGGGGGTTTTTCGGGCAATGGTGGCCATGGCAATCTCCTGGTTAAACGGTATAAACAGTTTATACCGTTTTTAGAGGCGAGGCAATTTGCGGCCGCTGCAAGCGCCCCAGTGACATGCCTTTTCAGATGGGAGCCGCTCCTTCGCAGCGAGGCAGCCTGTGAACAAGCCCGCAGCAGCCTGACGGCGCAGCCGACTGCGGCTCAATCGCTGCGCAAAGCCCAGGGACAAGGCGTCTTGCTCCATGCTGCGCACTCTTCCGTCAGCAGATGCATGGATTGGGGGTAGCGCAAGGCCCAGTCACGGGTGACCGACAGTCGCAACTCGCGCGCGTCTTGGTGCAAGCCAATGCTTGGGAGCTCGGGGTCTCGGTGCGCATGGCAGAGGATGACGGCCAGACGCAGACTCAAAAGTTGGCGCATGAACACCGGGTCTGAAAACCAGTGCTCCATCTTGCGCAGCTTGCCTCGGTGGCCGAGCACAAGTTGACTGAGTCGGTGAAGTTCCTCGAGCGAAAAGCCGGGCGCATCGGCATGGTCGAGCAGATAGGCGCCGTGTTTGTGGTATTCCTGATGAGACACGTGGCTGCCGATGTGGTGCAACTGCGCCGCCCAATCAAGCTTGCGCTGCAGGCGCTGCAGATTGTGTTCTGGCGGCGCCTGTGCCAGCAGCGCCTGCGCGGTGCGGCTGACCCGCGCCGCCTGGCGCGCATCCACCCGGTACTTGAGCATCAGGTGCTCCACCGTCCTGGCGCGCAGATCGGTTTGGTCGTCCTGGCGATCGAGCAGGTCGTAGAGCACGCCATGGCGCAGCGCGCCTTCGGCCGCTTTGATCTCGGTGATGTCCAACAAAGAAAAGATCGCCCGCAGCACACTGACCCCGCCGCCGATCACCGCTCGCCGGTCATCCTTGAGGCCTTCGAGCTTGATGCGATCGGCGCTTTGCGCGCGCAGCAGCTTGTCGAGCAGCCAGTCCAGGGCCTCTTGGCTGATCACGCCCGCCTCCCAGCCACTGGCTTGCAGTGCGTCCGCGACCGCGTTGACGGTGCCTGAGGAGCCATAGGCGCTGTCCCAATGCAGGCGAGAAAAGGCGGGCAGGGCCTCTTCGAGCACCGCCTTGGCAGCCACCTCGGCGCGCTCAAAGGCCAGCTCGGTGAACTGGCCATCGGGAAAGTATTTGTGAGACCAACTGACGCTGCCCACCCGCCAAGACTCCAGGGTCTGGGCCTGCAGGTGCTGACCCAGAATCATCTCGGTCGAGCGTCCACCGATGTCGATCACCAAGCGGCGCTCCTCGCTGTGAGGCAGCAGATGGGCCACCCCGAGATAAATCAGGCGGGCTTCCTCCCGGCCGGGGATCACATCGATGGCAAAACCCAGGATCTTGCGGGCCTGGGCCAGGAATTCGTCCCGGTTGCGGGCTTCTCGCAGGGTTTGGGTGGCCACCGCTCGCACCTGCTGGCGCTTAAAGCCCGACAGGCGCTCGGCAAAGCGGGCCAGGCAGTCCCAGCCTCGCTGCATGGCCTGCGGCGTGAGGTTTCGATCAGAGTCGAGTTCGCCGCCTTGCCGGACCGTTTCCTTGAGGTAGTCGGTGCGACGGATCAAGCCGTGGTCGAGTTGACCGATTTCTAGTCTGAAGCTATTTGAGCCGAGGTCTACCGCGGCCAGCCGGGTTCCGTCTTGCATGGGTGGGTGGGTCTGAGGGCGTTAAGCGCGGGCCCCAAGGGAGCCTTAAGTTCACCATCATATGACTGACTCGTGACAAAAATATGACGGCGCTGTGTTGAAGCAGGCTCAGGCCGAGTCGGTCCGACCCCGCTCTGGGGTCAACAGGTCCGCGCCGTGGTCGCACTTGACTCTGGCTGGCGCTGTGGAAGGCTTTGATAGCAGGTCCAGGGCGATCACAGTTCGATCACAGTTCGATCACAGTTCACGCATGTGACGCCGAAGGACGATTTGTCACATGGCTGTCACATAAGGGCCTTAAATTCACCCTATTCGAAATTCGTTCCCATCTTTTTGAAGGACTTTGTCATGAACACCAAGCGCAGTTTTCTCAAGGCAGTGAGCCTGGCCGTGGTCGGCTTTGCGGTCGTGGGTCCGGCCCTGGCAGCTGACATCACCGGTGCCGGCGCTACCTTTCCCTTTCCGATTTATGCCAAATGGGCTGAAGCCTACAAAAAAGAGACTGGCGTTGGTTTGAACTATCAGTCCATCGGCTCATCCGGTGGCATTCGGCAGATTCGCGCCAAAACTGTGGCCTTTGGTGCTACCGATGCACCCTTGACCGGTGCGGAGCTGGAAAAAGACGGCATGGTGCAGTTTCCGGCCATTATTGGTGGAACGGTGCCGGTGTTTAACCTAGACGGTTTTGCCAACGGCGACCTGCGCGTGACGGGTCCGGTGCTGGCTGAGATGTTCATGGGCAAAATCGCCAAGTGGAACGACCCCAAGCTGGCGGCGCTCAACCCCGGCAAAAAACTGCCCGATCTGGCCATCACCGTGGTGCACCGCGCCGACGGCTCGGGCACCACCTTCAATTGGACCGACTATCTGTCGGTGGTCAGCAAAGAGTGGGCCGACACCGTGGGCAAAGGCGCAGCGGTCAAATGGCCGGCCTCGACCTCGGTGGGCGGCAAGGGCAATGAAGGTGTGGCTGCCAACGTCGGCCGCACCAAGGGTGCTTTGGGCTATGTGGAGTTCGCCTACGCCAAGCGCAATAAGATCCCGGCGATGGCCATGCAAAATCGCGATGGCCAATATGTGATGCCCGATGACGACACTTTCGCCGCCGCCGCTGCCGGTGCTGATTGGTTCAGCGTTCCTGGCATGGGCCTGTCCATCGTCAACCAGCCTGGCGCCAAGTCCTACCCGGTGACCACGGCCTCCTTCATCATGATGTACAAGCAGCCTGCGAACAAGGCGGAGTCGGCCGAGGTGCTCAAGTTTTTTGACTGGGCTTTCAAGAACGGTAAGGTCATGGCCGCGGATCTTGACTACGTGCCCCTGCCCGATGCCCTGACCGCGCAGATTCGCCAGCGGGTCTGGTCGCAGATCAACACCAAGTGATGTTCGAACCTGGCCGCATCCGGCCAGGCTGGACCCATCGCCTGCCAGCGGCCGGTCGGTGGGTCTGAATTCCCCAGAGCGCTTACGATTGCAGGTGATCTCAGATGCAGGCCGCCACCATGAACACCAGCTCCCCCGCTTCCAGCCACGCGCCCAGCGCCAGCATGGCCGCCATTGCCCGCCGGCAAAACCTGCAGGACGGGATCTTTCACCGCCTGACCCAGGCCTTTTCCCTGCTGGTGCTGCTTGCCTTGGCGGGCATCATCGTCTCGCTCTTTATCAATGCCTGGCCGAGCTTCGCTAAATTTGGGGCGCGCTTTCTCTGGTATGTCGAGTGGGACATCGTCAAGGGCGAATTCGGTGCAGCCATCGCCATTGTGGGCACGCTCATCAGTGCCGGTCTGGCCATGCTGATTGCGGTGCCTCTGGCCTTTGGCATCGCCGTGTTCCTGACCGAAACCTGCCCGGTGTGGTTGCGTCGTCCGCTGGGGGTGGCCATTGAGCTGCTGGCGGCGGTGCCGTCCATCATCTACGGCATGTTCGGCCTGTTTGTCTTTGCACCGGTCTTCGCCAATTATGTGCAGGCGCCTTTGCAATCGGTTTTGGGCGGCATGCCTCTGGTGGGATGGATGTTTGGCGGTGCGGTCAATGGGCTGGGCATCATGGCGGCGGCGATTATTTTGGCCTTCATGATCTTGCCCTTCATTGCCGCCGTGATGCGCGATGTGTTCGAGATCACGCCAGCGATTTTGCGCGAATCCGCCTACGGCCTGGGTTGCACCACCTGGGAGGTGGTTCGCAAGGTGGTCCTACCCTACACCCAAAAGGGCGTCATCGGCGGCGTCATGCTGGGCATGGGCCGGGCGCTGGGTGAGACCATGGCGGTGACCTTCGTGATTGGCAATGCCAACCGGCTGCCGACCTCGCTGTTTTCGCCGGGGACATCGATCGCCTCTGTTTTGGCCAATGAGTTTGGCGAGGCCGAGGGCCTGCACTTCAACACCTTGTTCGCACTGGGCTTTTTGCTGTTCGTCATCACTTTTGTGGTGCTGGCCTTGGCCAAGTGGATGATCAACCGGGCCGAGCGCTCCAAGGGCAACTGATGTCACCCGATCCCAAGCAATTGCCGATGGCTCTGAAGTCGTCCACCCTCTACGCCCGCCGCCGCCGGGCCAATCAAATTGGCATGGTGCTGTCCATGGTGGCCATGGCCTTGGGCCTGAGTGCCTTGCTGTGGATCCTGATCGTGTTGTTTGGCAATGGGTTGGCGGCGCTGGACTGGTCGATCTTTGTCAATGACACCCCAGCCCCTGGTTCTGAAGGCGGCGGTCTGCGCAACGCAATGGTCGGCAGCCTGATGATCGTGGGTTTGGCCGTGTTGGTGTCCACGCCGGTTGGGATTTTGGCCGGCATCTACCTGACCGAATTTGGCGACACCAGCAAAACCGCAGAATTCACCCGATTCATCACCGACATCATGCTCTCGGCCCCGTCCATTGTGCTGGGCCTGTTCGTCTATGCGATCGCTGTCTCCACCTTGGGGCATTTTTCCGGATACGCCGGTTCCCTGGCGCTGGCGCTGATTGCCATCCCAGTGGTGATGCGCACCACCGAGAACATGATGCGCCTGGTGCCCGGCAGCTTGCGCGAGGCCGCCTTTGCCTTGGGTGCGCCGCGCTGGAAGGTCACCACGATGGTGACCCTGCGCGCGGCCCGCAGTGGGGTGATCACCGGCTTGCTGCTGGCAGTGGCCCGCATTTCCGGCGAAACCGCACCGCTGTTGTTCACGGCCCTGAACAATCAGTTTTTCAGCACCGACATGGGCAAGCCTATGGCCAACCTGCCGGTGGTGATTTTCCAGTTTGCGATGAGCCCGTATGAAAACTGGATCCGTCTGGCCTGGGCGGGCGCCTTGGTCATTACCTTGGCGGTGCTTGTGCTCAATGTCTTAGCGCGCGTGTTCTTGCGCGACAAGGCCGGCGCCTGATTCGTCCGATCCCCCTAGGAAAGACCCATGAACGATACCGCTGCCGCCATCGCTGCCGCTGAGGCTGTGAACAGCAAAAATGCGCTCGAAGTGCGCAACCTGAACTTTTTCTACGGAAAATTTCAGGGCCTCAAGAACGTCAATATGGATGTGGCCGAGCACAAGGTCACCGCCTTCATCGGCCCTTCAGGCTGTGGCAAATCCACCCTGCTGCGCACCCTCAACCGGATGTACAGCCTCTATCCCGGCCAGCGCGCTGAGGGTGAGATCCGCTTTTACGGCCAGAACATCTTGGACCCCAAGCAGGATTTGAATTTGCTGCGCGCACGCATCGGCATGGTGTTCCAAAAGCCCACGCCCTTTCCCATGACCATCTACGACAACATCGCCTTTGGCGTCAAGCTCTATGAAAATCTGGGCAAGAGCGATATGGACGATCGGGTGGAATGGGCGCTGACCAAGGCCGCCTTGTGGACCGAGGTCAAGGACAAGTTGGGGCAAAACGGCATGAGCCTGTCGGGCGGGCAGCAGCAGCGTCTTTGCATTGCGCGCAGCGTGGCGGTCAAGCCCTCGGTGTTGCTGCTCGATGAGCCCACCTCGGCGCTGGACCCCATTTCAACCGGCAAGGTCGAGGAATTGGTGCACGAACTCAAGAAGGACTACACCATCGCCATCGTCACCCACAATATGCAGCAGGCTGCTCGCTGCAGCGATTACACCGCTTACATGTATCTGGGTGAGCTGATTGAGTTTGGCCAGACGCAGCAGATTTTCTTCAAGCCCAAGCGCACCGAGACGGAAGACTACATCACCGGCCGTTTTGGCTGATCGCCGATCATTGCACAAGGAGCTCACCATGGGTGATAAACATATTTCCAGCCAGTTCGACGCCGAGCTCAACTCGATTTCCACCCATGTGCTGGAGATGGGCGGCTTGGTGGAATCGCAGTTGCACCAGGCTGTTTATGCCCTGATCCACCTGAGTACCGAGTCGGCGCGGCAGGTGCTTGACAACGAATCGCGGCTCAACCGGATGGAGGTGGACATTGATCACGAGATCATCACCACCATCGGCAGGCGCCAGCCGACAGCCCGGGACTTGCGCTTCCTCATGGCCATCTCCAGCACCACCCGCGACCTGGAGCGTGCTGGCGATGAAATCGCAAGGATGGCGCGCATGGTTTTGTCCATCATTGAAAGCGGCTCACCGCGCAGCCTGCCCAGCCATGAGTTGCGGGTGGCCTCTGAGTTGGCCGCTGGTCAGTTGCGTAAATCCTTGGATGCCTTTGCCCGGCTCGATACCGCCGTAGCCCTGGACATCATGAAGGAAGACAACGCGCTCGACGACGAATACAACGGCTTTTTGCGCAAGCTCATCACCTACATGATGGGCGATCCCCGGACCATCTCGCCCAGCCTGGATCTGCTGTTTCTGGCCAAGGCGATTGAGCGGGTGGGCGATCATGCCAAGAACATCGCCGAGCAAATTATCTTTATCGTCAAGGGCGAGGATGTGCGTCACCGCTCCATGGACAATGTGGAGTCGGTCGTCCGATGAGAAAGCTGCCTCGGGTGCTGGTGGTGGAAGACGAGGCTTCCATTGCCGAATTGATTGCCGTCAACCTCAGGCACAACGGCTTTGCGCCCACGGTGGTCTTCGATGGTGCTGCAGCCAAGCGTGAGGTAGAAGCTGTTCTGCCCGATCTGATCTTGCTGGACTGGATGCTGCCTGGCGAAAGTGGCACGACGCTGGCGCGCCAGTGGCGTCAGGAAGGCCGCACCAAGGGCATTCCCATCATCATGATCACCGCCCGCAGCGAAGAGGGCGACAAGGTGCAGGGTCTTGACGCGGGTGCTGACGACTACATCACCAAGCCTTTTTCCACCCAAGAGATGCTGGCGCGAATTCGTGCCGTCCTGCGCCGGCGTGCGCCGGAGGCCATCGGCGATTCGGTACAGGTTGGTGAATTGGTGCTCGACGCTGCCACCTACCGGGTGACCTTTCGCGGCAAGGAACTCAAGACCGGCCCGACCGAATTCAAGCTCTTGCAGTATTTGATGCGACATGCCGAGCGGGTCCATAGCCGAGCCATGCTGCTCGACAAGATTTGGGGCGACCATGTCTTCATCGAGGAAAGAACGGTGGACGTTCAGATCAAGCGTCTGCGCGAAGCCTTGGGTGAGGCCGGCGCCATGGTTGAGACGGTGCGTGGGGCCGGTTATCGTTTGAGCGGCACGGCCTTGCAGGAGTCCAAGTAGTGGCAGCACGCTTGCCCGCCCTGATCCTTGCCATGAGCGCGGGTGGGGCGGCGGGCGCTCTGCTTTGGGCATGGCCGGGGGCACTGTTGGGTCTGGCTGCAGCGTCATTGACCATGGCCGTGCGCGATGCCTGGCAACGGCAACAGTTGCTTGATTGGCTGCGCCAAATGCAGCTGAGCGGCCCCGCTCAAGGTGAGGCAGGCTTGAATGCGCAAGAGCCACCGCGAGCCGCTCGCCATGCGGAGGTCGTCGATCGCACGCTGCGCCTGCTCAAAGCATTTGCCCGCGCCCAGCAAGACAGCCAGCAGCGTCTCCAGGACATGTTGGCGGCGATTCAGGCCTCGCCCAACGGTGTGGTTTTGCTCGACGTACAGGGACGCATTGAGTGGTGCAATCAGACGGCGGCCCAGCACCTGGGGCTCGATGGCACGCGCGATCTTCGGCAGTATGTGGCCAACCTGATACGCGATCCTAATTTCAGCGCCTATGCCGCTGGCGGTGACTTCAGCACCGATGTGCTGGTGGCTGGGCGCGCCAGCACGCCCAGCCGGCCGGTGAGGCTGTCGCTGCAGTTGCACCCCTATGGCCAAGGGCGGCGCTTGCTGCTCTCGCGCGATGTCACCTTGATCGAGCAGGCCGAGGCCATGCGGCGAGATTTTGTGGCCAATGTCTCTCACGAAATGCGCACGCCCTTGACGGTGCTGGCCGGCTTTGTGGAGACGCTGCAAACCCTCGATCTGTCACCGCAGGAGGTGCGCCGCTACCTGGACTTGATGGCCACTCAGTCACAGCGCATGCAGACCTTGGTCAGCGATCTGCTGACCCTCTCGCGCCTGGAGGGCAGCCCACTGCCGGGCCTGGGCGAGTCGGTATCCGTGCAGACGGTCATGGCGCAGTGTGAGCTCGATGCCAGGGCGCTGTCGTCCTACATGGGGCGGGTTGAGCACCAGATGCAGTTCGAGCTGCAGGGCCCGGCCGAACTGCTCGGCGCGGCCTCTGAATTGCAAAGCGCGTTTTCGAATCTGGTCAGCAACGCGGTGCGTTACACGCCCGCGCCAGGGCGGGTGAGTGCAAGCTGGCGCTTGCTGCCCGACGGCGGCGGTGAGTTTGCGGTGCAAGACAGTGGTCCGGGCATTGCCCCGGAGCATTTGCCGCGCCTGACGGAGCGTTTTTACCGGGTCGACCGCAGCCGCTCGCGCGACAGTGGCGGCACCGGCCTGGGGCTGGCCATCGTCAAGCATGTGGTGCAACGCCATGGCGCTGTGCTCAAAATCGAGAGTGTCGTGGGTCGAGGTTCGCGCTTTGCCATTGTGCTGCCGGCCAGCAGGGTCAAGCCTTTGCTTGTGTCAGCACCGACTGCGCCGGCCGACGCTCACACTCAACTGACGGCTGCTTGAATGCCAGCGGCGGGCCAGCCGTGCCGGCTGCGCTCTACGGCTCGGTAAAGCAGCCAGACAAAGCTCAGCGCCACCACCGCCAGTGCTGCGGTGGCTGCCACCCAAAAGCTCAGCGGCGTCGCCTGGGCTGCGATCTGCCAGGGACCGAGTTGCCCCCCTTCATACGCCAGCCAGTAGCCGCCGGCCAGGCCCACGCCCCAGAGCATGACGCCATAGATCAGCAGTGGGCGCAAGGTGACCCGGTAGCAACGCAGCAGGAAGATGCACATCGCCTGCGTGGCGTCGGCCAGGTGATAGAGCGTGACCCACAGCAAGAGCACGGCCGCCTGCCGGACCACCTCGGGATTGGGGGAATACAGGCTGGCAATTTGCTGGTGCAGCAAGGCCACCAGGCCGGTGGTGCACAGCACGAACACCAGTCCCAGGCCCAGCCCCATGAAAACCAGCCGACGCGCCTGCAGCGGATCTCCCCGCCCGATCCAATAAGACACCCGTGCGCTGGTGGCCAGCGCCAGGGACAGCGGCACCATATAAAGCACCGCGGTCATGCTCGAAGCGATCTGATGACTGCCGGCGGCCACCGCACCCAGGCGGGCAATGAAGACCGCCATCAGGGTAAAGGAGGTCACCTCCACCAAATAGGACAAGCCCCCCGGCAGCCCCAGCCGTAGGAACTGCTTGAGCTGCGCCCAGTCGGGGCGCTCCATCGGCGCCCACAACCGAAAGGGGCGGTAGATGTCCTGGCTGCGCAGCAGATGCAAGGCGAGGGCCAGTTGCAGGTAGCTCACCACCAGCGTGGCCCAGGCGCAGCCGGCCGCGCCCAGGGCCGGCATGCCCGCACCACCACCGACCAGCCAGATCGACAGCGGAATCTTGACGGCCAGGGCGCCGATCTGCAGCCAGGTCACCAGCAGCGGCTTGCCCAGGGCTTGATTGAGCGTGCTGTAGACCCGAAACAGCAGCGTAGGAACAAAGGCGATGGCCAACACCGCCAGATAGTCCTCCACTTGGCCGAGCATGGCGGCGGGCACCCGGGCCCAGCCCAGCAGGGTACCGGGCAGCAGCAAGACGGCGGTGCCAGCCAGTCCCACCGCCACGCACAGATACAGGCTCTGCCGTACGGAGACGCCCAGGGCCAGTTCGCGCCGGGCGCCCCGCATTTCGGCCCAGATGGGCAGCAAAGCCTGCACGATGCCGATCAGGGCCACATACACACTGATGAAAATGGCCGAGCCCACCGACAGCGCGGCCAGAGCCTCGACGCTGTGGCGACCGGCGATGATGGTGTCGGCCACGCCGAAGGCCATGATGGCCAGTTGCCCGACCAGCACGGTCGCTGCATGGCGGCCGAGGATGCGCCACTCACTCACCGGCTTTGACCGACTCGGCCGATGGGGCGCTGCGACGGTAGATCAGCAGATCGTCGGCTTTCTCGGTCGGTCGGCGGGCGGCGCCCACCAAAGTCCAGGCGGCGGCATCGAGCTCTTGCGCGATCCGCTGCTGAGCCAACCTGTCGACCAACAGGGCCGGGCACTGCGTCTGCCGCTGGGCCTCGCGCAGCTCCAGGCTGCCGTGGTGACGCAAAGCGCCGCGCTGCGCCACCGACAGTCCCAGGATTTCGACGCACTCCTTCGGGCTGACCTGTTGCAGCACCTGACGCACCATGGGCTGGTAACCGCGGGCATGGTCTAGCAGGGGCAGCCACAAGCTCATCAGCAAGAGCCAGCACAAGGCCGCGCCGCCGGCGGGCAGCACCAGTGACTTCCACAAGGCGCTGCGGTGGCGCCCGGTGCGCCAGCGCACCAGCCAGGCCCAGGCCAGACTGGCCAGCAGCGCCAGGCACAGAGCCGGCAGCGAAAAGCTGTGTTCGAAGCCAGGCGCCAGGCGCGCAACATTGGCCGCCGGCTGGCGTGGCACGCCGGTTTGCAAGGCAATCCAGATCACCCAGATGGTGATGCCGCAGACGGTAAAGAAGATCAGGGTGAACCAGTCGATCAGGGCAGACACGCTGCGCTTGAGCGTGGGCAGGGCAAAGGCGGCCAGCGCAGCCAGCGCGGGCAGGGCCAGCAGCAGGCCCCGGTCAGAGGCGGTGGTCATGAGGGTCGATGTCATCACCACAAGAACAAACCACAGCGGCAGGGCCACGTGGCGGCTGCCCAGCTGGCGGCGCCATTGCCAGAGCGTCCACAAGGCCAGTGGCCAGGCCGGCCACATGAACCAGACGAACAGTCGCAGCAAGGCGCTCAGGGATTTTTGGCGGGCGGCTTGCTCCCACTGCTGCACATCGATATGCCATTGCCACAGGTCCAGTTTCAGGGCCAGCAAGGCCATCAGTAGGGTGATGGCCAGCAGGCACCAGGCCCATGATCTGTGCGACCAGGGCGCTTGCGCGTCTTCACGGCGCAAGCCGTCGATCAGACTTGCCCCGATACCGAAGATCAGGGCCATCGCCGGCGCTCCACTCAAGGCCAGGCCGGCCAAAGCCAGCCCCGCCAGCGCGGCGCTGCGCACCCTGGGGGCCTGTGGCGCGGCGGCCAGGGCATACAGCAGCAAGCCGGTAAATCCCAGTTGGGCCAGGGCAGAGGTGGCCTCGTGCGATATCTGGGCCAGTCCCAGGCAGGCCAGCAGCGCCAGCAGGCCTGCATCAGCCAGGGCGCGGGCGTAGTCGCGAGGTCCCGCCTCGCCGCCGAAGGCAAAGGCTACCGGCTGCGCCTGCGGGCTTTGAGCCAGGTGGTAGACGGCGTACCAGGTGCTGGCCAGGGCCAGCCCGAGCAGCAGCATGAAGGGAAGTCGCGAGGCCTGATCGGCCGCTACAAAGGGCAGCAACTTGATCGCGCCTGCGCCCAGCCACAAGGGCAGCAGGCCGTCATAGCTGCCGACCAGGTTTTGGATCTGCAGCCAATCGGCCAGGCCGAGCACCATCTCTTGCATGGTGCCAAAGGCTGTGGCATCGGCTGTTTTCCAGGGCGAACGCCCCAAAAATCCAGCCAGCACATAGGCCAAGCACGTCAGCCACAGCGCTGCGCGGGGCAAGCGCTTGACGGCAGCGTTGGCGACGATGGCGGGCGAGGGCTGGTTCAAGGCGTGACAGCTCAGAAGGGCTAGGTTCTCATTGTGCCCGCTGCTTGTCTGGCTGGGCTTGCGCGCGGCCGGGGGAGCTTATAGAGCGGCTGGGCGAAAAAAAAGCAGCCTGAAATCAGGCTGCTTTGGGGCCGGGCTAACGCGCTTATTTGGCGGCTGTTTTGCCAAAGCGGTTGCGGAACCTCTCGACCCGACCGCCCATGTTGTCCACCGACTTTTGAGTGCCGGTGTAGAAGGGGTGCGATTCGCTCGAGGTGTCGAGCTTGAACAGAGGAAGCTCGCGGCCATCATCCATCTTGATCATCTCCTTGGCGTTCACGCAGGAACGGGTGACGAACTTGAAGTTGTTGGACATGTCCAGGAAGCAAACTTCGCGGTAGTTGGGGTGAATGCCGTCTTTCATGGTCTTTCCTTGGATACTGCGGCAGCCACACGGACCAATTTCCGAGCACTTTCCGCCAAAACCTGCAATTATGTCATCTTTCGCCGATCGCTCGGCAAAGCCTGGGACGGGGCCTAGCCGCCACGGCGCATCAGGTCGAAGAATTCGTGGTTGTTCTTGGTGGCCTTCATGTTCTTGAGCATGAGCTCCATGGATTCGATCTCGTCCATGTTGTACATAAATTGGCGCAGGATGCGCGATTTCTGCAGGATCTCAGGGGCCAGCAGCAACTCTTCCTTGCGGGTGCCGCTGCGGTTGAGGTTGATGGCAGGAAACACGCGCTTTTCATACAGGCGCCTGTCGAGATGGATCTCGCAGTTGCCGGTGCCCTTGAATTCCTCAAAGATCACCTCGTCCATGCGACTGCCGGTATCGATCAGTGCGGTGCCGATGATGGTCAGGCTTCCGCCTTCCTCGATCTTGCGGGCAGCGCCGAAAAATCGCTTGGGCCGCTGCAAGGCGTTGGCGTCCACGCCGCCAGTGAGCACCTTGCCGGAGGAGGGCAGCACGTTGTTGTAGGCGCGCGCCAGGCGGGTGATGGAGTCGAGGAGCACCACCACATCGTTGCCCAGCTCGACCAGGCGCTTGGCCCGCTCAATCACCATTTCGGCCACATGCACATGGCGTGCGGCGGGCTCGTCGAAGGTCGAGGAGATGACTTCGGCGCGCACGCTGCGCTGCATCTCGGTGACCTCCTCGGGCCGCTCGTCGACCAGCAGCACCATCATGACCACTTCCGGGTAGTTGGCGGTGATCGCATGGGCGATGTTTTGCATCATCACCGTCTTGCCCGACTTGGGCGGCGCCACCAGCAGGGCGCGCTGGCCTTTTCCGATGGGCGCGATGATGTCGATGATGCGGCTGGTGAGGTTTTCCTCGGCCTTGATCTCGCGCTCAAGCTTGAACTGCTCGCGCGGGAACAGCGGCGTGAGGTTCTCGAACATCACCTTGTGCTTGTTCTGCTCGGGCGCCCGGTCGTTGATCTTGTCGAGTTTGTTGAGCGCAAAGTAGCGCTCGCCGTCCTTGGGCGTGCGCACCTCGCCTTCGATCATGTCGCCGGTATGCAGATTGAAGCGGCGGATCTGGCTGGGGCTGATGTAGATGTCGTCGGTCGAGGCGGTGTAGCTCGAATCCGGGTCGCGCAGGAAGCCAAAGCCGTCGGGCAGCACCTCAAGCACCCCATCGGCGACGATGGTCTCGCCGGTTTTGGCGCGCTTTTTGATGATGGCAAACATCAGCTCCTGCTTGCGCATGCGGCCAACGTTTTCGATCTCAAGGGCTTCGGCCTGCTTGAGCACTTCAGACACATGCTGTGCCTTGAGTTCCTTCAAATGCATGGATGATCCTGCGTGAGGGTTGATCCCCGGTGGGGATGCGCACAAAAAAAGGGGGAAGGTTGGGGGCAGGAAACTGCTCAGGCCGATCAGGCCCGGGACCCCGGCTGGCTCGACGGCCAGCTGCGCTTAGAGCAGGAATTATGACAGACAAATCGGCCGACTCTCCCTGGCGCCTGCCGGTCGTAAAAAAGGCCGCTTGCGCGGCCTCTGTCCACTGCAGACAGCCTGTCAGGCCAACTGCTGATCAATGAAGGCCGTCAGTTGCGCCTTGCTCAGGGCGCCGACCTTGGTGGCGGCGAGTTGGCCGCCCTTGAACAGCATCAGGGTGGGAATGCCGCGAATGCCGAATTTGGCCGGGATGTCTTGGTTTTCATCGACATTCATCTTGGCGATCTGCAGCTTGCCGTCGTAGCCGGTGGCCACTTCGTCAAGGATGGGGGCAATCATGCGGCAGGGGCCACACCACTCAGCCCAGTAGTCGACCAGCACCGGCTGGCTTGACTGCAGGACTTCGGCTTCAAAAGTAGCATCGGTGACATGTTTGATCAATTCGCTGGCCATGGTGGGCGTCCTTTCGCGGGGTTCTGGATAATTCGGATAAATTGTGGCAGAAACCGACTGTTCGCGTAGCCGCAGGCCCTGGCGAGCTTGATCAACATGGCCCGGACGGTGCGCCCAGCTCCGGTTTCTTCTTCTGAACCGTTCCCCCCTTCCCGCATGCACTTTAATGACCGGCGCTGGCAAGCACTTGCACAAGACCTGAGCCGTTTGCTGCACGAGCACGGTTGTCACCCGTCCCAGTGTGTGGTGCTGGTGCCTTATGCCCAGCTGATGGTGCTGGCCCGGCAGGCCTGGGTGCAGCATGCCGGTGGAGCGTCGTACCTGCCGCGCTTTGAGACCACCCAGAACTGGGCCCGCAGTGTGTGGGCAGAGCGGGGCGGCTTTGACCCTGCGGCCGAAGATTTGCGCGAGGACCCGGCGCTGGACTTGCTCAATGCCGAGCAATGGCTGGTTCGGGGCGGCTTGGGCGCGCAGCGCGAGGTACTTGCGCCGCGCCTGATGGAGGCGGCCGCCTCCTTGGCCCGACTGGCCGCCGCTGTGCCGCCGGCTGGGCGCTCGGACTGGCAGGCCCGTTTGTTGCCGCAACTGACGGTCGGGCTCGACAGCGAGGTGCTCAGGCTGGAGGCCAGCGTGATTCAACTGGCGCTGGCCTGGGCCGCCAGCTCGAGCTACCTCACCGACATTCTTTTTGAGCAGCAGCCCGCTTTGTTGGTGGTGCTGCAAGGCTGGCAGAGCGACCCGCTGCCGCAGGCCTTGTTGGAGGCCAGACAGCCCCGGGCGCTGAGCTTGCCCCTGGCCGGCGATGCCGGTCCGCCGGGCGAGCTTCATTTGCAGCCGGCGACCGACGCCGAGGAGGAGGCACAGCGCGCCGCCGCCTGCGTGATCGAGCGCTTGCGCGCCGGCCTGCAGCCGGTGGGATTGGTGGCTCAGGACCGGGCGCTGACCCGGCGCATTCGGGCCTTGCTGGCCGCGCAGCCTGTGGCGGTGCGCGATGAAACCGGCTGGACCCTGTCGACCACCCACGCTGCCGCCGTGGTGATGGGTCTGCTGCGCGCCGTGGCGCCGCGGGCGTCGACCGACGAGGTGCTGGCCTGGCTCAAGCAGGTGCGCAGCCTGGATGGGCAGCTGGTGCTCGAGGCCGAAGCGCAACTGCGGCGCGGCGGCGTGCGTCGCTGGTCGGATATTGCGGGTGGTCAGCCGCAGGCCTATGCGCTGGCCGCGCAGGTCGCCCCTTGGCTCGATGCGATGCGCAAGCCCAGGCCCTTGAGCCTGTGGCTGGCCGGCTTGCGCCGCGCGCTCGGCGATGGCGGCCAGTGGCAAGTTCTGCAGGCCGATACAGCTGGCCAGGCGGTGATCGATGCGCTGCGGCTGCGCGAGGACGACCAGGCCGAGCTGCAAGCGCAGCGCAAAAGCCTGACGCTGTCCGACTTTACCTATTGGGTGGGACTGTGTCTGGAGTCCGGCCTGTTCACCCCAGAGCACCCCCCTGATGCGCAGGTGCTGGTGCTGCCCTTGGGCCAGCTGGTGGGCCGCACGCTCGCTGCTGTGGTGATGCCGGGTGCCGATGAGCTCAACTGGCCCGCCAGCCCCACGCCGCCGGGGCCCTGGACCAGCCGCCAGCGGGACTTGCTGGGTCTGCCCTCGCGCCAGGACTTGATGCTCAGCAACCGCAAGGCCTGGCTGCACGCCCTGCAGCACCCGCAGCTAGACCTGCTCTGGCGCCAAAGCGAGCGTGGGCAGGCGGTCATGCCCTCGCCGCTGGTTCAGGAGCTGATGCTCGGTGGGGTCGGCGCCGCCGCGCCGGATTGGCGCCGCAGCCGGCAGATCGAGACCCAGAGCTGTGAGCCGGCGCAGGCCCAAGGGCACCGCCTGCCCCTGGCGCAGCTGTCGGCCTCGGCCTATGAAGACCTGCGGGCCTGCCCCTACCGTTTCTTTGCGCTGCGCCAGCTCGGCCTGAGTGCCGACGATGAGCTCGATGTCGAGCTCGACCGCCGCGACATCGGCAACTGGCTGCATGCGAGCTTGCGTTACTTTCATGAGGCGCTTGCCGCCAGCCCGGCGCCCGAGCTGGTCGTGCGCGCCGCGCTCTTCGACGAGGCCGCCGAGCGCGCGCGGGCTGAGGCGGGCTTGGATGCGGCCGAATTCTTGCCTCACGCTGCCGGTCTGCCGGCGCTGCGCGATGGCTACCTGCAATGGTTGGCAGAGCATGAAGACCAGGGTCACGGATTCATGCAGGCCGAACAATGGTTTGAGCGCTGGATCGATAACATCAAGTTGGTCGGCAAGATCGACCGCATCGACCGCAATGCCCAAGATCAGCTGCTGCTGCTCGACTATAAAACCGAGGCGAATGAGAAAACCCGCGCCCGCATCAAACAGGCCGGTGAAGATACGCAGCTCGCGTTCTACGCGGCCCTCGTTGGCGAGCAGGCGGCAGGCGCCGCATACCTCAATCTGGGCGAGCGGGGGCAGACCCGTGCCCACGCCTTGCCCGACATGGCGGCGCTGCGCGAGCAATTGCTGGCCGGCGTGCATCACGACATGGCTCGCCTGGCCGCCGCCGAGCCGCTGCGGGCCCTGGGGGAGGGACAGTCCTGCAGCTATTGCCAAGCGAGGGGCTTGTGCCGGCGCGATTTTTTGCCGGCGGGCCAGTCCTCATGAGCGACGTCAAGCCAGCGTTTCGGGTCGACCAGCACAGCGTATCGGCTCAGGAGTTCTATGCGATTGCCTGCGACCCGCAGCGCAGCGTGGTGGTGGAAGCCTGCGCCGGCGCCGGTAAGACCTGGATGCTGGTCTCGCGCATGCTCAGGGCTTTGCTGGCGCAGGACGCGCAGGAGCAGCCGACCTGCCATCCGCAGGAAATTTTGGCCATCACCTTCACCCGCAAGGCCGCTGGCGAAATGCGCGAGCGACTTCAGCAATGGCTGCTGCAATATGCGCGGGCCGACGATCAGGCCTTGCTGCAAGCGCTGCGCGAGCGTGGCGTCGGCGGGCTCGATGAGGCTGCGCCGGCTGCTCGGGCTTGCGCACGCCTGCGCGGCCTGCATGCGCAGTTGCTGGCCAGCGGGCGGTCTGTGCAGATTCGCACCTTTCACGGCTGGTTTGCGACCCTTCTGCGCAGCGCGCCGGTGGCGGTGCTGCAGCGCTTGCAGCTCCCCGTGCGCCATGAATTGCTCGAAGACGATAGCCAGGCCCGCAGCCTGGCTTGGCGCCGCTTTCTGTCGAGCTTGCTTGACCAGCCCGATGCGCGGGAGCGTTTTGACGCCTTGGTCCGCGCTCATGGACGCTCGCAGACCGACAAGGCTTTGCAGGCGGCGCTGGACAAGCGCATTGAGTTTGAAAGGGCCGACGCTGCGGGCGTTTTGGAAGGCTCGGTCAAAACGCCTGCGCAAGTCTTTTCGACCTGTGCCGGACTGGGTCATTGGTCAGAGTTGCTCAAGCGCCCTGGTGAGCGCGCCTTGCTGCAAGAAGCGGCCGACCTGCTCAAGGGACTGAGCGCGCCCAGCTTTGCTCAGTGCGGGGTGGATCTTGAAGCCGCTTTGCAGGCGCAGGACGTCGATGGCCTGTTTAACGCGTTGCTCACTGCACAAGCCAATGACCGGCAGCCGCGCAAATTTGGCAAGTCTGGCTCGAATGAGGCCTTGCGGCAGGCGCAGACCCTGGCCCTGGAGCTGCTTGCCATGCAGCGGCAAGAGCAGGCCTGGACCTACCAGCAGCAGATGATCGTGCTGGCCCGCCTGCTGCTCGAGCAGTTCAAGGCGGTCAAGCTCGAGCGCGGCTGGATTGACATGAACGATGTCGAAAGTGCCGCCCTGCACCTGCTGGGCGATGAGGAGCTCGCAGGCTGGATGCAGGAGCGGCTCGATGCCCAGATCAAGCATTTGCTGATTGACGAGTTTCAGGACACCAACCCGCTTCAGTGGCACGCACTGCGCGCTTGGCTGCAAAGTTATGCCGGCGCCGCGCGGACCATCGGCGTGTTTATCGTCGGCGATCCCAAGCAGAGCATTTACCGCTTTCGGCGGGCCGAGCCCCAGGTGTTTCGTTCGGCCGCTGAGTTCGTGCGAGTGGCTTTGGGCGGACAGGTGCTCAGCTGTGATCACACCCGGCGCAACGCGCCGCAGGTGATCTCGGCGGTCAATGCGGTCATGGCCGATGCGGCCCGCAGCGACGCTTATCCAGACTTTCGCCCGCACAGTACCGATTCCAGCCAGCGCGGGCAGGTGCTGCGCCTGCCGGTGGTGCCTCGGGCGCAGGCGCCGGCTGCGGCGCAGCCGGTTTGGCGGGACAGTCTGAGCCAGCCGCGCTGGGAGCCTGAGGAGCGCCAACGCGAGGCCGAGGCCCGTCAGGCCGCTGCTTGGCTGCTGGCGCAACTGGCCGTGCGCGCGCTGCAGCCGCGCGATGTGATGGTCCTCTCGCGCAAGCGTGACAGCCTCTTGCCCATGCAGCAGGCGCTGGCGGCGCACGGCGTGGCGGCCGACATCGGCGAAAAAATCGCGCTCATTGAATGCTGCGAAGTGCAGGATTTGGTGGCACTGATGGACGTGCTGGTCTCGCCCCTGCACGACCTTTCATTGGCCCGGGTGCTGCGCTCGCCAATCTTCGGGCTGGACAGCAGCGCCTTGGTGCCGCTGGCCCTGGCGGCCCGTCGCACTGGCAACGCCTGGCTCAGCCTCTTGCTCGCACCGGCGGGCAGCGTCCCTGAACTTGACGATCCGCAGGCCAGCGAACTGCGGCCGCTGGGCGCGCGCCTGGCCCGCTGGCAGACCTGGCTGCAGAGCCTGCCTCCGCACGACGCGCTGCAAGCCATTTACGACGATGCCGACCTGCTGGCCCGCTATGCTGCAGCTGCTGCGCCGCTGCAGCGCGATGCGGTGTTGGCCCGCCTGCGCGCTCTGCTGGCGGCCGCCTTGGGCCATGAAGGCGGCCGCTACCTCACCGCCTATGCCTTGGTGCGCGCGCTCAAGGCCGGGCTGATCGAAGCGCCGCCTTCGCTGCGCAGCGAGGCGGTTCGGCTGCTGACCATCCACGGCGCCAAAGGCTTGGAGGCGGAGCTGGTCTTGCTCCTCGATACGGACACGCCGCAGCGGGCCGCCGAGAGCATGGGCGTGCTGGTCGACTGGCCGGGCGAGAGCCAACACCCCCAGCGTTTTGTGTTTCTGCTCAGTGAAAGCCGCCCCCAGGCCTGCGCCGCAGATCTGCTCGCCAGCGACCTGGCTGAGCGCGAGCGCGAGGAGCTCAATGCGCTTTATGTGGCCATGACCCGTGCCCGCCAGCTGCTGGCCATGTCAGCCTGCGAGCCGCACCGCGACAGTGACCGCAGTTGGTGGAAGCGTTTGTTCGAACAGGCGCTGGAGGTCGAAGTCAGCGGCGCGGCGCCCGCGCTGGCGGCGGCCGTGCCTGCGCCGGTGATGCTGCCGGTCCTGCCTGATCTTCCAGCCGTCCTGGGCGCCGAGCGACCCGAGCGACGCCTGGCACCCGAGCCACCCTCTGCCTCAGCCCGTATCGGTCTGGCCATGCACCGCCTCCTGCAGTGGGGCAGCACCGACGCGCCGCAGCTGCGGATGGCGGCGCGCGAATTTGGACTGGATGCCTTGCAGGCACAAAGCGCCCGTGAGGCGGCCGAGCGCATCTTGCAAGGCGAGGGCGCCTGGGTTTGGCGCAGCGCCGATGTGCTGTGGCAGGGCAACGAGGTCGAGCTCGCCTACGCCGGCCAGCTGATGCGCCTGGACCGGCTGGTTCAGCACCGCGACGGCAGTTGGTGGGTGATTGATTTCAAGTCCCATGCCGACCCGCAGAGCCAGACTCAGTTGCTGCAGCAATTGCAGACCTACGCGCGTGCCGTGGCGGCCCTGCATCCCGGCCAGCCCGTCAAGGCAGCCTTTCTGACCGCCCAGGGGCGCTGTTTCGAGGTCGACCTCGGCGCGGCCTGAGCCCTCGCCCTGATGTGCCGTGCCAGGCCGGCTCCGCACGGCCGACCATAATGACTGTTTTTCAAACAGGCTGCATTTGCACCATGTCCGTCAACGGCAGCACATTAGACATTCAAGCAAGGGGCTCAGCGGCCCAGGACGTTGCGGTGATCGGCGGCGGCCCGGCCGGGCTGATGGCCGCGCAGGTGCTGACGGACGCCGGCGTGCCGGTGCGTGTGTTTGACAGCATGGCCTCGGTGGGACGCAAATTCCTGCTGGCTGGGCGCGGCGGTCTCAACCTCAGTCACAGCGAGCCGCTCGACCGCTTTGTCGGTCGCTATGGCGAGCAAGCGACCGTGGTGGGCGACTGGCTGGCCGAATTTGGGCCTGAACAGGTGGTGCAGTGGGCACAGGCGTTGGGCGTCGCGACCTTCGTGGGCTCCTCCGGGCGTATCTTTCCGCGCGACCTCAAAGCAGCTCCCCTGCTGCGCGCTTGGCTGCATCAATTGCGCCGTGCCGGTTTGCAGCTGTCGATGCGCCACCGCTGGCCGGGCTGGAGCCCCGATGGGCAGTTGTTGTTCGACACGCCCACCGGCCCCAAGCCCGTTGCTGCCTCTGTGGTGGTGCTGGCCCTGGGCGGCGGCAGCTGGTCGCGCTTGGGCTCGGACGGGCTGTGGCAGCCTACGCTGGCGCAGGCTGGAGCAGCGCTCAAGCCCTTGGTGCCCTCCAACTGTGGTTTTGATGCAGCCGGTGCTCAAGGCAGTGGCTGGTCCGAGTTCTTTCGCAGTCGTTATGCCGGCCAGCCTTTCAAGTCGGTGGCCCTGGCCTTCACCGACTCCCGGGGCCGCAGCTTTTCCCGCCCAGGCGAATTCGTCGCCACCGATTCCGGCGTCGAAGGCAGCCTGATCTACGCCGCCTCTGCGCTGCTGCGCGATGAGATCGGCCGCCAAGGCAGCGCCACCTTCCATTTGGACCTCTTGCCCGACCGCTCTGCGCAACAGGTGCTGGCCGAGGTGGCGCGGCCCCGCGGCTCGCGTTCGCTGGCCTCGCATTTGAAAGGGCGGCTGCATCTGACCGGCATCAAGTCGGCGCTGCTGCACGAGTTGTTGGCGCCTGGCGATTGGCAAGACCCCCTTCGTCTGGCTGCAGCCATCAAGGCCTTACCTATTACCTTGCGCGCCGCACGCCCCCTGGAAGAGGCCATCAGCAGTGCGGGCGGCGTTTGTCTGGGCGTGGGTGTCGATGGGCAACTGCGTCTGCGGGCCAGAAGGGTCCCTGGACAGACTGTTTTTTGTGCGGGCGAGATGCTCGATTGGGAGGCCCCCACCGGCGGCTATTTGCTGACCGCCTGCCTGGCCAGCGGCTGGGTGGCCGGTCACAGTGCGTTGGCCCAGTGGCGTGCCAACAGCGCCGGGGCAGCGCCCAGCCCATAAGCAAGCCCGAGGGGGCGCTGGGCGGCTCGGCTTCGCCTTGGGCTCCTGACTCTGTAGCCCGCTTCAATCCCCTGGGCTGCGCATTACAAGGGGGGGTGTATGGTTACTTCTTTGGTGTTATTTTTCGGTGAATTTTCTGTCGACAGGTGGTCAAATTCAGGCCAACGTCGCTGTCAGGTCCATAGTTCACCTATGTTGCAAGGCCCCGGTTACTTGTAGTATGGCCAGGACGCCGTTCAGAGCGTCGATCCCACGAGGAGTATCCATGGCTCGATTTAACCTGAAGGTGAATGGCAAAGCGCGAACGGTCGACGCTGACGCTGACACCCCTTTGCTTTATGTCCTGCGCGACAACCTCGCGCTGCGTGGCCCGCGCTTTGGCTGCGGCCTCGGACAGTGCGGCGCTTGCACCGTGCATGTCAATGGCGAGGCGCAGCGTTCCTGCCTGCTGCCGATCAGCAGTGTCAAGGGCGAAGTGACCACACTTGAAGGCCTGGGCACGGTTGCCGCGCCTGGCAAGCTGCAGCAAGCCTTCATCACCGAGCAAGCTGCTCAGTGCGGCTACTGTGCCAACGGGATGATCATGAGCTCCGCGGCGTTGCTGGCCAAGAATCGCAACCCCAGCGAGAACGATATTCGCAACGCGCTGGCCGGTAATCTCTGCCGCTGCGGCACCCATCAACGCATCGTTGCCGCGGTCAAGCGTGCAGCAACGGCCTGAGGAGGCGAAGATGAATGCCACTCAATCTGGTTTTGATCGCCGCGCTTTCTTGAAGGCGTCCGGCGCACTGACTGTGGGCTTCTCGATGTTGGGCGCACGCGTCGCCGATGCGGCCATCGAATCGGCCTCAACCCTGCGTCCACCGAAGTCTGTGGCCAACGATGCGATCGATTCATGGCTTGTGATCAGCCCCAATAATCGCATCACGATCTTCTCAGGCAAAGTCGATCTCGGCACCGGCGCCCGCACCGCGCTTGCGCAAATGGCCGCTGAAGAACTCGATGTGTCCTTCGATCAGATCGAGATGGTCATGGGCGATACCGCGACAAC
>JBAXEN010000006.1:0-31931 GCA_037140415.1 Betaproteobacteria bacterium | reverse complement strand
CCACCAAAAACTCCTCAATCACCACCCGGGCGCCGCCTGCGTTGTGGCTGACTCCCAGGGTGTTGTCGAGCAGCATGAAGTCGACCGCCTCATGGGCCTCCTGCACACTCATGGCCACCACCACCCCCTTGCCGGCGGCCAGGCCATCGGCCTTGACCACAATCGGCGCGCCTTGCCGGTCAATGTAAGCGTGGGCGGCCGCCGGGTCAGAGAAGGTCTCGTACTCAGCCGTGGGGATGCCGTGGCGCTTCATGAAGGCCTTGGAGAAAGCCTTGGAGCTCTCGAGTTGAGCAGCAGCCTGCGTGGGGCCAAAGACCCGCAGGCCGTGCGCCCGAAATTCATCAACGATGCCAGCTGCCAGCGGCTGCTCTGGGCCGACCACGGTCAGCCCGATCTTGTTGTCCAGCGCCCATTGCCGCAGCGCACTGACATCGCTGATCGGCACATTGTTCAAGCGCTCATCGAGCGCGGTACCGCCATTGCCCGGGGCCACATGAACCGACTGCGCCCAGGGCGACTGCGCCAGCTTCCAGGCCAGCGCATGCTCGCGACCGCCCCCACCTACAACAAGAACCTTCATCCGATTTCCTTCTGAGCCACTCAAAGGCTAAGCTCAGCATTGTGATAGACCGCCTGGGTGTCATCCAGGTCTTCCAGGACGTCGAGCAACTTTTGCATCTTCTGCGCGCTTTCGCCGCTCATTTCTATGCTGTTGTCGGCGCGCATCGTGACCTCAGCCAGCTCAGGCTGCAGACCGGCGGCGTCGAAGGCCTTCTTGACCGCCTCGAAATCGGCGGCCGGGCACAGCACCTCGATCGCGCCCTCGTCGTCGCTGATCACATCCTCGGCACCGGCCTCCAGCGCGACCTCCATCACCCGGTCCTCGCTGGCGCCGGGCGCGAAGATGAACTGCCCGCAGTGGCGGAATTGAAAGGCCACAGAGCCCTCGGTGCCCATATTGCCACCGTATTTTGAAAAAGCGTGACGAACCTCAGCCACCGTGCGAACCCGGTTGTCGGTCATGCAGTCGACCATGATGGCCGCACCGCCAATGCCATAGCCCTCGTAGCGAATTTCCTCGTAGTTGACGCCTTCCAGGTTGCCGGTGGCCTTGTCAACATTGCGCTTGATGTTGTCGGCCGGCATATTGGCCGCCTTGGCCTTGTCGATGGCCAGACGCAGGCGCGGGTTCATGTTGATGTCGCCGCCGCCGGAGCGGGCCGCGACGATGATTTCGCGGGTGATCCGGGTCCAGATCTTGCCGCGTTTTTCGTCCTGCCGCCCTTTGCGGTGCTGGATATTCGCCCATTTGCTGTGTCCGGCCACTGAGAAACCTCTTGATTTTGAATTAACCTTGGGTGCGCATTTTACTTTTCACACCGACTGCCCCCAAAAAGGGACCTCACCATGGCCGAACCGCTGCTGATTGCCAAGAACGACCAAGCTCAATGCCTGCTGCTGCCTGAGTTGGCCAACCGCCACGGTTTGATCACCGGCGCCACCGGTACAGGCAAGACGGTCACCCTGCAAACCCTGGCCGAACAGTTCTCGCGCCTGGGCGTGGCGGTATTCATGGCCGACGTCAAAGGCGACTTGACCGGCATCAGTCAACCGGGCAAGCCATCGGACAAGCTCAAGGCGATTTTGGCCGACCGCGGCCTGAGCCTGCCTGCACCCCAGGCCTGCCCGACCCAATTGTGGGATGTTTTCGGCGAACAAGGACATCCGGTGCGCGCCACCATCTCCGATATGGGACCGCTGCTGCTCGGGCGCATGTTGGGCCTCAACGAAACCCAGGCCGGTGTTCTGAACCTGGTGTTCAAGATCGCCGACGACCAGGGCCTGCTGCTGCTCGACCTCAAAGACCTGCGGGCCATGCTCCAGCATGTGGGCGACAACGCCAAGGATTACACCACCAGCTACGGCAATATCAGCACGGCCAGTGTGGGGGCCATTGCGCGTGGACTGCTTCAATTGGAGAGTCAGGGGGGCACGCAGTTCTTTGGCGAGCCCATGCTCAACATCGACGACTTCATGCAGACCGATGGCCAGGGCCACGGCGTGGTCAATGTGCTGGCGGCTGACAAACTGCTCAACTCGCCCCGGCTGTACGCCACGTTTTTGCTCTGGATGCTGTCGGAGGTGTTCGAGCGCCTGCCCGAGGTGGGCGATCTGGACAAGCCCAAGCTGGTGTTTTTCTTTGATGAAGCTCACCTGCTGTTCAACGAAGCGCCCAAAGCACTGGTCGAACGCATCGAGCTGGTGGTGCGACTGGTGCGCTCCAAGGGCGTGGGTGTGTACTTCGTCACGCAAAATCCGCTGGACATTCCCGACAGCGTGCTGGCCCAACTGGGTAACCGTGTTCAGCACGCCCTGCGTGCTTTCACCCCACGCGACCAAAAAGCGGTCAAGGCCACTGCCCAGACCATGCGGGCCAAGCCAGGCCTGAATGTTGAGCAGGCCATCGGCGAGCTCGGCGTCGGCGAAGCGCTGGTCAGCCTGCTCGACAACAAGGGCAGCCCCAGCCCGACCGAGCGTGCGTATGTGGTGCCGCCGGCCAGCCAGCTCGGACCGATCTCGGCCGAACAGCGCAAGGAACTGATGCGCACATCCCTCGTGGCCGGCACCTATGAGCAGACGGTGGACAGGGAGTCAGCCTATGAGAAGCTCGTTGCAGCCGCCCCAGGCGGTGGAAAGGACGCGGCGGCGCAACAAACGCCAGGAAGCTCTTCGACAGCGGGGTCAGTGGCCACAACCGTGATGGGAGGCCTGAGCGATGCACTGTTCGGCTCCACCGGTCCACGCGGCGGCAGGCACGACGGCGTGGCCCAGACCCTGATCAAGTCGGCGGTGCGCACCATCGGCAGCTCGGTAGGCCGAGAGATTGTCCGCGGCGTGCTCGGCGGGCTGCTGGGCGGGCGCAAGCGCTGAAGCTGGGCATTGGGGGATAGAACTGCCGGGGCCAGCGCCGCCAGCGGCCGCTGGCGGGTCGGCGACAATGCCCGCTTGCGTCTTCCTCTGCCCGCGCCATGTCCGAGTTCCTGACCGCCGCCCTCTACAAGTTTGTCGAGCTGCCCGACTACAGCGAGCTGCGCGACCGCCTGTTTGACTTCTGCCAGCCGCGCCAAATCAAGGGCACCTTGCTGCTGGCCCGCGAAGGCATCAACGGCACCGTGGCGGGCCCAGAGACTTCGGTACGCCAATTGCTCGCCTTGCTGCGCAGCGATCCCAGGCTGGCCGAACTTGAGCACAAGGAGTCATGGAGCCAGCGTGAACCTTTTTATCGCCTCAAGGTCAAGCTCAAAAAGGAAATCGTCACGCTGGGCGTCGACGGCATAGACCCGAGCCGCATGGCGGGCCGCTATGTCAAGCCCGAGCAATGGAATGAGCTGATCGCCCAGCCCGATGTGGTGCTGATCGACACCCGGAACGACTACGAATACCAGGTCGGCACCTTTGCCGGCGCGGTCAATCCCCAAACCCAAAGCTTTTCACAGCTGCCGCAATGGGTGGAAGCGCAAATGCAGCCCGGTGGCCTGCTGGCTGAAAAAGACGGCTGCAAACCCAAGGTGGCCATGTTCTGCACCGGCGGCATCCGCTGCGAAAAATCCACTGCCTTCATGCGCACCCGGGGCTTTGACGAGGTCTATCACCTCGAAGGCGGCATCCTCAAATACCTAGAAAAAGTACCGGCCAGTGCCAGCGCTTGGCAAGGCGAGTGCTTTGTGTTTGACGAGCGCGTCGCTGTGGGCCACGACCTCAAGCCCGGCCACTTCGAACTGTGCCGCTCCTGCCGCCACCCCTTAAGCGATCTCGACAAGGCCTCACCGCTCTATGAGGCCGGCGTCAGCTGTCCGCGCTGCCACGCCAGCCTGAGCGCCGAGCAAAGGCGCAGCTTTGCAGAGCGCCAGCGCCAAATCACGCTGGCTCGCGCCAGGAATGAACGGCATATTGGCGTACCGCGAGGTCGCCCAGCGTCCCCGCCAGAGGCCGCTGGCCCTCGGGCCGAGCCTTCAGAGCCTGCCGCGGCCTAGCGTCAGGCATAGGACCCACCCCGGCCCCAAAGGCAGACCCCGATGATCAAACTTCAAAGACTCGCCAGCGCACTGCTGTCCAACAGCGTCGAGGGACACTTTGGGCCATGGGGCGAAGACATCCTGGTTCGAAAGCTGTTTCCAAAAAGCCAAAAAAGCGGCACCAAACTTGACCTCGGTTGCTGCCCCCCCTTTATCCATTCGAACACCGCCTATCTCCGGCTCAAGGCATAGCGCGGTTACAACATGGATGCCAATGCGCAGACCATCCAGGCTTTCAACAAAACCCGCCCGCAAGCCGACAACAGATAGACGGCCGTCGTCCCTCAGAACCAATATGAGTCGGGCTTACGCGAAGTCTCGCTCCTGACCCCCGAGGCCTTCGACAACGCGAGCGGGATTTCAGCCACAGGGACTGTCCATCAGGGCGTAGGGCTCGAGCGCCGACATGGCAAATCGGTCACCGTACCGGCCACCGGCATTTGTGCGCTGCTCAGAGCCAGCCAGGTGACAGCGGTCGACTACCTGAACTCGACATTGAGGGATGTGACGAGCTGATCCTCCAGGAAATCGATCTCGACGCATTGCGACCGACGGTGGTCACCGTCGAAGATTATTCGGACGATGTTTCTCAACTGCTCACTTCCAACATATCCCGGCGCATGGCTGAGCATGACTACCGCTTGGTGGGCAGAGCCGGGCCAACTTCGGTATTCCTCAAGAAGAGCGCCTAAAGTCGAATGCCGATGCCAGCAGATGTGCGGCCCCGCCCATCGCTCGGGTAATTCCTAGCCACACAGAGGCGGTGAAGTATCTACATTGGCTGATGGAACGGCACCCTGCTTTTTCCCCGCCCGTCTCGTGGGCATACATGCACCAACAGGTATAAATTTTGCAAAGAATTGGATTGATCCATGCCACTCCACTGGCGGTAACACCGATTGCATCTGCCTTCGCCCAGCACTGGCCGCAAGCGCAACTGCAGAACATCCTGGACGACAGCCTGTCGCTTGACCGCGCGCGCGATGGCCAGCTGACGGCCGCGATGGGTCAACGCTTTGTCGATCTGTCACACTATGCCCTCGGCTGTGGTTGCCAGGCGCTTTTGTTCACCTGCTCGGCATTCGGTCCGGCCATCGAGGCGGTCGCGCAGGCCAGCGGCGTTCCGACCTTCAAGCCCAATCAGGCCATGTTTGATCTGGCCCTGGCCAGCCAGCCCAAGGGCGCCGTGCTGCGGCTGGGCCTGCTGGCCACCTTCGAGCCGTCAATTGCGTCCATGGTCGATGAACTTGAAGCCACGGCGCGCAGCCGCGGCATCGTCATGCAAGTGCAGACCGCTCATGTCCCCGAGGCCATGGATGACCTCCAACGCGGTAATGCCGAACTGCATCACCAGAAGATCGCTGCCGCCCTGGCCGGCTTGCAAGGCTGCGACGCGGTGATGCTGGCCCAGTTTTCAATGGCAGCCGCCCAGCCTTTGGCCCAGCGCCACAGCGCTGTGCCTGTCTTGTCCAGCCCCGATTGCGCCGTGCTCGAACTGCGCCGAAAGATGATGCATGACTGATCTGAACGTCTCCCACCAGCAAATCAGCGCCTTCATCTTCGCCGCCATGAAGGCGGTGGGCCTGCCCGAAAGCGACGCCCGAACCGTCGGCGAGCTCATGGCAGAAGCCGACCTGCAAGGCTCGGACGGCCACGGCGTCATTCGCGTGCCGGTCTATATCCGCCGCATTCTTGGGGGCGCGGTCAACGTCACGCCGAACATTCGGGTGGTCGAAGAGCGAGCCGCCACCGCCTTGATCGACGGCGACAACGGCATGGGCCACCTGGTGATGAAACGGGCGGCCGAACTGGCCATGGCCAAGGCCCGCAACTGCGGCGTGGCCTGGGTCGGCAGCCGCTACAGCAACCATGCGGGGCCCGCCTCCCTGTATGCCCGCATGCCGCTGGCTCAAGACATGGTGAGCCTGTATTTTGCGGTCGGCAATGCCAACCACCTGCCGCCCTGGGGCGGTCTGGACATGCTGCTGTCGACCAATCCGATCGCAGTGGCGTTGCCTACGGAAAATGAGGCACCGGTGGTGCTGGACATGGCCACCACCGTGGCCGCTTACGGCAAGGTCAAATCCAAAGCCATGCTCGGTCAAATGATGCCCGAGGGCTGGATGATCGACCGCCAGGGCCAGCCCCTGCTCGATCCCCACCGCCGTGAGGAAGGCTTTTTGCTTCCGATTGGCGGCTACAAGGGCTACGGCCTGTCGATGGTGTTTGGCCTATTGGCCGGCACGCTCAATGGCGCTGCCATGGGCACCGAGGTGGTCGACTTCAACAACGACGACACCAGTGTGACCAACACCGGTCAGGCCATCTGCGTGATCGATCCAGCCGCCTTTGGCGATGTGGGCGCCTTCAAGCGGCGTGTCGATAAGCTGGTGCAGGAAATCCATGCCAGCGAGCGCATGCCGGGCCATGACCGGATCTGGGTGCCCGGCGAGCAAAGTCATCTCAAACGAGAGCACCACCTCAAGAACGGCATTGCCATCCCATCCTCGCTGCTGCGCGAACTCGACGCAGTGGCCGGCCAACTCGGTGTGCCGACCTTGGCAGAAACCACCGCCTGAAACAGGAGAGCGCAGATGCAAAGACGTAGCTTGGTTCAATCCGGCCTGATCGCGGCCAGTGGCCTTCTGGGCGGCCAGGCCTGGGGGCAGCAAGGCGCTTATCCCAATAAGGCGATCAAGATGATCATCCCGTTGGCCGCAGGCAGCGCGGTCGACAACGCAGCGCGCATCGTCTCGCAAAAAATGTCGGCCAACCTGGGCGTGGGCATCGCGATCGAGAACCAGGCCGGTGCGGCCGGACTGATCGGCGCCGAACGGGTGGCCAAGTCGCCGCCCGACGGCTACACCGTGGGCGGCTTCAACGACAGCATCATGACCATGCTGCCGAGCTTTTACAGCAAGATGCCTTGGGACATCCTCAAGGACTTTGAGCCGGTTTCACTGGTGGCCACCATCGAATGGGCCTTGGTGGTGTCGGCCGATTCGCCCATCAAGACGGCGGCCGAGTTGATCGATGCGGCGCGCAAGGCGCCGGGCAAAATCAATTACGGCTCTGGCGGTAACGGCAGCCCGCAGCACATTGCCATGGCCCTGTTCGCAATGCAGGCGGGCATTCAACTCACCCATGTACCCTACAAGGGCGCCACGCAAGCAGCGGTCGGCACCGCCGCCGGTGAGGTGCAAACCTGTCTGCAAGGCATTGCCACCGTCAGTGCCCTGGTCAAGGCCGGCAAGCTGCGCATCCTGGGCATACCGGCACTCATACGCCTGGCGCAGTTTCCTGAATTGCCGACCATCGCCGAGTCTGGCCTGCCCGGCTATGAAATGAATTCCTGGTTTGCCATCATGGCGCCGGCGGGCACACCCAAAGCCGTGACCGACAAATATCAAAACGAGGTGGTCCGGGCCCTGAGCGACCCCGGCGTCAGGGAGCAGTTTGCCGCCCAGGGCCTGACACCGGTCGGCAACACACCGGCCGAATTGGCCGTCATGCTCAAGGCCCAGCTCAATCGCTACGGCAAGCTGATCAAGGAGGCAGGCATTACCGCCAGTTGAATGAACGGCATATTGGCGTACCGCGAGGTCGCCCAGCGTCCCCGCCAGAGGCCGGTGGCCCTCGGGCCGAGC
Organism: Betaproteobacteria bacterium; assembly: GCA_037140415.1. Taxonomy (GTDB): domain Bacteria; phylum Pseudomonadota; class Gammaproteobacteria; order Burkholderiales; family Burkholderiaceae_C; genus Polaromonas. The sequence continues at coordinate 24,208 of JBAXEN010000006.1, read as the reverse complement.
CTTCAGAGCCTGCGGCGGCCTAGCGTCAGACAGGACCTAGGACTTGCTTCAAGCGTGGTGCGCCGAGCACGCGGCGGTGCGCGGTCAAAATGGCAGGTGACGGCGGGCCAGTTGTTGCAGGGCACCATCGTCCAGGTCGGCTTTGGAGGCGAGCATCCACAAGTCGAATTGCTCGGGCCGGACCTGACCCACGCAGCGCGGAAATCCACATGCTTGAAGCGTAGCGGCCAACACCTCTCGTGCGGGTAAAGGTGCTCAATGTTGTGACTCGACACGATGGCGTCGACCGATCCCGTGGCCACGGTAGCCAGATCTGTCATCGTTCCGAGCACATCGGGATCCACGCCTGGATCGATGTCCATACGCAGCTCGCGCCAGTCGGCCAGGCCCGCAAAACCATGCCCACGCCCTTTGGGGCCACAGCCTACATTGAGCACCACTCTTGGCTCTGCCTTCATGCATCACCCCTTTTCAAACACGGTGGGCGAACGGCAAGCTGATGCCCGCACTCGCTGCTCCCCGACAGCCGCTGCCACCAGCGCAAAACTGGCCTGGCCACCGGCCCCCTGCGACAGCCATCAAGACCACACCCGGGGCCGTGACACGATCAGGCGGCAATCAGTGCGCACAGCGGATGATCAGACTCGAAGCAGACGATCAGCCGCGAGCTTGGGCAGCTCGGCCTTGAGTGCTGACTTGATCACCTTGCCCGATGAATTGAGTGGCAGTGCCTCAAGCAGGGCAAACTGACGTGGCACCTTGTAGGGGGCCAGGTGTTGCTCGCACCACAGGCGCAGTGCCTGGGGTGAGACCGCAGCCGACAACACCACACAGGCCAGCAACTCCTCGCCGGTTTGCGGGTCAGGCATGCCGATCACCGCCGCGTCGCGCACATCGGGATGACTGCGCAAAACGGTTTCCACCTCTTCCGGGTAGATGTTCACACCATTGCGGATGACCATGTCTTTGGCACGCCCGGCCAGGGTCAAAAAGCCCTGGGCATCGAGTTGCGCCAGATCGCCCGGGTAAAACCAGCCTTCATGAAACGCCTCGGTGGAGGCATCGTCGTCACGATAAAAGCCACTGGCGCAGCCCGGGCTGCGATAGCGCAGCCGACCGACCTGACCTGCAGGCAAAGGCTTGTGCTCGGCATCGACCACCTGCACCTGTACCGCATGGACCGCACGGCCCACCGAATCGGGATGTTCGTCAATATCCGGCGCAGTCAATAGCGTGACGCCGCCGCCCTCGGTCGACGCGTAGTACTCGCAAAACCGCGGGTTCAGGCGCTCACGGATGGCGCGCCGCTCCTGGGCATTGAGCGGCGCGCCGCTGGAAAACAGCAGGCGCAAGGCCTTGAGTGCCGCATGCTCGAGCGGCTCAGCCAGCAGGCGACGCAGTTGGGTCGGCACCAGAAACAAGGTGCTGACCTGCTCGCGCTCCAGCACAGCGAGCAGGGCCGGCGGCTCCCAGGGCGGCGGTGTCAGCACCACCTTGCCACCGAGGTAAAGGGTGGACCAGACGAAGGTGCGGCCACCTCCGAAATACAGCGGGGTGGCGCAGGCAAAGCAATCGTTGTCTACAAAGCCCAGGTTCACCCAGTGGGTGCGAAAGCGGGCCAGAAAATGATCGTGGGTGATGCGTGGGCCCTTGGGTCTGCCGGTGGTGCCCGAAGACAGTGAGACCAGCAAGGGCGCATCGCCGCCAGGCGCGATGAAAGAGTCTGGGGCGGCGGCATCGACAGCCCGAGCCCAGGCCGCATCGACCTCGATGTTGGGTAAACCCGTCACCGGCATGGCTGGCTCGGTCAGCACCAGGGCGGCGCCGAAATGCAGTGCCACCCGCTCGCGCTCGCCAGCGGTCCAGCGGTGGTCCAGCGGCAGCATCACCGCGCCGATGCGCGCCAGCGCCAGCATGATGATGACGTGAGTGGCGTGGTCAGCCAGTGCCACGCCCACCAGCATGCCCGGCGTGATGCGCTGCGCGCGCAGATGGCCGGCGGTGCGTGCAATGGCCAGCGCAAGCTGCGCATGGCTCAGGCGCAACTGCCCGTCGATCAGCGCCTCTGCATCGGGACGCCGTCGCGCATGCTCGTCTTGCGCTGCGGCGAGATTGCGCGGCTCACTCACAAGCGATACAGGCGCAGCGCGTTGTCGCGCAAGACCTTGCGCCTGGCCTCAGGCTTCAAGGTAATCGCCTCAAAGTCGGCGCGGGTGCGCTCAAAGTCGAGGACCGGGAAATCGGTGCCAAAAATCACCTTGTCCTGGCCGTAGCTGTTCATGTACTTGATGAAGGAGTCGGGCCAGTAGGTGGGCCGATGCGCATCGCAGCCGATGTAGACATTGGCATGCTTCCAGGCCATGGCAATCATTTCATCGGTCCAGGGTATGCCGACATGGATGCCGACCAGCTTGAGCTCCGGGAAGTCGCAGGCCACCGCGTCGATGCAAATCGGCCGGGCGACGCTGCGGCGCGGATAACTCGGGTCGTAGACCATGGACTGCCCGACCTGCATCTGGATCGGGATGTCGAGCTCTACGCACTTGGCGTAGAAGGGGTAGTAGCGAGCATGGTCGGGCGAGAGCTCATACCAATGGGGGTAGGTGTGAGCCCCGATGAATCCGTATTCGCGCACCGCGTGCTCGAGCGCGCGAACGCCGGCCATGCCCTCCGTCGGATCCACGCCGGCCAGGCCCGAAAAGCGCTCCGGGTATTTTTGTACCGCGTCGGCCACCAATTCGTAAGGCACGTGGTAGCAGGCCGGGTGGTGCTTGACGCCGACCCGAGCGGCGATCAAGAAGGAGCGCTCGATGCCGGCAGCATCCATGCGGGCAAGCATGCCTTCGAGGCTGACCGCATCGAAGGTCTCCTCCTTGACGCGCATCTTGTTGACATAAAAGCGCCGGCGATCCGGCTGCAGGGCCAGTGCCTCGGCGGTCCGAATATTGACCACCGCGTCGATCGCCTTGATCTCATAACTCATATCAGTCCCAGGTTGCACCGGTCTTTTTCACAACACGCCCCCAGCGCTCATGCTCGGCCAGGGTGTAGATTCGAATCTGCTCGAGCGAGGTGGGCGCAGGCTCGATATTGGCTTCGCGCAGACGCTGCTGCACATCGGGCGCATTGAGCGCGCGCTGGATTTCACGGTTGAGGATTTCCAGCACATCGCGTGGGACCGCCGATGCCGAGAAGATGGTGAACCAGACACTGATGTCGAAGTCCTTGTAGCCGGCCTCCACCATGGTCGGCACATCGGGCAACTGGGTGGCGCGCTTGGCGGTGGTCACCGCCAGGGCCCGCAGCTTGCCCGAGCGGATGTGCGGGAGCACGCCGGCGAGGTTAGAGGTCATCACCGGAACCCGGGCGCCGATCACATCCTGCAGGGCCGGCACGTCGCCCTTATAGGGCACATGGGTCATGTTGATGCCAGCGGCATCGTTGAGCAACTCACCGGCCAAGTGCAGCGATGTGCCTTGGCCGGGCGAGGCATAGGCCAGGGGCTGCTTTTTGGCCAAGGCCACCAGCTCGGCCATGCTGCGGGCGGGCACTTCAGCATTGACCACGATCACATTGGGAATGACGCCGATCATCGAAATCTGCGTCAGGTCCTTCAGGGCGTCGTAGGGCAGCTTTTTGGTCAGGTGCGGATTGATGGCAAAGCTGTTGGTGGCAGAAATGCCTATGGTGTAGCCGTCTGGGGGCGCCTTGGCCACCATCTCCACGCCGATATTGCCGCCAGCGCCGGGCTTGTTGTCGACCACCACCTGCTGCTTGAGACTCTCGCCGACCTTCAGAGCGACCAGACGGGCCATCATGTCGGTGGCCCCGCCTGCCGGATAAGGCACGATCAAACGGATCGGCTTGGAGGGAAAGCCCTGGGCACTGGCCCATCCCGGCAAAACGGCCCACATCAGGGTCAGGAAAGGGGCGATCCAACGTCGTCTCATGGCGTCTACCTCTCGTCGCAAAGGAGCTTCACTTAGAGGGCTCATCATAGCGCGGCCGAGGTTTCTGCGCCGCTCACCGCCCCCTGTGAGGCCGCAGGCCAATCAAGCGAGCCGGCGGCAAGGCTTCCCAAAAAAAACAAGCCCGCCAGGCTGCTGGGCCTGGCGGGCTTAGGGCAGACAGACGAGCCCCGGCTCAGCCAGCGGTGGCTTCCTCAGACTCCGGCTTGGCCTTGCCCTCTTTCTTAGGCAAAGGCTGAATGTCGAGCGTGACCTCGCCATTTTCGACGCCCTTGTCGTCGGTCGACAGCTTGATGTCCACCGTCAGCCTGCCGCCATCGACCAGCTTGCCAAACAGCAGTTCGTCGGCCAGGGCACGGCGGATGGTGTCCTGGATCAGGCGTTGCATCGGCCGCGCGCCCATGAGCGGATCGAAGCCCTTTTTGGCCAGGTACTTGCGCAGGCCATCGGTGAAGGTAACTTCGACCTTCTTCTCGGCCAACTGCTGCTCGAGTTGGAGCAGAAACTTGTCGACCACGCGCAAGATGACCACCTCGTCGAGCGCCTTGAAGCTGACGATGGCATCGAGCCGGTTGCGGAACTCGGGCGTGAACAGGCGCTTGATGTCGATCATCTCGTCGCCAGCCTCGCGCGGGTTGGTAAAGCCTATGGTGGCCTTGTTCATGGTCTCGGCACCCGCATTGGTGGTCATGATGATGATCACGTTGCGGAAGTCGGCCTTGCGCCCGTTGTTATCGGTCAAGGTGCCGTGGTCCATGACCTGCAGCAGCACATTGAAGATGTCCGGATGCGCCTTCTCGATTTCGTCAAGCAAGAGCACCGCATGAGGCTTCTTAGTGACAGCCTCGGTCAGCAAGCCGCCCTGGTCGAAACCCACATAGCCCGGGGGCGCGCCGATCAGTCGGCTGACCGCATGGCGCTCCATGTACTCGGACATGTCAAAGCGAATCAGATCAATGCCCAGGATGTAGGCGAGTTGACGGGCGGCTTCGGTCTTGCCCACGCCGGTGGGACCGGAGAACAGGAAGGAGCCGATGGGCTTGTCGACCTTGCCCAGGCCGGAGCGGGCCATCTTGACGGCGGCAGCGAGCACGTCGAGCGCCTTGTCCTGGCCGAACACCACGCTCTTGAGGTCGCGCTCAAGGGTCTTGAGCTTGCTGCGGTCGTCGTTGGAGACATTGGCCGGCGGGATGCGGGCGATCTTGGCCACGATGTCTTCCACCTCGGCCTTGGTGATGGTTTTCTTACGTTTGGAAGGTGGCAGGATGCGCTGGGCAGCGCCGGCCTCATCGATCACGTCAATGGCCTTGTCGGGCAAATGACGGTCGTTGATGTACTTGGCGCTCAGTTCGGCCGCCGCTTGCAGGGCAGCCACCGCATATTTGACGCTGTGGTGCTCTTCGAAGCGCGACTTCAGGCCCTTGAGGATCTCAACCGTCTCGGCCACGCTGGGCTCGACCACATCGACCTTCTGGAAACGGCGCGACAGGGCCGCGTCTTTTTCAAAAATGCCGCGGTACTCGGTGAAGGTGGTGGCGCCGATGCACTTGAGTTGGCCCGAGCTCAGTGCGGGCTTGAGCAGGTTGGAGGCATCGAGCGTGCCGCCAGAGGCTGCGCCGGCACCGATCAGGGTGTGGATCTCGTCGATAAACAAGATAGCGTGGGGCTTGTCTTTGAGCGACTTGAGCACGCCTTTGAGGCGTTGCTCGAAATCACCACGGTACTTGGTGCCCGCCAACAAGGCGCCCATGTCCAGGGAGAAAACCTGGGACTCAGCCAGGATCTCGGGAACGTCTTTTTGCGTGATGCGCCAAGCCAGACCCTCGGCGATGGCGGTCTTGCCGACACCGGCTTCGCCCACCAGCAAGGGATTGTTCTTGCGGCGACGGCACAGGATTTGAATCACCCGCTCGACCTCATAGTCGCGGCCAATCAGCGGATCGATCTTGCCGGCCAAGGCCTGCGCATTGAGGTTTTGGGTGTACTGCTCGAGCGGCGAAGCTTTCTCATTTTTCTCGGCCGTCTCTTCATTCTCAGCGGCGCTCTCGCCGGACTTTTGAGGCTCTGGCGGATCGCTCTTCTTGATGCCGTGGGCGATGAAGTTGACCACGTCGAGCCGGGTCACGCCCTGCTGGTGCAGGTAGTACACCGCGTGCGAATCCTTCTCGCCAAAGATAGCCACCAGCACATTGGCACCGGTCACCTCTTTCTTGCCGTTGCCGGTGGACTGCACATGCATGATGGCGCGCTGGATCACCCGCTGAAACCCCAGGGTAGGCTGGGTGTCCACATCATCGGTGCCCGCCACCTGCGGCGTGTTGTCTTTGATGAAGTTCGACAAGGACTTGCGAAGGTCCTCAATGTTGGCCGAACAAGCGCGCAACACCTCGGCCGCGCTGGGATTGTCCAGCAGGGCCAGCAACAAATGCTCCACTGTAATGAACTCGTGGCGCTGTTGACGCGCTTCCACGAATGCCATGTGCAAGCTCACTTCAAGTTCCTGGGCGATCATGTGACTTCCTTTCAGCTTGCTGGGGGGCGTAATATCTGACGATCAGATGGGGGCGTTTCTCACAATTCAAGCGGTTCGCTGACGCACTGCAGAGGATGACCGTTCTTGCGGGCCGCCTCCGTCACCTGATCCACTTTGGTGGCCGCCACATCCTTGGAAAACACGCCACAGACCCCTTTGCCGTCAAGATGGATCTTGAGCATGATCTGGGTGGCGGTTTCCCGGTCCTTGTTGAAAAATTCCTGAATCACCACCACCACGAATTCCATCGGGGTGTAGTCATCGTTGAGCAACACCACCTGATACATCTGAGGGGGCTTGACCTTCTCGGGCCTGCGCTCGAGCACGACCGCATCACCGCCACCCGGCGGGCCCGGGACGGCTGGAATGATGGTTGGCGGGGGAACCGTGGGCAGCTTAGTCGCCATGCTTTGCATTCTAGCGAGCGCGGGCGGCCTTGTTCAGATCAGCGGGCTAATTCAACCGATATTGCACCGACCAAGGGCCTTCAGGTCGAAAGGCGGGCCCAGATCGATTGGGGGCAGCCTGTCTGAAAGGCGATGAAAAAACCGCCCTCAGCGGCTGAGCTGGGGCGGTTTGTGGGTTTTGAGCAGCCTGAACCCGAGGGCCAGGCCGACTACAAACAATTACATGTGATCGATCATCACTTGTCCAAACCCCGAGCAGCTGACCTGGGTCGCGCCCTCCATCAGACGGGCAAAGTCGTAGGTGACCTTTTTGCTCTTGATGGACCTGCCCATGGAGCTGATAATGAGGTCGGCCGCCTCTTTCCAGCCCATGTGCCGCAACATCATCTCAGCCGACAAAATTTCCGAACCTGGATTGACATAGTCCTTGCCAGCGTACTTGGGAGCGGTGCCGTGGGTGGCTTCGAACATGGCCACCGTGTCGCTGAGGTTGGCGCCCGGTGCGATACCGATACCGCCGACCTGGGCGGCCAGCGCGTCCGAGACATAGTCACCATTGAGGTTGAGCGTGGCGATCACGCTGTACTCGGCCGGGCGCAGCAAAATCTGTTGCAAGAATGCATCAGCGATGCTGTCTTTAATAATGATGTCTTTGCCGGTCTTGGGGCTCTTGAACTTGCACCATGGGCCGCCGTCAATCAACTGAGCGCCGAACTCGCTCTGGGCCAGGCCGTAACCCCAGTCCCGGAAGCCGCCTTCGGTGAACTTCATGATGTTGCCCTTGTGGACCAGAGTCACGCTGGGCTTGTCGTTGTCAATGGCGTATTGAATGGCCTTGCGCACCAGGCGCTCGGTGCCCTCGCGCGAGACCGGCTTGATGCCGATGCCCGAGGTGTTGGGAAAACGGATCTTCTTGACGCCCATCTCGTCCTGCAGGAACTTGATGACTTTCTTGGCTTTCTCGCTTTCGGCCTCAAATTCGATGCCGGCGTAAATGTCTTCCGAATTTTCGCGGAAGATCACCATGTCAGTCTTTTCGGGCTCCTTCAGGGGCGAGGGCACACCCGTGAAGTACTGGATGGGCCGCAGGCAAACATAAAGATCGAGTTCCTGGCGCAAGGCCACATTGAGCGAACGGATGCCACCGCCGACCGGGGTGGTCAAAGGACCCTTGATCGAGACCACATAGTCCCGCACTGCGTGCAGGGTTTCCTCGGGGAGCCAGACGTCCGGGCCATAGACCTGGGTCGACTTCTCGCCGGCATAGACTTCCATCCAATGGATCTTGCGCTTGCCGCCATAAGCCTTGGCCACGGCGGCATCCACCACCTTGAGCATGACCGGGGTGATGTCCATGCCGGTGCCGTCGCCCTCAATGTAAGGAATGACCGGTTGATCCGGAACATTCAATGAATTGTCAGGATTGACCGTGATCTTTTGACCGTCGGCGGGGACCTTGATGTGCTGATACATGAAAAATTGTCTCCGTTGGAGTAGAGGATGCGGGTGCAGCGACTGCCCGTCGGCCCGCTCAAAAAGCGCAGAAATTCTAACCCCTAAAAACAGTCGGAAATTTTGGCATCGACTTGTCAACCTGCCGGCCAGTCGGTGCGTTACGGAGATGTCAGCCGGAAATTCCTCCGGCGGACGTTTCAGAACAACGTTCAACTGAAGGACATCCAAATGAGCAAAATCCTCGCCGCCCTGATCTCCGGCCTGTTCGCCGCCGCTACTTTCGCCCAGGCTCCTGCCGCTCCTGCTGCTCCTGCAGCCCCGGCCGCCGCTGCCGCTCCTGCCAAGGCAGAAGCAAAGGCCGAGAAGAAAGACGAGAAAAAGGCTGAGAAGAAAGAAAAGAAAGCCGAAAAAAAGGCTGAGAAGAAAGAAGAAGCCAAGAAGTAATTTCTGGCCTCATGAAAAGAGCCCGCCGCAAGCGGGCTTTTTTTTGGCCTGTGCTCTTGGCCTATCATCCTCCCCCAACAACCCGTCTGAACGCTGACCATGGCGCCAGCTCAGGGCGTTTCAAGACACCAGGCCGAACCCATTTGAAGGTGCGAAGACCCGATGACTGCCACCCAAACCCACCCTGCCCAGCCTGCCTTGCCCGTCTTCCTTAAAAGATGGACTTGCGGCATCGGCATGCTGCTGCTGGCCCTGCAGGTTTTGCCAGCCAGGGCCAACAGCCCACAAACCGACCTGCCCCGCATCGCCCTGGGGGCAGGCATCCACCGCATCGACGCGCAAGTCGCTGCGAACTCCTCGCAGCGCGAGATCGGCCTGATGTGGCGCAAGGACATGCCCCAAAACGAGGGCATGCTGTTCGTATTCGAACAGCCTGGCGTGCAGTGCTTTTGGATGATGAACACGCTGCTGCCGCTGACGGCAGCCTTCATCGCCGATGACGGCACCATCGTCAATCTGGCCGACATGAAGCCCAAATCCACCGACTCCCACTGCTCGGCCAAGCCGGTGCGCTACGTGCTGGAAATGAACCAGGGCTGGTTTGGCAAAAAAGGGCTGGCCGCCGGTGCACGCCTGAGCGGGCTGCCGGCGCGGCCTTAAAAAAGAAAAGCCCGAAAAAAAGCCGACCCACAGGTCGGCTTTTTTGCTTCAGCCCGGCTGGACTCAGGCGAAGTTTTTCTCGGCAAAGCCCCAGTTCACCAGTTTGTCGAGGAAGGTCTCCACAAATTTCGGGCGCAGATTGCGGTAGTCGATGTAATAGGCATGCTCCCAGACGTCAATGGTCAGCAGGGCCTTGTCAGCGGTGGTCAGCGGCGTGCCGGCTGCGCCGGTGTTGACGATGTCGACCGAGCCATCGGCCTTCTTGACCAGCCAAGTCCAGCCTGAACCGAAGTTGCCGACGGCCGACTTGGTGAAGGCTTCCTTGAAGGCCGCATAAGAGCCCCACTTGGCGTTGATGGCCGCGGCCAGCGCGCCAGACGGCTCGCCACCGCCAGCGGGCTTCATGCAGTTCCAGAAGAAGGTGTGGTTCCAGATCTGGGCTGAGTTGTTGTAGATGCCACCACTGGACTTCTTAATGATGTCCTCCAGGGCCATGGTCTCGAACTCAGTACCTTTTTGCAGGTTGTTCAGATTGACCACATAGGCGTTGTGGTGCTTGCCATGGTGAAACTCCAGCGTCTCTTTGCTGTAGTGGGGGGCCAGTGCATCGATGGCATACGGCAGAGCGGGCAAGGTATGTTCCATGAAGATCCTCTTGGTGTAGTTGGGAACTGAAAAGATTCAGAAGCTGCCATTGTAGGAAGGTTATGGGTAGACCGGGGTCGGACGGGGCCACCGCGCTTCGCAAGGCGCGCTCAAGCCCGGCTGCCGTGTTCCTAGACAGGGTTCAGGCGGGCGCCTGAGGCTGGTTTGACAGGACCTGCAAGGCCAGCTCACCATCGGCCAGGCTGGCCTTGAGGCCCTGACCCGGCTGGACCTGCGCAACATGGGTGACAGCCCGACCCTGCTCATCGCTGAGCCAGGCGTAGCCGCGCTGCAGCACCAGCCGCGGATCTAGAAGCCCCAGTCGGGTTGACAGATGCTCCACCTGACTCTGCTGACGGCCAAACGCCAGCGCAACTTGCTGCGGCAACTGGCGGCTCCAGCGCTCTAGCCCATGATGCTCGCGTTGCAGCCAGATTTTTGCCGCATGCCCCAGACGCTGCTCGAGCAAGTTCAAGCGCGCCTGCGCCCGGGCCACCCCATGCGAAGGCTGACCGAGGCGGGCGGCCAGACGGTCAAGCGCCTGATCGAGCTGATCAAGACGGCCCTGCTGGGCCCGCAGCAGCCGCTCCTGCAAGAGCTGCAGGCCTTCCAGCCAGGCCGCCTGCGGCCGGGCCGCCAATTCGGCCGCAGCCGTCGGCGTGGCCGCTCGCACATCGGCGCAAAAGTCAGCGATGGTGAAGTCGGTTTCGTGGCCCACGCCGCTGACCACCGGCATCGGCGATTGAACAATCAGCCGAGCCAGAGCTTCGTCGTTGAAGGACCAAAGGTCCTCCAGCGCCCCGCCCCCGCGCACCAAGAGTAAGACATCGACCTCGGCCCTGTCATAGGCCAGCTGCAAGGCCGCCCGCAACTGTGCCGGCGCCTGAGCGCCCTGCACGCTGGCCGGATAGACCACCACCGGCAGGTGGGGGGCCCGGCGCCGCAAGGCGGTGAGCACATCGTGCAGGGCTGCCGCCCCCAGTGAAGTAACCACCCCCAGTGCTCTGGGCATGAACGGCAGTTCACGCTTACGGTCCGCATCAAACAGGCCCTCGGCCTGCAGCTTGGCTTTGAGTTCGAGAAACTGCTCCAAAAGCTGGCCCTGCCCGAGTCGCCGCAGCGACTCGACCACCAGTTGCAGCTCGCCGCGCGGCCCGTAGACGCTCAGGCGGCCTCGCACCTGTACCCGCTGTCCGTCACGCGCCGCAAAATCCAGCATCGAGGCTGCACGCCGAAACAGCGCGCAACGAATCTGACCCTGCTCGTCTTTGAGGACAAAGTAGCAATGCCCGCTGCTGGCTCGGGTCAAGCCACTGATCTCGCCCTGCACCGACACCGGATTGAAACGGGCCTGCAAGCTGTCGTCCATGGCGCGCAGCAAGGCGCTGACCGACCAAAGCGGCCCCCCCCCTTCGAGATCGCGAACGCCCGCCTCAAACATGCGCGCCGGCCCGCCGGACATCCGCCGCAGGCCACAGCCTGCTTAGGGGAAATTGGAGTGGGTGTTTCATGGGTGGATCGGGCTGCTGAAAACTTCAGCGAAGTGTCAAACCTGAGGATACACGGGCCTTGGCGGACCGCGGCGGCCACTTGCCAACAAAGTTATCCACACAATCTGTGGGTGAAGAGCCGTGGCATTGGATCTGATTCGGCCGCCCCGTCCTGGAGCTGAGAGGGCTGCCCCATAATTGGTCGTCTGCAGATCACAATCAATGAGCGCCGAAAGATCATATAAGCGGTCCACCGGGGCCACCGAAGCCCGCCGCGAGCCAAGGGCCCACCAGATTAACGAGGCTCACCCCCCCTCTTGAAAACCATGACCGACTGGCTGCCCCAGCAATGGCTCAAGCGCGGGCCTGTGGCCCTGCTGCTGTGGCCGCTGTCGCTTGTCCATCAGGCCCTGAGCGGACTGCGGCTTTGGCTGTATCAGCGAGGCTGGCTGCGCATTGAGAGCCTGTCGGTACCGGTGATCGTGGTGGGCAATGTGGTGGCCGGCGGTGCGGGCAAGACGCCCCTGGTCTTGGCGCTGATCGATCACCTGCGTCAGCGCGGCTGGCATCCGGGCGTCATCTCGCGCGGACACGGCCGGCGCAGCCAGCAGTGCAGCGAGGTGCAGGCCGACTCCAGTGCCGAGCACTGCGGCGATGAGCCGCTGCTGATCAAGCAGCGCACCTCGGTGCCGGTGTTTGTTGCGCCCTCGCGGGTCGAAGCCGGCCGGGCCTTGCTGCAGGCTCATCCGCAGGTCAATGTGATCATCGCGGACGACGGCCTGCAGCACCACAGACTGGCACGGGACCTCAATATCGCCGTCTTTGATGAGCGCGGCCTGGGCAATGGTTATTTGTTGCCGGCCGGCCCGCTGCGCGAGACCTGGCCGCGCCGCAGTGCGGGCGGCGCCCATCGCTTGCGCGGCATTGATCTGATCCTTCGCTCCGGAGCGCCGGCCAGTCTGGGCGGGTTTTCCTGTCAACGCCGCCTGGCCGCTTATGGGCGAACGGCTGAAGGCACGGCGGTGCCGCTGAGCTCATTGCAAGGCCAGCGGCTGCAGGCGCTGGCCGGAATTGCCAAGCCCGCGCAGTTTTTTGACATGCTCGGTCGAAGCGGCCTGACCCTTGAGGCGACCCAGGCCCTGCCCGACCACCATGAGTTCAGCCAAGCCGAGCTGCCGGCCGACCCAGATCTGACGCTCTTGATTACCGAAAAAGACGCGGTCAAGCTCATGCCGCTGGCCCGACCGCAGGGTCCGCGCCTGCTGGCCGTGCCACTGGAGATCGAGCCCGAAGCTGCCTTCTTCGAAGCACTGGCCTCGAAGATGCAAGCCTGGCCGCAGCCTGCGCATCCGATACCATCGCACCATGGACACCCGACTTCTTGAACTGCTGGTCTGCCCCGTCACCAAGGGGCCCCTCGAATTTGACCGCGACAAGCAAGAGCTGATCTCGCGCAGTGCACGCTTGGCCTACCCGGTGCGCGATGGCATGCCGGTGATGCTTGAGAGCGAAGCGCGCACGCTCAGTGACCAGGAACTCGAACGCACTGGCTGAGCTGCGATGAATTTTTCAGTTTTGATCCCGGCCAGGCTGGCCTCCAGCCGCCTGCCCAACAAACCCCTGGCTGACCTTGCCGGCCAGCCCATGGTGGTGCGGGTGGCCCGCCGCGCGGCGCTGAGCGAGGCCCGCCAGGTGGTGGTGGCTGCCGACAGCCCGGCCATCGTGGATGCATGCCAAAAAGCGGGCCTGCAATGCGTGCTCACCGATGCCGGGCATCCGAGCGGCAGCGACCGGCTGGCCCAGGCCTGCCATCTGCTGGGCCTCGCCCCCGAAGAGGTGGTGGTCAATGTGCAGGGCGACGAGCCCCTGATTGATCCCGATCTGATTAACAAGGTGGCGCAGGTGCTGCACGAGCGGCCCGACTGCGCCATGAGCACCGCTGCCCATGCCATCGAGCATTGGAGCGACTTCCAAAACCCCAATGTGGTCAAAGTGCTCACCGATGCGATGGGCACAGCCTTGTATTTCAGTCGCGCCCCGATCCCCTGCGGTCGCGACTTCGCCAGCGAGCCCTGGTGGCACCGCAGCGACTGCGATCTACCGGCGCCGCTGCGTCATGTGGGCATATATGCCTATCGGGCCAGCTTTTTGCTGCAGTTCCCGGGGCTCAAGGCTGCGCCCATGGAAAGGCTCGAGTCGCTCGAACAGTTGCGCGCGCTCTGGCATGGGTACCGCATCGCGGTGCACACCACCTCTCAAGCTCCGGGGCCGGGGGTAGATACCCCGGAGGATTTAGAGCGGGTGCGCAACATCCTGCGGGGAGCCGCATAAATCTGGCTGTAAGCCAGCACGCAAGCGGCGCGTGCTATCCTCAAGAGACTCAGTGCACCGCGCCGGAACGGCGGACGCAGTGCGCGCCTGGCGCGAGACAAGCCGGCATCAAAAACAAGACTTTCTAGGACATCCATGAGACTCATCCTTTTGGGCGCACCGGGCGCCGGCAAAGGCACACAGGCCACCTTTCTTTGCCGCAAATACGGGATCCCGCAAATTTCCACCGGCGACATGCTGCGTGCTGCCGTGAAGGCGGGTACCGAACTGGGCAAACAGGCCAAGCAGGTCATGGAAGCGGGCGGCTTGGTCAGCGATGAGCTGATCATCAACCTGGTCAAGGAACGCATCGCCCAGCCTGACTGCGCGCAAGGCTTTCTCTTTGACGGATTTCCTCGCACCATCCCGCAGGCCGATGCCATGAAGGCCGCTGGCGTCAAGCTCGATCATGTGCTGGAGATCGACGTGCCCTTCGATGCCATCATCGAGCGCATGAGCGGCCGCAGGTCGCACCCGGCCTCGGGCCGCACCTACCACGTCCAATACAACCCGCCCAAGAACGACGGCTTGGACGACGTCACCGGCGAGCCGCTGGTACAGCGCGACGACGACAAGGAAGAGACCGTGCGCAAGCGCCTGGAGGTCTACAGCGCGCAAACCCGCCCCCTGGTGGACTACTACTCGCAGTGGGCCAAGGCCGATCCGGCCGCCGCACCGCGCTACAGCGCGATCAGCGGAATCGGCAGTGTGGAAGACATCACCGCCCGCGCCCTCAGCGCACTGAGTTCCTGAGCCAGCCTCGCACCGGCAGGCCAGACTGTCCCGGTCAGGTGGGGCTGTTGAACCTGCGCCTAAGAGGCCTCCATCAGGTCTAAAGCCAGCGCAATGCGCGCCTTCACCGGCGAGAGCAGCGAATGCGGCAAGCCTGGGGCAGCCTGCCCCTCGCCTGAAGGCTGCACCAGCATCTGACCCAAGGCACAGCGGCTGGCGCGCAGCAGCTTGACACCGGCCTGCTCAGCCTGCAGCAGCGCCGGCTGCAAGGAGCGGTGAATCGTGCCATTGCCGGTGGCCGCCACCACCAAACCGCGGGCGCCTTGCTGCACCAGCGCCTCAAGCGCCCAAGCCTGCACCAAGGCATGGCTGATGACGATCGCCACCTTGGGCCAGGGCCGGCTCAGGTGATCGAGCAGATGCAGCCGCGGCTGGCCCACCGGCCAGGGCCTGAGTTGACGCACCCGCCCCTCCTCCACATAAGCCAGCGCGCCGGCATCGCCCGAGCTAAACGCATCGAGCCGATAAGGGTGCACCTTCTGCACGTCCAGGGGGCCATGGACGGCGCCGGCCACCACCGACAACACGCCGCTGACCTGCGGCGTGGCGGCCACACAGATCGCATCGACCAGGTTTTGCGGCCCGTCGGCGCCCGTCGCAGTAGCCGGTCGCATCGCGCAGGTCAGCACCACCGGTTTGCCAGGCGCTAAGACGGCGTGCAAAAAATAGGCGGTTTCTTCCAGCGTGTCAGTGCCGTGGGTGATGACCACGCCCTGCACGTCGGCTCGGGCCAAGAGCTCGGCCACCCGCTGGGCCAGGCGGGCCCAGGTCGCCTCATCCATGTCTTTGCTGTCGATTTGGGCCAACTGCTCGAGCTCCAGCCGCTGCTGCCAGCTGGCCAAGGCCGGCACACCCGCCAGCAAATCGGCCACCCCGATTTGGGCGGCTTGGTAGTTGATGTGCTCAGAGCCGCTGGCACCGGTACCCGCGATGGTGCCCCCTGTCCCCAGCACAACGATCTTTTGCGATCCCACTTGTCAACCTCCGAAAACTGGATAAAAATACAGATACTGATCTTTTAAACAGGCCTGAAGCTCAATCACAGGCCGGCCCTTGTTTCAAACTTCCCCAGGAGCCCCGCCATGCTCGACGAGACCCTAGACCCCAAACTCACGGCCCGGCAGCAGCAGATCCTGGACCTGATTGAAAACGCCATCGCCCGCACAGGCGCTCCTCCGACCCGCGCCGAAATCGCCAGCGAACTGGGCTTCAAATCAGCCAATGCCGCTGAAGAGCATCTGCAGGCCCTGGCCCGCAAAGGGGTGATTGAGTTGGTCAGCGGCACCTCCCGCGGCATCCGCCTGCGCGGCAAAGCCCTGCGCTCACTGCACGCCTCACGACTCGGCCAGCTCACACTGCCCCTGCCGCAACTGGCCCAACTGGCCCTGCCCCTGATCGGCCGGGTCGCAGCCGGACACCCGATTTTGGCGCAGGAGCACATCGACCAAACTTTCCATGTCGAAGCCGGCCTGTTCCAGCGTCAACCGGACTACCTGCTCAAAGTGCGCGGCATGAGCATGCGCGACGCCGGCATCCTGGACGGTGACCTGCTGGCAGTGGCACAGACCCGGGAGGCCCGCAACGGCCAGATCGTGGTGGCCCGCCTGGGCGATGAGGTCACCGTCAAGCGATTCCGGCGGGAATCGGACCATATTCAATTGCTGCCGGAAAACCCGGACTTCCAGCCCATCATCGTACGTCCGGGCGACAGTCTGGAGATCGAAGGTTTGGCCGTCGGGCTGATTCGCAATACCCCCCTGATGTAAGAGTGGCGACATGCCCCGCCCCAAATCAGCTTCGCAGTCCAAGCCGCCCCTGCAACCACAGGCGAGCGCCGCATCGGCAGACGCTGAGCAGCCCCTGCCGACGCGATTGTGGCTGCGCGCCGCTGGGGCGGCCATGATGGGGGGCTGGATGGGCGTGGTGCTCGATGCGCTGCTGCCCGGGACCCGGCGCCGGCGTAAAAATTAGCCGCGGCACCCCTTCTGGCCACAGGCCATCACCGCGAGCTGCGCGCGCCTGCGGCCAGGCCGCAACAGCCAACGAGAGCGCAGAGCACTTAGCCGCTCGCTGCCTGCCCAGGGGTACCCACAACAGCCAGCGCACGGCGACAAGATACTGGCCGGCGCGTCATGGCCATCGGCGGGCCGGCGGCGCGAAAATGAGAAGCCTTGGGCGACAAAGACTGTCTACCACCGACAAGCAGTTCATAAGCGCTGCTGGGTTGAAGGCACAATAAGGCTCATGAACATCGTGATCCTTGATGATTACCAAGACGCTGTGCGCAAGCTCAATTGCGCTAGCAAACTCGACGCCTATCCGGCCAAGGTCTTTACCAACACGGTCAAGGGCATCGGCCAATTGTCGGTGAGGCTCAAGGACGCCGAGGTGCTGGTCCTCATTCGCGAGCGAACCATCATCACCCGCCAACTGGTTGAGAAACTGCCTCGCCTCAAGCTGATCTCGCAGACCGGCAAGGCCGGCGCTCACATTGACGTTGCGGCCTGTACCGAGCGCGGCATTGCAGTGGCAGAGGGCCAGGGCGCGCCAACTTCTACCGCCGAATTGACCTGGGCGCTGGTGATGGCGGCGATGCGACGCATCCCACAATACGTGGCCAACCTCAAACACGGCGTGTGGCAGCAATCGGGCCTCAAAGCCGGCTCCATGCCGCCGAACTTCGGCATGGGCACTGTCCTCAAGGGCAAGACCCTGGGCATCTGGAGCTACGGCAAGATCGGGCAGATCGTCGCCGGCTATGGCCGTGCCTTTGGCATGCGGGTCATGATTTGGGGCAGTGAAGATGCACGCGCCCGCGCCAAGGCCGACGGCTATGAGGTCGCTGCCAGCCGGGCCGATCTGTTTGCCACCAGCGATGTCCTCAGTGTCCATCTGAGGCTGGCCGACGCCACGCGCAGCTGCATCACCCTCGAAGACCTGTCGCTGATGAAGACCACCGCCTTGCTGGTCAACACCTCGCGCGCTGAGTTGATCGAGCCCGACGCCCTGATCGCCGCCTTGAACCGGGGCCGGCCCGGCCTGGCCGCTGTCGACGTCTTCGAGTCCGAGCCCATCTTGCAGGGCCACGCCCTCTTGCGGCTGGAAAACTGCATCTGCACGCCGCACATCGGTTATGTGGAGCAGGACAACTACGAGCTGTACTTCGGCTCTGCCTTCGACAACGTGCTCAACTTCATCAAGGGCACCCCCACCAACATCATCAACCCCGGCGCGCTACAGGTTCGGCGCTGAAGGCCCGCCCCGGGCCCTAGGGGATAATGGGCTGATGAATCCCACCTTCCCCACCATCGCGGTGATCGGTGCGGGCGCCATGGGGCGCGGCATCGCTCAGATCGCAGCTCAGGCCGGCAGCCTGGTCCGACTTGTCGACAACCAACCCGAGGCCAGCACCCAAGCCAAGGCCGCATTGGCCGAGCAATGGGACAAATTGGCGGCCAAAGGAAAACTTGATGCGGCCGCAGCTCAGGCCTGCAAAGACCGCATCCAGCCCGCCAGTGTGAACGATCTGGCCGACTGCGATCTGGTGATTGAAGCCATCGTCGAGCGCCTGGACGTCAAGCGCGCATTGTTCGCCCAACTCGAAGACATCGTGGCGCCGAGCGCAGTGCTGGCCAGCAACACCTCGTCGCTTTCAATCACCGCCATTGGAGCCGGACTCAAACGCCCTGCTCAGCTGGTCGGCTTTCATTTTTTCAACCCAGTCCCCCTGATGAAGGTGGTCGAAGTGATCGCGGGCCTGAAGACCAACCCCGCGGTGGCCCAAGCTCTGGCCCGCTTTGCCCGTGAGATGGGGCACACCCCGGTGCAGGCCGCCGACACCCCCGGCTTCATCGTCAACCACGCAGGCCGAGGCTACAACACAGAAGCGCTGCGCATCGTCAGCGAGGGGGTGGCCGACTTCGCCACCATAGACCGCATCTTGCGTGACCAGGTCGGCTTCAAGCTCGGGCCCTTCGAGCTGATGGACCTGACCGCACTGGATGTTTCCCACCCGGTGATGGAGTCGGTCTACAACCAGTACTACCAAGAGCCGCGCTACCGCCCTAGCGTGATCACGGCCCAGCGCTTAGCCGGTGGTTTGCTCGGCCGCAAGACGGGTCAAGGCTTTTACAACTACATCGACGGCAAGGCGCAGGTCCCCGCAGAAGCACCCGTCCCCGATGTGGCCGAGATGCCGCCCGTCTGGGTGTCGACCCGCGCAGCGCGCCGCGCCGAGCTGCTGCAGTTGCTCAAGGACCTGGGCGCCAAGATCGAAACCGGCCAATCGCCGTCGGCGCAGGCCCTGAGTCTGGTGGCACCACTCGGATTTGATGTCACCACGGTGGCCGTGGTCGAGCGGCTCGATCCGGCCCGCACCCTGGGCATCGACATGCTGATCGACGACGCTGCCACTCGCCGCCGGGTGCTGGCCAGCAACCCGGCCACGCGCGCCGACATGAAGGCGGCCGCCCACGCGCTGTTTGCCCGCGACGGCAAGCCGGTCAGCCTGATCCGCGACAGCGCTGGCTTTGTCACCCAAAGGGTGGTGGCCGCCATCGTCAACATCGCCAGCGATATGTGCCAGCAAGGCATCTGCAGCCCGGCCGACCTGGAAACTGCCGTCACCCTGGGCCTGGGCTACCCGCTGGGCCCGCTGGCCATGGGCGACCGCTGGGGTCCAACCAATGTGCTCGAAGTGCTGTTCAATATGCAGACGGTCTATGGTGATCCGCGCTACCGCCCCTCCCCCTGGTTGCGTCGGCGCGGCGCCATTGGTCTTTCTCTGATGCAGGAAGAAAACTGATTCATGGCCGCCTCCCTCAAAAGCACCAGCGACGGTGCCACCCTGATCCTGACCATCAGCAACCCAGAGCAGCACAACGCCCTCGGTCCTGACATCTACGCAGCAGGCGTGGAGGCCATCAACGCGGCCGAGAACAACCCTGACGTGCGCAGCGTGGTCATCACCGGCGAAGGCAGCCTATTTAGCTCGGGCGGCAATCTGCGCCGGCTGCAGGCGGTGCGGCAAGGGCAACTGGATTTGCAACGGCAGACCCTGGAGAGCCTGAATAACTGGGTCGAAGGCATACGCAGCTTTCCCAAACCGGTCATCGCGGCGGTGGAAGGTGGCGCTGTCGGCGCCGCCTTTTCCCTGGCGCTGGCCTGCGACTATATGGTCGCTGCCGACAACGCCTACTTCTTCATGGCCCACAGCAAGATAGGTCTCTCACCGGACGGCGGTGGCGCCTGGCAATTGGCGCGCGCCCTGCCCCGGGCTCTTGTCACCGACGCCCTGATGCGCGGCACCCGACTCAATGCCGATGTTTTGGCGCGACACGGCCTGATCCATCAGCTGGTGCCGCCCGGCCAGGTGCTGGGCAGTGCGCTCGCCTTGGCCGCCGAGCTCAACGGCCGCGCAAGCAACGTGATGGCCGGTATCAAAGAGTTGATCGGCACCGCCGAAACGCTGGACTTCAGCGCCTACCTGGCCCAGGAGCGTGAACTCTTTATGCGCAACCTGGCCCACGACAACGCCGGCGAGGGCATCAACGCATTTTTGGAGAAACGGGCGCCCCGCTTTCAATAGAGTCGCCGGGGTGTCAGGCACACCCCCATTCCAACTCAAAACAGTCACCGAAACGACAGGCCATGGACGATCCCATTCTTACGATAGAAGAAAGGTCGGCAATCAATGCCGGCATCTGGTTTTCTTCGCTCTCACCCTCCCTGCGACACGACATTCTTCGATGCGCCTACGTCAAACGCTACCGAGACGGCGACCTGATCGCCGCTCGCGGCGACACGCCCCAGGAATGGATGGCCTGTGGCAAGGGCGCGGTGCGGGTGAGCTCCACCTCGGTGACCGGCAAGCAAATCATCCTGACCTATATCGAGCCGGGCATCTGGTTTGGGGACGTCTCGATCTTCGACGGCGATGCGCGCACCCACGACGTCTACGCCCATGGCGAGACCACCTTGCTGTGTGTGGCCCGGGCCGATTTTCAAAAGGTGCTGACCCAGCACGTCGAGTTCTATCAGGCCATGCTGCGCCTCAATGCCCGGCGTATCCGCCAGCTCTACGGCCTGGTGGAAGACCTCAACACCTTGCCGCTGCGTGCCCGCCTGGCCAAAC
Organism: Betaproteobacteria bacterium; assembly: GCA_037140415.1. GTDB lineage: Bacteria > Pseudomonadota > Gammaproteobacteria > Burkholderiales > Burkholderiaceae_C > Polaromonas. The sequence continues at coordinate 3,311 of JBAXEN010000006.1, read as the reverse complement.
AACTGGTGCACCTGGTGCGCAGCTACGGCGTGCCCTGCCTGGCCGACAGCAGCGATACCCGCATCGGGCTGCAGCTGGCCCAGGAAGAGCTCGCTCAGCTGCTGGGCGCCTCTCGCCAGCGGGTCAACCAGGAGCTCAAGACGATGGAGCGCGAGGGCATCATCCGCATCGAGCCTGCTGGCTTGGTGGTGCGCGATCGGCCAGCACTGACCCGGCTGGGCGAGGCCGAGGGCGAGCGCTGATTGCTCTCAGGCCCATTTCGCTGCGCAGGCATCCTGTTGCGCAGCACGGCCGCGTCGGCTGTTTTGTCGCCGCAGCCCGTACCGCATTGACGCCATGAATCACCAAGACACCTACAGCGGCACCAAGCCAGTGAGCGCGCAGCATCAGATCGACCTGCAGGCGCTTGCCCGTTATCTTGAACAACATCTGCCGGGTTTTTCGGGACCGCTGCAGGCCGAGCTGTTCAAAGGCGGGCAATCCAACCCCACCTACAAGCTCAGCACCCCCGACCGCGCCTACGTGATGCGCTCCAAGCCCGGGCCCGCGGCCAAGCTGCTGCCCTCGGCCCATGCGATCGAGCGCGAATTTCGCGTCATGCGCGGCTTGTCTGGCAGCCAGGTGCCAGTGGCTCAGATGCTGTGCCTGTGCGAGGACGAGAGCATCATTGGTCGCGCTTTTTACGTGATGGAGTTCGTGCAAGGCCGGGTGTTCTGGGACCAGTCGCTGCCGGGCATGAGCCGGGACGAGCGAGGCGCGATTTACGACGAGATGAACCGCGTGATCGCCGCGCTGCACCAGGTCGATTTTGCGGCATGCTCACTGAGCGACTTTGGCCGGCCGGGCAACTACTTCGAGCGCCAGATCGGCCGCTGGAGCAAGCAATATGCAGCCTCCATCACCCAGCCGATTGCGGCCATGGACGCGCTGATCGACTGGCTGCCGCGCAGCATCCCTGCGGCAGCGCGCGACGAATCGCGCGTGTCCATCGTGCACGGCGACTACCGGCTCGACAACCTGATGTTCCACCCCAGCGAGCCCAAAGTGATCGCCGTGCTGGACTGGGAGCTGTCCACCCTCGGCCATCCGATGGCCGACTTTGCCTATCACTGCATGTCCTGGCACATCAGCCCCGGAGTATTTCGCGGCATCGGCGGGCTCGATATCGCCAGCCTGGGCATCCCCGACGAGGCGCAATACCTGCGCAGATACTGCGAACGCACGCAAACCCCACCTCCCTCACCGGACGAGTGGAACTTCTACCTGGCCTACAACCTGTTTCGCATCGCCGCCATCTTGCAAGGCATCGCCAAACGCGCCGAAGACGGCACCGCCTCCAGCGATCAGGCCAAGACCTCGGGAGCGGGCGCACGGCCGCTGGCCGAACTGGCCTGGCAATTTGCACAACGCGCCGGCGCCCATTGACAAACACAACAAGGAGACACATCCATGAACTTCGACTACACACCCAAAATCCAGCAGATGCAAGAGCGGCTGCTGGCCTTCATGGACGAGCACATCTACCCCAATGAGCACCGCTTCCATGAAGAGATTGCCGCCAACCGGGCCAAGGGCAATGCCTGGGTGCCCCTGACGCTGATCGAGGAACTCAAGCCCAAGGCCCGCGCCGCCGGCCTGTGGAACCTGTTCCTGCCGCATTCGCCGCGCGTGCCTGAGGGCTTGTCCAACCTCGAATACGCCCCCCTGTGCGAGATCATGGGTCGGGTGCACTGGGCGCCCGAAGTCTTTAACTGCAACGCGCCCGACACCGGCAACATGGAAACCATCGAGCGCTACGGCACTGAAGCCCACAAGAAAGAGTGGCTCGAACCCCTGCTGCGCGGCGAGATCCGCTCGGCATTCTTGATGACCGAGCCGGCGGTGGCCTCCTCCGACGCTACCAACATCCAATGCTCCATCGAGCGCGACGGCGACCACTATGTGATCGACGGCCGCAAATGGTGGTCCTCGGGTGTGGGCGATCCGCGCTGCGCCATCTTCATCGTCATGGGCAAGACCGACCCTGAGGCCCCCAGACACTCACAGCAATCGATGATCATGGTGCCGGCCAACACGCCCGGCATCAAGATCCTGCGCCATTTGCCCATCTTCGGCTATGACGACGCGCCCCACGGCCACATGGAAGTGCTGCTGGAAAACGTGCGCGTGCCGGTGAGCAATCTGCTGCTGGGCGAAGGCCGTGGTTTCGAAATCGCTCAAGGCCGCCTTGGCCCCGGACGCATCCACCACTGCATGCGCAGCATCGGCGCGGCCGAGCGCGCACTGGAGCTGATGTGCAGCCGCCTCAATAGCCGCATTGCCTTTGGCAAGCCGGTGTCGGCGCAGTCGGTCTGGCATGAGCGCATCGCCGAATCGCGCTGCATGATCGAGCAAGCCCGTCTGCTGACCCTCAAAGCCGCCTACATGATGGATACCGTGGGCAACAAGGTGGCCAAGGCCGAGATCGCCATGATCAAGGTGGTGGCCCCAAATATGGCCGCCAAGGTGATCGACTGGGCCATCCAGGCCCACGGTGGTGGTGGTATGTCCGACGACTTTCCCCTGGCCTACTCCTACGTCTGGCAGCGTGCGCTGCGCTTTGCCGACGGCCCGGACGAAGTCCATCGCGCCTCGCTGGCCAAGCTCGAGCTGGCCCGCCAACTCCAAAGCCGCGCGGAAGTGGAAATGCCGATCACACGCGGCTCTTAAACCCAGAAACCGCGCCGCTGGCTTGGCTCAGCCTAGAAACGGCTTTGGACGCACCGGAGGGTGCGTTCGAGATCTCACCAGGTCGAAGCCTTTTTTAGCTCCACTGATAGGCTCCATTGATAGCCTCAATCAGACGAGCCAGCGGCTGAATCGTCAGCCTCAAGATTGGCGATCATGTGCAGCATGGTGCGCCGCAGGGCGGTCACGTCCTGTGCCGACAAGCCGCTGACGGCCACCGCATTGACCTCCTCGGCCAGCGGAACCAAGGTGGCCTTGAGGGCGCGCCCCTTGGGCGTCAGGCACACACTCAAGTTGCGCATATTGCCGGCGAGCTTCTGGCGGGTGATCACCCCCGCTTTTTCCATGGCCAGCAGCGCGCTGTAGGTGGTGGGCTCACTGACCCCGGCAAGCTCACTGAGCTCGCGCTGGGTGATGCCGTCGCGCTCCCACAAAATCCGCAGAAACGCCCACTGACCGATGGAGACCGAATGCGCGGCCAGCCGAATCTGCATGGCCCGCTGAATGGTGCGCATCAAGTCTTTGACCACATGGGCCATGCGGTCGTTGGGCACCGCCTCGCGCCACTTGCGCAGGCCCTGCAA
>JBAXEN010000005.1:0-32230 GCA_037140415.1 Betaproteobacteria bacterium | reverse complement strand
AAAGATGTAGAAAAGTTTGCATTTTGCAAAACACCACCACCACCACCACCACCGCCTCCATTCCAGCCTCCGCCACCACCACCACCTAAAACAAGATAAGAATAATTTCCTGCAGGGGCCACCCAAGAATAAACGCCAGAGCTATATGTAATCGTCGGTGTGCTTGCCAAGGCTGATGCAGTAGAGGTAAAGCTCACACCTGCGTTTGCGCCACTGGCTTGATAAGTACTCGTACTGCTCGTACTGGTGTAGTAAGCCCAGGTGTTTCCATTGTTGGTGCTTATTTCCCAATAACCATCCCCTAAGAATTGTAAGATTCCATTGGAATTAGTTGAACTCGAATTCACATTACCCGCGATCGTCACCGTTCCATTGCCACTGTTGGCCGTTGACGTCAGGGAAGTATTGGCTTCCAAGATCAGGTTGCCACCATAAGTCTGATTTCCAGACGTTGTGACGTTCCCGCCCAAAGTCGTGGTTTGCCCGGTTGATGTAGTACCACCGGTGATGGTGAGTGCGCTCAATGGCGCGGTGTTGCCCACCGCGCTTCCAAACGCCACAGCACCTGTACCAGAGGTCACAGTCAGGCTTTGAGCGCCAGAGGACGTGCCATCTACCGTGGCGCCAAACGTGATGGTGCCGTTGGTGTTGGTTTGGCTGGTGTTCAGGGTTGTGAGCGTTGTATCGCCACTCAATGTGACGGCACCGGTATAGGTTTGATTGCCCGATGTATTGACATTGCCCACCAAGGTGCTCGCCCCCGCGACGGACAGGTTGGAGGTATTTGCGCTGTTGGTAATGGCGCTGCCCGCGGCCATGCTCAAGGTGGAGCCCAGGGCGACGGTGCCGCTGTAGGTCAAATCCAGGATGGCTGATGCACCCAGGGAGACAGCACCCGTCCCCAAAGCAGATCCGCTACCGACGGCGAGGGTACCTGCAGAAACCGTGGTGCCACCGCTGTAGGTGTTGGCACCCGTCAAGGTGATGGTGCCCGCGCCATCCTTGGTCACTGCACCCGTGCCACTGATCACGCCGGCGTAGCTCAGGGCATCGCTGCGATTGAAAGCCAAGGTAGCGCTGTTGACGACGTTACCCGCAATGGAGCCGCTGGTACCGCCCGCACCCACCTGCAAAGTGCCGGCAGAGACGGTAGTGCCGCCGCTGTAGGTGTTTGCGCCCGACAAAAGGAGGGTTCCGCTTCCTGCTTTGGTCACTGCACCAGTGCCGCTGACCACGCCCGAGTAACTCAGGTTACCGCTGCGGTCAAAGGCCAGCGTGGCGTTGTTCACGACATCGCCCTCAATGGAGCCGCTGGTACTGCCCGCACCCACCTGCAAAGTGCCGGCAGACACGGTGGTGCCACCGCTGTAGGTGTTGGTGCCCGACAAGGTGACCGTGCCAGTGCCGGCTTGCGTCACCGAACCTGTGCCGCTGATGTCCCCCGAAAGGGTCAAGGCATTGGATCGGTTGATAACCAGCGCGCCACTGTTGCTCACACTGCCTGGCAAGCTACCCGTCGTGCCGCCCGAGCCAACCTGTAAGGTGCCAGCTGCGATCGTTGTGCCACCGGTGAACGTATTTGTTCCAGAAAGCGACAAGGTGCCAGCACCAGACTTAGTAAGACTGGCGGCGGCGCTACCGTCTGAAATGCTGCCCGTGATGGTGGAGTCATTTCGTGAATTGATGAGCACAGAGCCAGCGGCTGAAAGGCCTGCGGCAGACAATGAACCCGCATTAATTGTTAAGGCGCCGTTTGCAGTGACCGCCTGGTTAAAATTAATGGTGTTGCTGATACTCTGACCATATAAGTTGATGGCGTTAAGCGCCAAGGGACCCGCCAAATTAGGCGATACACCGCTTGAAGTCCCACCGGTGGTCGTAAAAACCAATTGATAATACTGATAGGCGCTTGAACTGGAAATACTGACTGAATTGCTCAGGCTAGGGCCACCAGCAGCAAAGCTGATTGCGCCACTGCCCAGCAAGGTAAAGTTACTTTGTTGATAGCCGGTTCCCTGAATAGCAACATTTGAAATTGAATTGCTATTGCCCATACCATTGGTATATGTATAGGACGATGTAAATGGTGTATTTGAGCCGTAAACACTCACAAAGGTAGGCATGCGGTTGGTCATGCCGTCCCCCCTGCTTACGACTGAAATACTGGACAGATAGTTGGATTTACCCGCGTTGACCAGGACAGGGTAGTTGTAGCAACACCATGAGGACCCAGCCCCTGCCCCGTTGAGTGAGCCGGTGTTGTTGAAAAACATGATGCCAATATTGTCATTGCTGGCAGATGTAATACTCGCCGATGACGAGCCACTTGCGACCCAGTAATAGTTGGTCTCGGCCAGGTTCGAAGTGCTCGGCACCCCAAAAGCGTAGTAACTGTTGTTGTTATTGCCGTTGGTAATGATGCCCATTGAGCCAAGGCCATCGTTGGCAGTCAGTGTGACACCCGCAGCAACCGTCACTGGCCCAGAGTAAGTTTGATTTCCTGCGGTTGTGACATTGGCATTGAGTGTGATGGATCCTGTGCCATTCAAAGCCAAATTACCAATACTGGTGCTTGCACCCACTGCCCCACCAAAAACGGTAGAGCCTGAGCCATTGCTAACAGACAGGTCATGGTTGTTTCCAACCGAACTGTCGACAGTAGAGCCAAAAGTGATGTTGCCGTTGGTATTGGCTTGGCTGGTATTGAGTGTGGTGAGCGTCGTATTGCCACTCAGTGTGACGGCGCCGGTATAGGTTTGATGGCCCGCTGTATTGACATTGCCAACCAAGGTGCTTGCACCAGCGACGGTGAGGTTGGATGTGTTTGCGCTGTTGGTAATGGCACTGCCTGCGGCCATGCTCAAGGTGGAGCCCAGGGCGACGGTGCCGCTGTAAGTCAAGTCCAAGACGGCTGATGCACCGAGGGAGACGGCGCCCGTGCCCAAGGCCGAACCGCTGCCGGCGGTGAGCGTGCCTGCAGATACCGTGGTGCCGCCGCTGTAGGTGTTGGCGCCCGAGAAGGTGACGGTGCCCGCGCCGGCCTTGGTCACTGCTCCCGTGCCGCTGATCACCCCGGTGACCGACACATGGCTGTTGCCTGTGAAGGCAATGGTGCCCGCATTGGCGATGGGAACGCCCAACGAACCCACGCTGGCGGTGTTGTAATCGACGACAGAGCCGGCGTTCACCGTCAAAGCCGACACACCACTCGCATTCGCTGAGGTGGGCGCAAAGCTCGCCACCGTGCTGGTGCCGCTGATCAACCAGTTGGAAGCGATGGACCACAGACCATTGGATGCGCCGTTGTAGGTGAACGCAACCAGAGAAGAGTCGTAGGCGGTGCAAGCCGTGATGGCGCAAAGCACGGGTAAGCCGCCGTTGACCCCAGCCGCATAGCCCCAACCCGAACCAACGGTAAATGCGCCATTTGAATTGCCAAAGCCACTGGAAAAGCCAGAGGCTGACTTCATGGCCGTGGTGGTGAGGGCCGTCACGCCGCTGGTGGCAGCGCTTGAGCCACCAATGCCACCGGTGGTGCTGGACAACGATGGGTTGTTGGTGCTGTTCCAGTAGTTGTCAGTGAAGCTGCGACCGTTACCCGAACCCACCAAGCCACCCAAACTTCCGCCTGACCCACCAGTTTGAGTGACCGAGCCAGAGGCGTAGTTGTTGGAGATGCTGTCTGAACTTGAACCCGGCAAATAGGCAATCAGGCCGCCCGCTTGGCCTGTTGCCGAAGTCAGGGTCACATTGCCGGTGGCATAGCTGTTGGTGATGCTGGAATTGGTCTGGGACGTGCCAGTCAGCCCGCCCACATCGGAGCCGGAAACATTGCCGCTTGCAAAGCTCGATGTGATGGAGCCGCCATACAAATAGCCCACCAAGCCACCGCCATTGGAACCGCCGCTGAGCAAGGTGACGTTGCCTGTGGCGTACGAGCCCGATACCGCGACGGGCTGCGCAAACCCGACCAAACCGCCGACGAAATTCGAGCCCGATACCGTGCCTGTGGCGTAGCTGCCAGAGATGGTGATGCCTCTAGCCTCGCCCACGAGGCCACCGACACCCATCCCTGTTCCGCTGACATTGCCGGTAGCGTATGAATTGCTGACGGTGTCCACGCTGCCGCCTGAGGAGATCGATCCAATCAGCCCGCCCACATTGCTCGCGCCAGTCACCCGGCCCGTCGCAAACGACTGGTCAATCTTGACCGTGCTGGTGCCATAGTTGGGAACAGTTCCAATCAGGCCGCCCACATTGCTGGCGCCCGTTGCAGTAACGTCGCCGGTTGCATAGCTATTGACCACATAGCCTGCACTGCCCGCCAAGCCGCCCGCTGTGCCTGATGAATTGAGGACAGTGACGTTGACCGCAGAATAAGAATTGGCAATCTGCGGCAGGCTGTAGCTGGTGGAGTCGAACGCGCCCACGAGGCCGCCCAAGGAGGTCTGGCCCGTTATATCGCCGGTGACACCAATATTTGCCACGCGGGCACTGATCAGTGCGTAAGCGATCAGGCCGACGTTGCCCCTGTTGTACTGGTCCAGGTTTGGACGGTACTGATAAAGATGGGTGACTGCGTGTCCAAGACCATCAAACACACCCCAGAACCGGCAATCACAGCCTCCGGCAAAATTTCCGGCTTGCTTGCCGATCGGGTAAAAGCCCAGGCCGCCATTCAAGTTCGTCCAGGTGCTGGTGGCAGACGCATCAATGTCATTGCCCAGGGCCCAGTAGCCCGTGCCCACGTTGTTGCTGGCGGCCATGCCTTGCAGCGTGTAGTTGTTGCTGCTGGTTGAATAGTCCGACGCCGAGCCCAACGTTTTGATGACGGTGTAATTGTTGCCGCTGATTTGGAGGACAGGACTGCCCGATGACGAAAGCAATCGCGTTGCGTCTGTTGCACTCAGGTTGATGCTGCCATTGAATCCGTTACCGGTGGGCCCACCCGTAGGCGTACTGGCCATGCCCATCAGCACCATGCCACCGGCCGTATAGCCGGTCACCGATGCAGAGCTGGGGTTGAGTACCAAAGCGCCGGCCCCGCTGACGGTCAGTGAGCCTGTTTTTGTCGAACTTCCAACATTGATGTTGTAGCCGGCGTTCAGCGTCAGAGTATTGGCCGTCCAACTGACGGCGTCGTAAATATTGATATCGCCTGCGGTGCCGCTTGTGCTGACATTGCCGAACTTGTCACTCGACGTGTCTGTGCCGGTGCCCGCTTGCAAGGTGACGTTGCCGCTACCCAGCAGCGTCGATAAGGTCGAGCCGCTGATATTGCCGGTGCTCGATACCTCGAAATCATTCGGGTCGAGCAGCCAGTAGCCCGCCCGCCCCTGGGGTGCCAGCGTGCTGACCCGCGCCGAATCTGCAATCTTCAACAGAGCGGCCGAGGTCTCGATGAAACCGCCATCACCGCCCCGCTCTCCGCCCTTGGCGCTCAAGCTACCGTCGACCTGCGTGCTGCTGCCTGGGTTGCTCAGATCTGCGATGACTTCAATGCGCCCGCCTTGGCCGGCGCTGCCTGGCGCCGCATCAGCGCTGATGCTGCTGCTCGGTGCCAGTTCAATCTTGTGGCTGGCGCTCAGGCGGATCACGCCGCCGTTGTCGCTCATGCCGTCAGCCTGCAAGCTGCCGGTGTTGCGCACCACGCCGCCCAAAATCTGGTTGGCCGCCTGGGCCGACAAAATGATCAAACCGCCGGGAGCCTGTACCGCGCGGCCGTTTTCAACCAGGGCCGCGATGGTGGCCGGGGTGACGATCACATTGGCCAGGCCGCCCTGGCCGTTGAACTGCATCTCAAAAGCTTCGCCGGCGGCCAGGGCCACCGTGCCCATGCGGGCAATCACCACGCCGCTGTTGCGCACCTCTGGCGCGAGCAGCGCCACATAGCCGCCAAGCGCAGCGGTGATAGAGCCCTCGTTGATCACCTTGCCGGTGGCGCCATTGCGGCTGAACTTCATGGCGCCGGCCATAAAGTCGGCGTCGGCGATGCTGTGGGTGGTGGCCACCAAGGAGCCCACATCGACCCGCGCGGTCGGCGAAAAATACACGCCGGCTGGGTTGCTCAGCACCACTTGTCCGTTGGCGTTGATCTGGCCAAAAATCTGGCTGGCCCGCTCGCCCTGGATGCGGTTGAGCAAGATGCTGCTGGCCGAGGGCTGGAAGATGTTGACCTTGGCTTGCGAGCCCACATCAAAGCTTTGCCAATTGATCGCCGCCCGGTTGCTACCCTGGGTGATCGCCATGCTTGAGCCCGACTGCGCGATGCTGGCCTGACCGGCTGCGACCTGCCCGCCGGTGGGCAATTGGCTGGCTGCGGGGGTCTGGGCCAGGGACGGCGTCCAAATTGACAATAGTCCTGCTAATAACAGGGCACTGTGCACAGGGCGCAACAGCCAGAGCTCGTTGAGGGCCTTGGTGATTGGCGATACCCTGCCATCAGACAAAGTAGACCCTTGCCCACAGGATTTGGCAGTTTCAGCGACGGCGACGAACTGGCCACGGGTGCGGTTCCAGAGGACTCGGTGTATCTTGTTCATGTTTTAGTAGCCAAAATATGGCCACTTTCTGATAAAAATAATTTGCAATCCGAGAGGCTATAGGAAAGCGCGACAGTGTTCGATGACAAAACTGTCATCAAACTCGGGCGGGCGCAGGAGGGGCTTTCCAGAGGCACCGGGATGGTGCAAAACACCGTGCTTGGGCGCGGGCCCTGCGCCAGGGTGGTGCAGTGTTTTGACCTACACGGCGGGGTCGATTTGGGCCGTGCCCGCGACCCTCTTGCGAGCAATTGGGGGCGCTGTCTGAGGTCCGGCTGCTGGAAGCCCCTGCGAGTTGAGGGGGGTGGCAGCGGGTACGGGGTCAGCCCGGCCGGCTCATGCTGCGAGTACACAGAAATCGCCGTCCGGGCTGACCCCGCACTCACCAAGCGGGGCGTGAGTTCTTTGGGGCGGAATCAACAGCTGCCCATACCAGCGCCCTGGGCCCTCCAGGGCGCCAACTCCGAGCGGAGATTCGAAAGGTGCTACCGGGTGAACCGCGGCTGGGAACCGCTGTGGCGCAAGCTGGGTCAACGGCGCGAGCGCAAAACGCTCACGCCGTCGGCGGCTTTTCCATGGCTTGGGCCAGCTCGTCGCTGCCGCGCTGGCGCAGCATCTGCACCGCGCCGGCAATGTCGCGTGGCTCGCGGTTCTGGCTGAGCTTGGACTTGCCCTCCAGCGCTCTGATGTCGATCTCTAGGCCGACCACCGCACGCAACATCATGTCGATGTACTCCGGTGCAGAGTCGCCCATCTTCCAGGGGCGAGGCTCCTGCGCCTCATGCACCCGCGTCAGGCGGGCCAAGACGCCGCGCAGGAACTTCTCGTCGTCGCGCACCCGCAGACGGCCATGGGCATGCACCACCTCGTAATTCCAGGTTGGGACCTGCCTGTGCGTCTCATGCTTGCTGGGGTACCAATTGGGCGAGATGTAACTCTCCTTGCCGCGAAAAATCACCAGCACATCGGCGCCAGCCAGACATTGCTGCCACACGGGGTTGGCCCGCGCCACATGTGCGCTCAGGCGCCCCAGGGGCCCAACCGTCGGGTCGAACTCGAAGGGGATGTGATTGGCATCCAGGCCGCCCTCATGCGAGGTGACCAGCACACCCAGAGGATGGGCGGCAATGATGCGGTGCAAGGCAGCAGCCTCGGTGACGCGAAAGTGGGCGGGGGTGTACATGGTTCTGGCGGGGTTAACAGACTGCCTAAATTATCGAGCCACGGCGGCCACCCGGCGGCAATAACCCCAGGCCTCTGGAGTGCTCAGCGCTTCAAGCCGCCAGCCCAATCACCACCGCAGATTCTTCAATCGCTGCCATCGCCGGCTGGCGCAGTTTCAGGCCACTGTCGGGCTCGGCAAAGCCGACCAGGGCAAGGCCCGGCGCCAGTTGAAGTGAAACTTCGGCTGGCCCCGAGCCGCTACCGCGCCGGGCCACCTTGCCCGCCACCAGGTTGATGCCCGCCAGGGCGACGATGCGCGGTGCCACCGTGACGGCGGTGGCCTTGAACATGGCCAATGCCGCCATGCCGGGCGCGAGGCCCAGCAGCTGCAGGCTCTCCAGGGTGATGCGCGAGGCCAAAACCTGGCCGTCGGCCAAAGCCAGCAGCACCCGCGCCGAGCCCTGGGTGCGGCGCACCTCTTGGACGTTGCAAGGCAGGTTGTTGCGCATGCTGGTGCGCAGGCCCACCGCTGCCAGGCCGGTGAGGTTGATCGCGCTGCCCCGCGCTGAGCGGCTGATCTTGGCCAGCGCCTGGCTGCGGGCGGCCTGCAACAGGTCGGCAGCGCGCAGCACCGCTTGGCCATGGGCCGTCAGGCGCGCGCCGCCGCCGCCGGAGCCGCCCACGGCTTTTTCTATCAGGGGCACACCCGCCAGGTTGCTCAGCGTCTCAAGCGCCTGCCAGGCCGCCTTGTAGCTCACCCCATTGTCCCGCGCCGCTTGCGAGATGGAGCCCCCCTGCTGCACCGAGCGCAGTACCTCAATGCGCTTGTCGCTCGCGCCGTTGACGAGCACCTCTTCAAAAGCAATCGCCGCGGCCATGGCCCTTACTCCTACAAGTTGCCGACGTATTACCGTCAAGTCGCTATTCTAATTTAGAATAGCGACTTGATCTGCGATATTCTCATTAACCATAGCGTATGACCGCGACCGCCCTCTCCTGCCTGCACCGCCTGCGCCGCACCCTGCTGCTGATCGGCCTGGCGCTGCCGGCCCTGGCCAGCCAGGCCGGCAGCGTGAGCGTGGCGGTGGCCGCGAACTTTGCCGCGCCGATGAAGCTGATTGCCGAAGCGTTTGAGCGCGACACCGGCCACAAGGCGGTGCTGTCTATCGGTGCCACAGGGCAGTTCCATGCCCAGATCAAAAACGGCGCGCCTTTCGAACTGCTGCTGGCCGCCGACGCGCAAACCCCCCTCAAGCTCGAGCAAGAAGGGCTGACGCTCGCGGGCACCCGCCGCACTTATGCCATTGGCCGCCTGGTGCTGTGGAGCCGCACGCCTGGCCTGGTCGATGAGTCTGGCCAAGTGCTGCGCTCGGGGAAGTTCGAAAAACTAGCGCTGGCCAAACCCAAGCTCGCGCCCTATGGCGCCGCAGCCTGGCAGGTGCTGGACAAGCTGAGCCTGAGCGAGGCGCTCAAGCCACGCATCGTCGAGGCGGCAAGCATAGGCCAGACCCTGCAATTTGTGGCTTCGGGCAATGCAGCCCTGGGCTTTGTGGCGATGGCCCAGGTGTTTGAAGGCGGCAAACTGCGCGAAGGCTCGGCCTGGGTCGTGCCCGAACAGATGCACACGCCGCTGCGCCAAGATATGGTGCTGCTGCTGCCGGGCCGAGACAAGCCGGCGGCACTGGCGCTGCTGGCGTATCTGCAAAGCCCCAGGGCGCAGGCCATCGTGCAGTCGTTTGGATACGCGCTGTGAACACCTTCCCCGCCGAGGCCTGGCCCGCGATTGCGCTGACGCTGCAACTGGCCAGCATGACCACAGCCATCTTGCTGCTGATCGCCACGCCGCTGGCCTGGTGGCTGTCGCAAACCCACTCCCGCTGGCGTGCAGTGGTCGCCGCAGCCGCCACCTTGCCGCTGGTCTTGCCGCCCACGGTGCTGGGCTTTTACCTGCTGGTGCTGCTGGGCCCGCAGGGTTGGGTCGGCCAGCTCACCCAGGCCCTGGGCCTGGGCACGCTCTCGTTTTCATTCAGCGGCCTGCTCATAGGCTCGGTGCTTTTCTCGCTGCCCTTCGCGGTGCAGCCGATTCAGCATGCCTTTGAGGCGATGGGCCACAGACCGATGGAGGTGGCGGCCACCTTGCGCGCCCGCCCGCTCGATGCTTTTTTAACGGTGGCCCTGCCGATGGCCCGCCCGGGCCTGCTGATGGCCGCGGTGCTCAGCTTTGCCCACACGGTGGGCGAGTTCGGCGTGGTGCTGATGATCGGCGGCAATATTCCGGGCCAGACCCGGGTGGTGTCCACTCAGATCTACGGCCATGTCGAGGCCATGGAATACGCACAGGCGCACTGGTTGGCCGCTGGCATGGTGGTGTTTTCTTTCCTGGTGCTGCTGGCCTTGATGCGCCTGCAAAAGAAACCAGAGCGGCTGCAGCCATGAGCGGGAGTCTGCGCATCGCCTTGCAACTGGCTCGGCCCGGCTTTGAACTGGCGGTCGACCTGACCCTGCCCGGCCAGGGCGTGACCGTGCTGTTCGGCCCGTCGGGCTCGGGCAAGACCACGCTCTTGCGCTGCGTGGCCGGGCTCGAGCAAGCCACCGGGCAGGTGTTGATGAAAGGCGCAGTCTGGCAAGACAGTGCGCAGCGCGTCTGCCTGCCCACCTGGCGGCGTGAGCTGGGCTATGTGTTCCAAGAGGCCAGCCTGTTCGAGCATCTCAATGTGGGCCAGAACCTGCGCTACGGCCTCAACAGGGTGGGCCGAGCCGGTGCTGAAAAGGCACTGGCTGCGGCGCTGGAACTGCTGGGCATCAACCATCTGCAAGGCCGCTCGCCGACCAGCCTGTCGGGCGGCGAGCGGCAGCGGGTGGCCATCGCCCGTGCCCTGGCCACCGAACCGCAGCTGCTGCTGCTTGATGAGCCCATGGCCGCGCTCGATATTGCCCGCAAGCAGGAAGTACTGCCCTGGCTGCAGCGCCTGCGCAGCGAACTGCAAATTCCGATGCTGTATGTCACCCATTCGGTCGACGAACTCGCCCAGCTGGCCGACCATGTGGTGGTGCTGCGGCAGGGGCAGGTGCTCAGCAGCGCCAGCGCGCAAGCGGCCTGGGTACAGCCCGAGGTGGCGCTGGCAGTCGGCGAGCAGGCCGGTAGCCTGGCCAACGGCCGGGTGATCGAACGCGACACCGCCTTTGCCCTGGCCCGCATTGAGTTTGAAGGCGGCTCGCTCTGGGTGCGCGATCAGGGCCTGCAGGTCGGACAGTCGGTGCGCCTGCGCATCCTGGCGCGCGACGTGAGCTTGTCCGTGGCCGCACAGGACCGCAGCACCATCGCCAACCGCTTGCCGGGGCTGATCGAATCTATAAACCCCGACAGCCACCCCTCGCAAGCGCTGGTGCGGGTGCGCTGCGCAAGCGCCCTGCTGCTGGCCCGCGTCACCTACCGCTCACTGCAGGCCCTGGCACTGCAGGTGGGGTCGCCGGTGTGGTGCCAAATCAAGTCGGTGGCGCTGATGGGCTAACAAGGCGGAGAAGCCCGCAGGCCAGGGGGCTGAGGGAGCGGCGATGCGGCACTTGATCAACAGCTGCATCGGGCCGGGGGCGGCCCTCCCACAAAATTCATCCAGGGCTCACGCACAGCTCGTGGGAGCCGCGCCCTCGCGGCGATGCGGCGCTTGATCGTTAGCCGCTCAGGAATCAAGCCGCCCGGGCCTGAGGACTTGCTGTATCCGCCTGCGAGGCCTGCGCCAAAGCAGCCTGCAAGCCGGCGAGTACATCGCCGATCACCACCACCGCCGGGCTGCCCAGACCGGCCTGGCGCGCCAGAGGGGCGATCTGGCTGAGCGGGGCGCTGAGCTGGCGCTGCTCAGGAGTAGCAGCGCCCTGGACCACCAGGGCGGGGGTCGACGGCGGCAGGCCTTGCTGCAAGGCAGTGGCGATATCGCTCAGGCCGGCCATGCCCATATAGATCACCAGGGTCAGGCGCAGCGCATGGGCGCTGCGTCCCAGCTGCGCCCAGTCCAGGGGCTGGCCCTGCTCGCGCGCATGGCCGGTGATCAGCACCACGCCCTGAGCATGGTCGCGGTGGGTCAAGGGCGTGTTGAGCGAGCTGACCGCAGCCAGACCCGCGGTGATGCCATTGATCACCTCGACGCGCAGGCCCGCCCTTTGAAGATGCTCGACCTCCTCGCCGCCACGGCCGAAGATGAAGGGATCGCCTCCCTTGAGCCGCAGCACCCGCTCGCCCCGCAGCGCGCAGCGAATCATCAAGCGCTCAATGAAGGCCTGTGGCGTGCTGCGGCAGCCGCCGCGCTTGCCCACGCGCACGATGCGTGCCTGCGGGTTGGCATAGGCATCGACCACCTGCTGGCCGACCAGGTCGTCGACCAAAATCACGCTGGCCTGCTGCAAGGCCTTGACCGCCTTGACGGTCAGCAACTCCGGGTCACCCGGGCCGGCGCCCACCAGCAGCACCGGATGCACCGGTCGCTGGCCGACGCCTCCTGCCAAGGGGTTCAAGGTGGACTGCATGGCTACTCCTTGTGCACAGTCTGCGAAGACCGATCCTGGCCTGCCAAACACCGCTTTCGCCAAGCCAGCAAATGCTCGAGCTGGCTCAGGACGGACGCCGGCGCGGCCCGCCGGCCTTGCAGCACCGCCTCGGTCCATTCGGCAGTGGCGGCGGCATCGGCGGCAGGAAGTTCGGGCAGCACCTGCACACTTCCCTGTTCGCTGTCTTGCAGGCGCTGGTAGACGCCCGGTGCAAAGCCGTCGATGGCCACCGCGCGGCGCGGATCGGCCACCGGCTCGCCTTCGGTGCCCCGCAGCAGCAGCGCGTGGGCCTGGCCCTGCTCGAACACCGCCCGCATCGACAACGCGTATTCCGGATGGGTGTAGCTGCCCACCACCAGAGCTGGCCCGGCGCAGGGGTTCATCAGCTTGACCAGACTGTGGCCGCTGTTGCGCAAACCGATTTGGCGGCGCAGTGCCAGCAGATCGGCCAAGCCCGGCGACAAGCTGGCGGTCACAGCGAGGCGGGGCTGACCGGCCCGGGGACTTGGTTCGCCGGGTTGCAAGCCCAGCCGCGCGAACACTTCAAACGCATGAACCCGCCCGTCTTCGGTCGGCATGCCATGGACCAGCACCGGCACGCCGCGCTCAGCCAGCAGCAGGGCCAGCAAGGGCGTCAGACAGGGCAGGCGGCGCGATCCGTTGTAGCTGGGCAGCACGACCGGCATTTGACCCGCATCGTCCCAAGCCAGACCCTGGCGGCGCTGCACCTGGGCGGTGGCCTGCAAGAAGCCGAGCATCTCAGCCGGCGTCTCGCCCTTGATGCGCATGGCCGCGCAAAACGCGCCCAATTGCACGCCGCTGACCTGGCCCTCCAGGATCTGCTCGAACACCTCGCAGGCCTGCGCCTGGCTCAGGGCGCGGGCGCCCTCGCGGCCGCGGCCGATCTCGCGCAGGGCCGCAGCCAGGCTCATAGCGCCACCGCCGCGGCGGCCGCAGCCCCGGCCTCGGGCGCAATCTCGGCCACCAGGGTGCGCAAGCGCGGCAGGCAGGAGCCGCATTCGGTGCCGCAGCGCAGCTGGGTCTGCAGGGCCTGCAGGCGCTGCTCGGGCTGGCCTTCGGACTTGAGCAAGACCGCGCGGATGCGCGCTTCATTCACATCCAGGCAGGTGCAGATCTGGGCGCTGCGCGGCGCCGCCTGCAGCCAGCGCTGGCGCAGGGCGCCCGGGGCCAGCAACAGACGCGCTGCGCCGGGCAGAGGAGTGGCTTCAAGCACCAGGCTGTCGAGCAGCTCATGGCCGCTGGTGTCGCCAGCCAGCCAATAGCCCCGCAGACGCTGGCCGCCGGCATCGAGCAGCAGCCGGCGTTGCTGCGCATGTGGCGCGTCCTCATAGGCCAGCAGCGCGGGGCCGTCCAGGCCCAGCAAGGCAGCGATCGGTGCCAGCGTCTTGAGCGGCAGTGGCTGCGAGGCAGCCGCACGCAGCACCAGCCCTGAGCTGCCTCGGTCGCCCACATCCCCGCCGGCACTGTCAGCGTCAGCCTCTTCACGGCCGAAGGGCAGCACGCTGGCCATGACCAGTGACTTGAAGTCGTCCTGCGCGAGCATTTGCATCAGCTGCTGGCGCAGCGCAAGCACCGCCCGGCCCGGCAGCCATACCCGGGCCATCAGCCGCCAGCTCAGGTTCAGCTTTTCCACGCGAATGGCGGTGTGCTTGAGTTCAGGCTGCTTGGACTTGGGGCAAAACACCGGCGTGGTCAGCTCATTGATGCCGCCATGCAGCCGGCCGTCGGCGGTGCGGCCGATCAGGCTTTCCGAGCCCCAGTGCATGGGCACAAAGGCCTGGGCCGGAGCGACTGCCGCATTGCCCTTGGCACTCAAAACCACCTGGCCCCGGCCAGAGCTCAGCCCCACTTCGTCGCCATCGACCAAGCGCAGCCGCGCCATGTCCTGAGGATGCAGTTCCACCATAGGCTGCGAAGTATGACCCAACAGCCGGCCCAGGGTGCCGGTGCGGCTCATGCCATGCCACTGGTCGCGCAGCCGGCCGGTATTGAGGCTAAAGGGGAAGGCCGCGCGCCGGGTCTCGGCCAACGGGCGCGGCGCGATGTCCACAAAACGGGCCCGACCGTCGGCCGTGGGAAACACGCCGTCTTCATACAGCCGTGCGCGCCCCTGCGTCTGTCCCTGGGCCATGGGCCACTGCTGCGGACCGACTTGCTCAAGCAGCTCATACGACAGGCCGGTGATGTCCAGGTCGCGCCCCTGGGTGCTCGCCCTGTGCTCCTCCCAGATGCTTTGGGCATCCGGGTAGTCGAACATCGCCACCCGCTGCTCGGGCGTGAGGCTGGCCGGCCCGATCTGCCGGGCCAGGCGCTGCGCAATATCCACCGCCATCGCCCAGTCGTGCCGCGCCTGCCCGGGCGCAGCCACCGCGGCCCGCACCCGGCTGATGCGCCGCTCGCTGTTGGTGACGGTGCCGTCCTTCTCGCCCCAGGTGGTGGCCGGCAGCAGAAGATCGGCCCACTGCGCGGTGGCGGTGTTGGCAAAGGACTCCTGCACCAACACAAACTCGGCCCGCTCCAGGGCGCGGCGCACCATGGCCTGATCGGGCAGGGACTGCGCCGGATTGGTACAGGCTATCCACAGGGCCTTGACCTCGCCGTCGGCGGCGGCCTGAAACATCTCGACCGCGGTGCGGCCCGGCGTGGCCGGCACATCGGGCAGGCCCCACAGGGCGGCCACCTCGGCCCGGTCTTGCGGGCGGGCCAAGTCGCGGTGGGCCGAGAGCAAATTGGCCAGACCGCCGACCTCGCGGCCGCCCATGGCATTGGGCTGCCCGGTCAGCGAGAAGGGGCCAGCGCCGGGCTTGCCGATCTGGCCGGTGGCCAGGTGCAGATTGATCAGCGCAATGTTCTTGTCGGTGCCGCTGCTGCTCTGGTTGAGGCCCTGACAGTACAGGCTCAAGCTGGCCGGGCTGGCGGCAAACCAGCGCGCTGCGGTGACGATGTCGTCTTCGCGGCAGCCCGTAGCGCGCGCTGCGGCCTGCGGCGTCCATTCGCGCACCCGGTCGCGCAGCGCCTCAAAGCCGCTGGTGTGCTGCTCAATATAGCGGCGGTCAATCAGGCTTTCCCACAGCATCAGGTGCAGCATGCCATGCATCAGCGCCACATCACTGCCCGGCAGCAGCTGCAGATGCAGGTCGGCCCGCTCGGCGGTTTCGGTGCGGCGCGGATCGACCACGATCCATTTTTGCTGCGGGTTGGCGCGTCGGGCTTCTTCCAGCCGGGCGAACAGCACCGGGTGGGCCCAAGCCATGTTGCTGCCGGTGATCAGCACCGTCTGCGCCAGGGCCAGGTCTTCATAGCTGCACGGCGGCGCGTCGGCGCCCAAAGTGGCCTTGTATCCGGCCACCGCGCTGCTCATACACAGACGCGAATTGGTGTCGATGTGGTTGCTGCCCAGCAGGCCTTTAACCAGCTTGTTAAAGACATAGTAGTCCTCGGTCAGCAGCTGACCCGAGACATAGACACCGATGGCATCCGGGCCATGGCGCTGCCAAATTTCGGCCAGGCGCTGCGAGGCCAGGCCCAAGGCCGGCTCCCAAGCCAAGGGCTGGGCCGCACCGCCCCGCTCCAGGCGCTGCATCGGCTGCAGCAAGCGCAATTGCTGCTGGACCTCGGCACGCGCCGTCAGGTGCAGGGTAGAGCCCTTGGTGCACAGGCGTCCGAAATTGGCCGGATGCTCGGGATCGCCTTCCACCCCGACGATCTGCTCGCCCCGGCTTTTGATGAGGACGCCGCAGCCCACGCCGCAATACGGGCAGGTGGAGCGGGTGCTGCGCAGGGGCTCGGTGCTCACGCGATGGGCTCCGGGGCGCTTCAGGCCTGCGGCTGGCAGGGGCCGGCCACCGGGAGGCTGAGCTCGGTGCCCAAGCTGGCCAGCTCCTGCGCATCGAGCTGGACCGCCCCGTCCACAATGCGCAGCGCAAAACGGGGCGTGCAGCCCTCATCAGGTGCCTGGGCACAACCATTGTCAAAACCGATGGTCCAGTTGTGCAGCGGGCAGGCCACGCCGTGGCCCATGACGATGCCCTGGCTCAAAGGACCGCCCTTGTGGGGGCAGCGGTCCAGCAGGGCCACCACGGCATCCGGGCCTTGCTCGGCGCGCCGAAACAGAGCCACCGGCGCGCCCTGAGCCCGCGCCACCCGACGCGCGCCCAGCAGTGCGATGTCTTCGACCCGGCAGACACTCAACCATTGCGGGCCGCTCATACGCTCACCACCGCCGCTTGAATCGGCTCGAACTGGCGCAGGTCCAATCTGGCTTTGTCAAATTCAAACCAGGGATCGGGCTCACCGTCGAGCGCGAACTGCAGCTGCGCCCACAGCGCCTTGCGGCCCTCATGGTCCTCCAGGATCCGCTTTTTGACATAGTCGAGGCCGACGCGGCTGACATAGTGGACCGTGCGCTCGAGGTACCAGCCCTCCAGGCGGTAGAGCTGCAAGAAGGCCCCCGAGTATTCCAGCACCTCCTCGGGCGTCTTGACCTTGACAAAGAAATGCGCGACCTCGGTCTTGATGCCGCCATTGCCGGCCACATAGAGCTCCCAGCCCGAATCGACGCCGATCACGCCCACATCCTTGATGCCAGCCTCGGCGCAATTGCGCGGGCAGCCGCTGACCGCCAGCTTGACCTTGTGCGGCGCGTACATGCGCCAGAGCGCACGTTCGAGGTCCTTGCCCATCTGGGTCGAATCCTGGGTGCCGAAGCGGCACCACTGGCTGCCCACGCAGGTCTTGACGGTGCGCAAGGCCTTGGCATAGGCATGCCCCGAGGGCATGCCGATGTCCTTCCAGACGCCGACCAGGTCTTCCTTCTTGACGCCCAGCAGGTCAATGCGCTGACCGCCGGTGACCTTGACGGTAGGAATCTTGTATTTGTCGACCGCATCGGCAATGCGTCGCAGCTCGTCGGCGGTGGTCTCGCCAGCCCACATGCGCGGGATCACGCTGTAGGTGCCGTCGCGCTGAATGTTGGCGTGGCTGCGCTCGTTGATGTAGCGGCTTTGCGGATCGTCCAGCGCCTCCTTGGGCCAGGTGCTGATCAGGTAATAGTTGACCGCCGGCCGGCAGGTGGCGCAGCCGTTGGGCGTGCGCCAGTTCAGGTGGCGGTAGACCGCATCAATGCTCAGCAGCCGGCTGCCGTCGGGCAGGGGCGTGCGGATGGCCTGGCGCACGTCTTCATGGCTGCTGTCGGTACACGCACAGACGGCTTTTTTCTGGGGTGCAGCCGAATAGTCGCCGCCCGCGGTGAACATGATCAGCTGCTCGACCAGGCCGGTGCAAGAGCCGCAGGAGGCGCTGGCCTTGGTGTGCTTGCGCACCTCGTCCACGGTGAACAAGCCCTTGTCTTTGATGGCCTTGCAAATGGCGCCCTTGCTCACGCCGTTACAGCCGCAGACCTCGTCGCTGTCGGCCATGGCCGCCGCCTTGTTGTGGCCTTCGTGGCCAACATCACCGATGTTGGACTGGCCGAACATCAGCCGGTCACGGATGTCGGCCACGCTGCGGCCGTCGCGCAGCAGCTTGAAGTACCAGGATCCATCGACGGTATCGCCATACAGACAAGCACCGACCAAGCGGTCCTTGGCGATCACCAGCTTTTTGTAGACGCCGCCGTGCGGATCGCTCATCACAATCTCTTCCGTGTCGGGCCCGCCCATAAAGTCGCCGGCGCTGAACAGGTCGATGCCGGTCACCTTGAGCTTGGTCGAGGTCAGCGAGCCGCTGTAGCGGCCGATGCCGAACTGCGCCAGGTGGTTGGCCGCCACCTTGGCCTGCTCAAACAGCGGCGCCACCAGGCCATAGGCGGTGCCGCGGTGGGCCGCGCATTCGCCCACGCTGTAGATGCGTGCGTCGGTGACGGTCTGCAGGGTGTCGGTCACCACAATGCCGCGCTGGCAGTGCAGGCCCATGCGTTCGGCCAGGGCGGTGTTGGGTCGTATGCCGACGGCCATGACCACCAGATCGGCATCGAGCTGACTGCCGTCCTTGAACTGCACCGCACAAACCCGGCCATCGGGGCCTGCGGTCAGTTCCTGGGTCTGCGCTTGCATGAGGAACTTCAGACCCCGGTCTTCGAGCGACTTGCGCAGCAGGCCGGCGGCCACCTCGTCGAGCTGGCGCTCCATCAGCCAGGGCATGACATGGACCACCGTCACATCCATGCCGCGCAGCATCAAGCCATTGGCCGCCTCCAGGCCAAGCAGGCCGCCGCCGATCACCACCGCCTTTTTGTAGCGCGAGGCCGCGTCGATCATCGCGTGGGTGTCGGCAATGTCGCGGTACGCGATCACCCCAGGCAGGTCCTTGCCTGGCACCGGCAGCATGAAGGCATTGGAGCCGGTGCAGATCAGCAGCCTGTCGTAGCTGGCCTCCACCCCTTTGCCGTCGGCGCTCTGGGCGCTGACGATGCGCCGAGCCCGGTCGACCTCGGTGACCGTGGTGTTCAGGTGCAAGGTGATGCCCTGCTCCTCGTACCACTGCACCGGGTTGAGGATGATCTCGTCGAGCTCCTGCTCGCCGGCCAGCACCGGCGAGAGCAAGATGCGGTTGTAATTGGGGTGGGGCTCGGCGCCGAACACCGTGATCTCATACAGATCAGGCGCGAGCTTGAGCAATTCTTCCAGGGTGCGCACGCCGGCCATGCCGTTGCCCACCATCACCAACTTCATTTTTGTCATGAACCTTGCCCTCAAGCCGCCAGCGCCGGGTTGGAATGACGGGTGTAGAGAAAATCGATCACCGCCTTGCGGGCGTGCAGATAGCCAGGGTCTTCAACCAAGGCCACCCGGTCGCGGGGGCGCGGCAGGCCGACGGTGAGAATCTCACCGATGGTGGCCGCCGGGCCATTGGTGAGCATGACGATGCGGTCGGACAGCAGCACCGCCTCATCCACATCATGGGTGACCATCACCACCGTGCTCTTGGTGCGCTCGACGATCTTGAGCAGCTCGTCCTGCAGGTGCGCGCGGGTCAGCGCATCGAGCGCGCCGAAGGGCTCGTCCATCAGCAGCACCTTGGGCTCCATCGCCAGGGCGCGTGCGATGCCTACCCGCTGCTTCATGCCGCCCGATATTTCATGCGGGCGCTTGTTCAAGGCGTGCGACATGCCCACCAGAGCCAGCACCGCCTCGGTCCGCTGTTTAAGCTGGGCTTTGGTCTCGCCCTCGCCGAACACCCGCTCGACCGCGAGATAGACGTTGTCAAAGCAGGTCAGCCAGGGCAGCAGGGAATGGTTTTGAAACACCACCGCGCGTTCAGGCGCAGGCTCAGCAATTTCGCGGCCGTCGCACAGCAGCACGCCCGAAGTCGGCAGGGTAAGGCCGGCGATCAGATTGAGCAAGGTGCTCTTGCCGCAGCCCGAGTGGCCGATCAGGGTGACGAATTCCCCCTTGTCCACATTCAGGTGGATGTCGCGCAGGGCATGAAAGCGCCCGCGGCGGGTGCTGAAGACCATCTCGGCCGCTTCGATTTGAATAAAGTGCGTCATGAGGTTGCTCCAGGCCTGCTCAATGGTCGAAGGTAAAGCGCTTGGCCAGAGCCACCAGGGCCTGCTCCAGCAAGAGGCCGACCACACCGATGACCAAGATAGCGATCAGGATGTGCTTCACATTGAGGTTGTTCCATTCGTCCCAAACCCAAAACCCGATGCCGACGCCGCCGGTGAGCATCTCGGCGGCCACAATCACCAGCCAAGCGGTACCCACGCTCAGGCGCACGCCGGTGAGCATGTAGGGCAGCACCGCCGGGAACAAGATCTTGGTGACCACCTTCCATTCCGACAGCTTGAGCACGCGGGCCACATTGAGGTAGTCCTGCGGCACCCGCTGCACGCCAACGGCGGTGTTGATCACCATCGGCCAGATCGAGCAGATGAAGATGGTCCAGATGGCCGCAGGGTTGGCCGACTTGAAGGCCAGCAGCCCCAGCGGCAGCCAGGCCAGCGGCGAGACCGGGCGCAGCAGGCTGATCAAGGGATTGACCATGCGGCCCAGAACCTCAAAGCGTCCAATCAGAAAGCCCAAGGGAATGCCCACCAAGGCGGCCAGGCCGAAGCCCACCGCCACCCGCTGCAAGGAGTAGAGGATGTTCCAGCCTATGCCCTGGTCATTGGGGCCCTTGCTGTAGAAAGGGTCGGAAAACAGCTTGACTGCCGCTTCAAAGGTTTCGGCCGGGCTGGGAAAGGCACCGCCCTTGACGGTAGCCAGATGCCACAGGCCCACCAGCAGCGCCATGCCGGCCAAGGGAGCGCCCAGGCTCAGCAGCAAAGCCCGGCCGTCCAACCAGGCCCAGCGACGGGGGCCTTCTGCCGCTGTCTCAGGAGGGCGCTTGGGCGCTGGCCGGCGCTGGGCCGCTGGCGCTGACGGGCTCACAGCGTCAGCAGCGCGCGCCGGCGCGGCCGATGCGACCGGCGCGAGCGCCTCGGCCGCAGCCAAAGGTGAATGAAAGACGGCACTGACCATGCTGGAGTTCTCCGGGTGCTTGAGGGGCGGGCCGGCGCTCAGGCGCGGACTTTGAAACTGTCGGCGTAGCGGGCCGGGTCTTTGCCGTCCCAGATCACGCCGTCCATCATCTTGGTGCTGCGCAGCGGGTCTTTGGGCACGCTGACCTTGAGCGCCGAAGCGGCCTGGCTGTAGAGCGCCGTCTGGTTGATGGACTTGGCCACGCCCAGGTAATCCGGGTGCTCCTTGAGCAGGCCCCAGCGCTTGTGCTGGGTCAGGAACCACATGCCGTCAGACAAGAAGGGGTAGTTGACATAGCCGTCATTGAAGAACTTCATGTGGTTGGGGTCGTCCCAGGTCTTGCCCAGGCCGTTTTGGTAGCGGCCCAGGATGCGCTGGTTGATCACGTCGACGCTGGTGTTGACATAGGCCTTGTCGGCCACCGTCTCGGCCATCTTGAGCTTGTTTTGCAGGCCGGCGTCGATCCACTTGCTGGCCTCGAGCACGGCCATGATGACCGCACGGCAGGTGTTGGGGTATTTCTTGACGAACTCGCCGGTGGTGCCCAGGGCTTTTTCAGGATGGTCCTTCCAGATGTCCTGGGTGGTGTTGGCGGTGATGCCGATGCCGTCTGCAATCGCGCGGTGGTTCCAGGGCTCGCCCACGCAGTAGCCGTCCATATTGCCTACTCGCATATTGGCCACCATCTGCGGCGGCGGCACGGTGATCACCTTGGCCTCTTTCATCGGATTGATGCCGGCCGACGCCATCCAGTAGTAAAGCCACATGGCATGGGTGCCGGTCGGGAAGGTCTGCGCAAAGGTGTATTCGCGCTTTTCGGTGGCCATGAGCTTGGCCAGGCTGGGCGCATCGACCGCGCCCTTGTCAGCCAACTTCTTCGACAGGGTCAGCGCCTGCCCGTTGTGGTTGAGGTTCATCAAGATGGCCATGTCCTTGCGCGGACCGGCGGTGCCCAGATGCACCCCGTAAATCAAGCCCCACAGCACATGGGCCATGTCGAGTTCGCCGTTGACCAGCTTGTCGCGCACGCCGGCCCAGGAAGCTTCCTTGTTGGGAATGATCTTGATGCCGTATTTCTTGTCAAAGCCGAGCACCGAAGCCATGACCACGCTGGCGCAGTCGGTCAGGGGAATGAAGCCGATCTTGACCTCCTCCTTCTCGGGCTTGTCCGAGCCCTGGGCCCAGACCCCGTGGTGGCCCAGGGTGGAGAACAAGGCGGCAGCCGCGCCGGCGCGCAACACGCCCCGGCGGGAGGGATCAATCCCGCCGGTCTCGGTAGCGGGCGCAGCATCGGCTGCGGGGGTGGCAATGGGCGCAAGATGGGCAGTCTGGGTGGTCATGGGCGGCTCCAAGTCAAAAAAAAACGGCGACCACAGTCCGCGCTCGTTCGCGGATGTGGACGCCGTTGTCCTAACTCAAGCTTTGCAAATGGCGTGCCAGACCCCACCCAGAAGGGCCGATGTCGATTTCCCTCGACAGCCCCTCCAAGTCGGGCAGATCCTTGGCGCCTCGCGCTCCATCGTGGTGAGCGCATGGGGCCTGACTGTGCGTCAAGGCGGTGCGCAGACGCACCCGCCTGCACTCAATGTGTGCGCTGTAGCAGGTCCTCGGCCACCTCGACCACCCGCCGGCCCTGCTGCATCGCATGGCGCCGCAAGGCCTGGTAGGCCTCCTCCTCGGTATGACCGGCCTGTGCCATCAACAGGCCCTTGGCCCGCTCGATCAGCTTGCGGTGCTGCAAGCTGGCGCGGGCCTCGTCGAGCTCGGCCGTCACCTGTTGCAAGCGCTCGGCCTGCTGCTGCACCAGCTCCATCACATGCCGGGCCAACTCCGGCCCCAGCGCGCCAGGCGCGGTCTGGCCCAGCCGGGCCTGCCACTGCACTTCAAGCTCGCTGCCAGCGCCGCTGGCCGCCAGGCTGAGCAGCGCCCGCTCGGGCGAAGGCGTCGGCGCTCCCTGCGCAAAAACCACCCGCAGCTCGGCCTGCGCCCGCTCCAGCAGAGCCAGTTTGTCGGCGCACAAGCGCCTGAGCTCAAGCAGCAAGTCCAACTCCCACTGCCGCAGCGTCTCCATATGCTCGGTGCAGGCATCAAACCAGGGCCGGGCCAGCTCGGTGTTGAGCGCGCCATGCAGGGAAGGGGCAAGCAGCAGGCGGCGCAGCCGGGCCCTGGCGTCACCCGCGTCGCTGGTATCGGCGCCGTGGGCAGCAGCATGCCCGAGCTGCAAGCTGGGCGGTGCGAAATGCGCAAAACTGGCCAGTCCGCGCTGCTGGGTGTCGATCAGGTCCTGCACCTGATGGCGCGCTTCCTCGTCAATGCGGCCACTGGCAAACAGGGCCGAGCCGAGGGCGCGCTCCTGCCCCACCTGCTCCTTGCTGTGCGACACATTGAACAGCGCCACCAGCAGGCGCGAGACATCGGCATCGCCGGCCAGATCGGCAGCCTCGAACACCACCGACAACCAGGACCGCACCAGCCGACTGTAGGCGGTGGTGGACTGCGGCCCATCAAAGCGGCCCGCCTGCACCTGCTCGCGCAGACCCGGCAGGGCCTGCACCGCCTGCAAGGCCAGGGCCAGGCGCGAAAACAGACGGGCGCCGTGGCCCCCATGGGCCAAAGTGATGTCCATCGCCTGTACCCGCGCGTTCAAGGTCGCCAGGGCCGCGTCGCTGTCGCCCATCTGCGCCTGACGCCTGTCACGGACCGAGGGGTCGGCCCGCGCCAGCAGCAAGCTGCTCAGGCCGCGCTCACCTTGCAGGCAGTGCACAAAACCGGCGACGGCCTCGACCAGATGGACGGTATGGGTCAGCGCACGCAGGTCCTCGAGCTCGCAAGCCCGGGCAGCCAACAGGAATTCAAGCGCTTGGCGCGGCTGGGCGGTCATGCCCGCTGAGTGCAAGACCTGTGCCTGAAATGGGTCTACGGCGACTGTGTATAGATGTGGGAGCCACGCTCTCGTGGCGATGAGGCGCTTGATCGACAGCAGCATCGGGCCGAGGCGGCCCTCCCACAAAGAATCAGCGCCGTGCTTTTGCGAAGGCAGCGACTCGGTGAGAGGATGTGGGAGCCGCGCCCCCGTGGCGATGCGGCGCTTGATCAACTTCCGCATCGGGCCGAGGCGGCCCTCCCACAAAATTCGTCCGGGACCCGCGGCTGGAGGGTAGGTACCGTGCCCTGCGGACTTTTCTTGACGCAGCGCAGACTCGGCAGCGCGCCCAGGGTGCAGAATCGTCAGCCCGAACGCAGGCGACATCAAGGAGGCTGTGATGGATCACAACGACGACAAGCGAAGCCTGGGCGAACGAGACGCCCAATTGCTGCAATGGATGCGCCACCGCCGCCGCCAGCACCGGGCTGAGCTGGCGCAGGCCTTGCCAGTACCTCCCCTGCCCGGCGCCAGCCTGGGCCAACGGGTGGCCGACAAAGTCGCTGCCACGGTCGGCTCCTGGCGCTTCATCATTGTGCAAAGCCTGCTGATCGTGCTGTGGCTGGGCTACAACTTAGCCCATCCCGCCACTGGCTGGGACCCCTACCCCTTCATCCTGCTCAACCTGATCCTGTCATTTCAGGCCGCCTACACCGCGCCGGCGATCATGATGAGCCAGAACCGCCAGGCCGAAGTCGACCGCCAGCAGGCCGGCAACGACTATGAAATCAACGTCAAGGCCGAGCTGGAAATTGAATGGCTGCACCAAAAGATCGACCTGATGCGCGAAAAAGAAATCAAGGCGCTGACCGATCTGGTGCGCGAGCTGACCGAGCGCATTGCCCAGCTCACGCCGCGCCAGAGCAGCTGAAGAGCGTACGGGGGACGGCCCAAAACGTGCTAGCTTCTTTCGAACGAAACAGCAGGGGCTTAAGGCAGGTTCCGCCCTTAGGAGTCATTTCCGATGAATGCCAGGCGTTTGAGCAGCAACACCGGCTTGGCCCTTGCCATACTGATCATCTGGGCCTGGATCGCTCTTGCGGCAGTGCTCAACGAATCGCAGCTCAACGACAGCCTGGAGCAATTCATCTGGGCGCAGAGCCTGGAGTGGGGCTACTGGAAGCATCCGCCGGTTTCAACCTGGCTGATGTATGGCGCCATCCATGGGATGGGGCACAGCCCCTGGTGGCCCTATGTGCTGTCAGCCCTGCTGTACGCGGTCACGCTGCTCAGCACCCATCAGATCGCTCAGCTGCTTTTCAACCAGAAGGTAGCTGCCTGGACCCTGTTTTTTCTGACCCTGCACTATGGCTTTACCCGGCGCGCGCAGGTCTATAACCACAACTCGGTTCTGATTGCCTTCATCGCCCTGACGGCCTGGCTCACCTTGCTTGCGGTCAGAAAGAACAAACCCATCTGGTGGCTGGCAACCGGGCTGCTGGCCGGCCTGTCCCTGCTGGTCAAGTACCAGGCGCTTATTCCCTTGATCGGCATTTTGGTTGCGATCGCCCTGGCTGGCCAATTCAGAAGGTCTCTGCCCGGCATCTTGATGGCCGTCGGCCTGTGCCTGCTGCTTATGGCACCCCATGCGGTTTGGGTGGTGCAAAGCGACTTTGCGCCCCTGCGTTATGCCCTCAAGTACGCCGATGCGTCGCCGGCCGGCGTCCAGGAAGGAAGGCCTGTGTCCTTCATCGTCAACCAGGTGCGCTATTACCTGCCGGCCTTGATGTTCATGCTGCTGATGTGGGGGGCGTCTTTCGTACACAAATCGGCTTCGGCCAAAGAACCCGATAGCGCATTGAATCAGGAGCAACGATCTTGGCTGCTGGGCTTGGCGGCCTTTCCGTTTGCGGCGGTGATCTTCCTGGCCTTGAGTTTGCAGGTACGCATTCAGGCCCATTGGGGTCTGCAAACCACCCAGTTCCTGGCGCTGGCGCTGGCCTATTGGGCGCAAAAGAAATGGGGCGACCTCGGACGTAAAGCCTTGCTGATCTGGGCGCTGGTGCAGGCCATCGCCATGGCCATCTTTATCGCCCAGGGCACAGGGCTGATCGGCTACGGCAGCCGCAAATTGGAGGTGCGCGAAATCCCGGCGCAGGAATTGACGGATCAGACCCATCAGTTCTGGAACTCCAGAACGCGCTGCCCCTTGCTCTATGTGTCAGGCCACACCGCCATGAGCGCGATGATCTCTGCCTATTCACCCCACCGGATCTCGGTGCTGGAAGAGGGTGACAGCCGCAAATCACCCTGGATACGGCTTGAAGACATGAAGCGGGCCGGCTATCTGGAACTGGAGGTATCAGACACGCCTGTAGCCGGCCAGGACACTTTGTCGCTGACCTATGGACTTCGGCATCAGGATATGAGCTACCAGCCGGCGAACTTCTATCTGGTGTTGAAATTTCATGCACCGCAGCAGCAATGCCAAGTCTAGTTAGGCGACCCCGTGAACCTTGACAGCGCCAACCCGCGCGTGCAAAGCCGCGCCGCCTGGCGCAGCGCCGCCTCCACCGCATCGACCACCGGCACGCCGGCCTGGCAGCTGATGCGCTCGGCCTGTCCAGTCAAGCCGCCCGAAGCCAGCAGGATGACCTGGGCCCCGTCGCTACGCACTGCAGCGCTGACTGCGTCAAGCAGTCGGGCTTGCGTGTCGGGCTCCGACCGGGCCGCCTCGTCCACACCGACCTCGGCCGCACGCACTGTCGCCAAATCGCCAGCACCGTAACGACGCATCATGATGCGGATACCCGGCAGGGCCGCACTGACGGTGGTGACGATGGCCAAGGCCGGCGACACCAAGCGCGCGGCAGCAATGCCGGCCTCGCAACAACCAAGCACCGGCACAGCCAGCATGCCGCGCGCGGCCTGCAAGGCCAGATCATCAAAGCAGGCCAGAACATAGGCGTCATAGCTTTGCAACCGGGCCTGGGCCATCAGGTCCAAGGCATGCCGCTCGGCCACGCGCTTGTCCTCGTCGCTCTCGATGGAAAAAGGCCCTGAAGCCGGGTTGATCACCTCAAAGTGCAAATGCGCATGGGCATAGCGCTGAGCCACCTCGCGCACCCGGGCGGTCACCAGCGGGTTTGTATTGGGGTTGATCACCAGCACCCGCTGAGTCGGTGCGGGACCGCCGTCTGCGCTCAGACTCATGGCGCGCTGGCAGACTCTGGCAACCAGGTCACGATTTGCGGCCAGACGATCAGCAGCGCGGTAAACCCCAGCATGATGAAGACATAGGGCAAACTGCCCATGATGACGTCGCGAAAGCTTCCGCCGTCCTTGCGCAGACCCTGCACCACAAACAGGTTCATGCCCACCGGCGGAGTGATCAGCGCAATCTCACACATCACCACGATGAAAATGCCGAACCAGACCGGATCCACGCCGACGGCCATCACCATGGGCACAGCCACCGGAACGGTCAGCACCAGCATGGACATGGCGTCCATGAACATCCCCAGGATCACATAAAAGATCACCAGGATCAGCAGCAGCGAGTAGCGGTCCAGCCCGAGCGTGCCGACCCATTGGGTCAGGGCTTGCGTGGTACCCAGCATGGCCAGGGTGACGTTGAGCAAGAGCGCACAGACGATGATCAGGATCACCATGCCGCTGGTGCGCGCAGCCTGCATGAAGCAGTGCTCAAGGAGGGTCCAGCTCAAGCGCCCTGAGCGCGCGAGAAAATACAGCGCGGCCATCAGCCCCAAAGCGGCCGACTCGGTGGGCGTGGCCAAGCCACCATAAATGCTGCCCATGACGACCAAGAAGATCACGCCAGGTGGGATCAGGTGGCGCAGCAGGGCAATCTTTTCAGCCATGGGCACGGCTTCGGCCTGATCCAGACTGCCAGCTTTGGAGTGGGCCAAAGCCACATACAGGAAGAACAAGCCGGTCAGCAGCAGGCCGGGGATGATGCCCGCGATGAACAACTGCCCCACCGAGACATTGGCCAGCGAGCCATAGACCAACAGATTCACACTGGGCGGAATCAGGATACCCAGCGTGCCGCCGGCCGCCAGCGAGCCCAGCGAGGCGGCCACCGGGTATTTGCGGGCGGTCAGCGCCGGCAGAGCCACCGTACCCACGGTTGCGGCGGTGGCCACCGAGGAGCCTGAGGTGGCGGCAAACAGGGCGCAGGTACCAATATTGGTATGCAGCAGCCCACCGGGCAGGCGACCCAGCCAGACCGACAGCGCGTCAAACATGCGGTCAGCAATGCCTCCGCGCAGCAGCAACTCGCCGAGCAGCATGAACAGGGGGACGGCAGTCATCACCGAGTTGTTGAGCGTGCTCCAGACCACGCCACCCATCATGTCGATCAGCGGCGTGCCGTGAGCCAGCAAACCGCCGACAGTACCGACAAACAAGATGGCAAAGGCCACTGGCAGGCTCAAGAACATCAAGGCCAGCATGACCGCAAAGCCGATGGCTAGATAAACAAGACTCATGGGGTGGCTCCAGGGTTCAGCGCCGCTGCAAATCTTCTAACTCGGCCTTCAATTCCTCTTCGGGGGTGTCCGGACCGAACTGCTCGCTCAGATCCTTCGCACGTCCTCCAATTAGCAACTTGAAGGCCCGGATCTGTAACCACAGCGCCGGCAGCAGGAACACCACCATGGCGAGCAACCAGACCAACTGTGGATAGATCAAGGGCGTGGCCCAAGGGGTTTGGGCGATCGACTGATAGGCCTGCGTCTCCAGCACCGTCTTGACGGTGAAGCCGAATAGAAAGACCGCCATCAGACCCAGCGAGAGTATGGACAGGTAGTCCACCCAGGCTTTGAGCCGAGGCCCCATGTAGATGTAGACGATGTTGATGCGAATGTGCGCGCGCTGCATCAGCGCAACCACGAAGGCCAGGGGCGCACCGACCGCGATCGAATAGCCCGCCAGTTCGTCAACGCCGCCCAGGGAAATCGAGAAAAATTTGCGCAGCAGGGTCTCGACGGTGACCAGCACCGCCAGAGCCAGCATCATCACCCCAAAGGCGTTCGCCGCCATCCGCTCATAGGCGGAGGGGCCGGCCTGCGCCGAATTCACAGTCCGGCTCCGGTGGTGGCGTTCCAGTCGGCCTCACAGCTGGGATTGACCGCATTGCACTGACGGGTCCAGGCCGGCAGTGAACGCTCCTTGAGCGCGTTCTTGACGGTGGCCAGATCGGCCGGCGTCACCGGCACCGCCGTCAGCTTGTAGCTCTTGCCCGAGGTACAGGGGCTGGCGCCGGTGTTGCAGCGGTTGGCATCATCGGCCAGCTCCTGCGAATAGGCCCAGATGTCCTTGACCAACCTGTCCACCGCCTGTTGCAGCTTGGCCTGATCGGCCGGCGGCATCTGCCGCCAGGTGTTCAGGTTGATGGCATAACCGTTGATGGCCAGCTGCAGGGCCAGGGGCATCACGGTGGTCGCCGCCTCAGGCCAGCCGCCCGAGTTGGCCGAGGCCGGACCGGTGATGGCGCAATCGACCACGCCACGCGCCAGCGACTGCTGCACCTCACCGAAGGGCATGGGCACCCCGGTGGCGCCCAAGCCGGCGACGAAATTGGCGCTGCTTTGGTCACCGACACGGATCTTGCGGCCCTTGAGGTCGGCCAGGCCTTTGATCTGCGGCTTGCAAAAGATCACCTGTGGACCTGCCGGCCAGACGCCGAGCAGCTTGGCGTTGAACTGCGCCTGCAAGCGCTTGTCGACCGTATTGAAAAAGGCGTCGGTGTTCTTCTTGCCTGCCTCGAAGCTGGGATTGAGCCCGACCAGGTCCAGGCCCAGCACCGTGGGCTCATCGCGGCTGACCTGGGGCAAGCGCAGTGAAACGATATTGAACAGCCCCGACTTGAGCACACGCAGCCCGTCGGTATCGGGTATGCCGGCCACGTCAACTGGGGAGTACTGCACATTCAGGCTCAGACCGGTGCTGCGCGCCAGGCTCTCGAAGAAAGGCTGCTCCTTGTTCTTCTGAATCAACCCGGAGCCGACAGGCTGGCCTAACACCTTGAGAGTAATCGGGTCAGCGTTGACTGCTGTTACCAGGAAGGCTGCTGCCAGTGAAGCCATGAGTCGAAGGCGCATATTCACTCCTTGAAGTAGATGGTGGCGGGCAAGACAGACTCGCCGAAAGGTTCGCAAGTAACGCAAGTTTCTTGCCATATTACATGAAACCATTTTTTCATGAATAAGGCAAGCTGTCCCGAGAGCCTTGCCACTTCAAGGTGCGACAGGCCCTATGGCGCGCCCCATTTCGTGGCGCGGTATGCGCTTTTTCAGTGCATGGGCGCCCTGTGGGGCGCAGAGCGTGGCAGCCGGCTCAGAGCTCCTCGAGCTCGTCGTTCAAGGCTTCGATGGCACGCAAGCGGGCGCGGCCAGCAGCGCCGGCTTTTTCGATGGCCCGGGTGGTCAGCAGGTGACACACCGCAGCCACCGCAGTGTGGTTGAACAGCGGGCCCGGCGCCTGCGAGTGGCAGCGAAAGTGCCAGGTCGCGCCCTCCTGGAAAGGCACACCCTCGTCGGTGATGTACAGCAGCCGGGCGCCCTGGCGCCGGATCTGTTCGAGCATGAGGTCCATGCGCGCGACCCGCCTGCGCAAGCCCAGGACGATGACCAAGTCGCGCTTGCCCACGCTGACCACATGCTCGCCGAGCGTCTGCCCGCCCCCTGGAATAGCCACGATGTCTTCAATGACCTGGGTCAGCTGCCACTGCAGATAACTGGCAAACGGATGGCTGCTGCGAAAGCCGATGACCCAGACCTTGCGCGCCCGCAGCAAGGCGCTGACCACCGCATCGATCTTGGCATCGGAAATCGCCCCGAAAGTGGCCTCCAGGTTGGCGATGCCCTGGGCCACATGCGAGGCCACATTCTGTACCGCTCCGCTGTTGGCGGCGGTGCTCAGGAACAGGCGCGAGCCGGTGAGTTTTTCAGCCCGCGCATGGCGACGGGCTGCTTCGTAATTGGCATAGCCCAAGCGCTTGACGAAACGCGAGACCGTGGCCTTGGAGACATGGGCCAACTGGGCCAGCTCAGAGCCTGAGTAACTGGCCAGCTCGCCCGGGAAGTCACAGACGAAGTCCCCCAGCCTGCGCTCGGCCGGGTGCAGATCAGGCAGGGCCTGACGCACCCGAGCGAGAAAGGATTTTTCCTTGGCTTTGGAGTCTGTCATGACAAATCGATCCGGGCGAGGATGGGCACTGCCATCATTACAGCATCATCGCGCCAAGCCCAATTCGGCACAGCCGTGAAGCACCAAACTAGCGCCCCAAAGGCCGGCGCCGTGCCGTGCTGAGGTGAACCCAACCCAGGCCCGCCCGTTCAGGCGACGCCGTGGCCCTTGATGAAGGTCTCCAGGTGCTTGATGTGGTCGCCCTGCTGGCTGATGATGTCCTTGACGGTGTCGCCAATCGACACCATGCCCACCACCTTGCCCTGGCTGAGCACCGGCAGGTGCCGGAAGTTGCGCGCCGACATGATTTCCATGCAGTGCTGCATGGTGTCAGAAATCGACACCGTGGTCGGGTTGCGGGTCATGATGGCCGTCAGCTGCGTCTGGCGAGGGTCGAGCCCAGGCAGCAGCACCTTGATCGCGCAATCGCCCTGCGACACCATGCCCACCAGGGCGCCGTCATCGATGACCATGACCGAGCGAATGCGATTGGAGCGCATCAATTCCAGGGCTTGGGTCACCGAATCGGAAGACGTCAGCGAGAACAGCTGTCCGGATTTGTTTTGGAGGCACGCTTTGACTGTCGACATCAGATCACCTGTGAGATGGATTAAATGGGGAGGGCGGGCTAGGTGTCGTCATCGTTGGACTGAGGCGCCCGATGCATCTTGATGAGGTTCCACCTGAGGATCACCGCAGCAAGCGCCAAGAGCAAGACGGCGCCACTTTCGTAGATGAGATTGACCGCATTGGTTTCCTTGCCTTGCAGGATGATCAAGCGCGACAGGGCGGTGATGGCAATGAAGATCGGGATGGTGATCGGAATTTGCCGATTCTTGTAAAAACCAGCCACCATGCCGAGCACCTCGGCATAGATGAAAAGCAGCAGCAAGTCGGTCAATTTGACCGACATGGTC
Source organism: Betaproteobacteria bacterium (assembly GCA_037140415.1). Taxonomy (GTDB): domain Bacteria; phylum Pseudomonadota; class Gammaproteobacteria; order Burkholderiales; family Burkholderiaceae_C; genus Polaromonas. The sequence continues at coordinate 507 of JBAXEN010000005.1, read as the reverse complement.
GTGACGATATTCATCATCTCCAGGCCCACCGCGTAGACAGTGAAGCCGGCGATCAGAACCAGGATAGCCTTCTCGACCGCGACGATGGACTCGTAGATTTTCACGGGCAGATCTTTGTCTAAATTAAAAGAATTACCCAGAAAATGTAACCTAGAGCCAAGGTCTGGAAGGTGGCCAGCCGAAAAGCCCCACTCGGATCCTCAGACTTGCCCAGGTTTGAGCCTGAGATCCAAGGCGCGGTCGAGTCGATACGACACCGCGCTGCGGGGCCGACTCAGCCCGGCCCTTCAAGCCGCGGCCAAGGCCTGCTCCTGTGGCAGCTTGGCATGGCCAGCCACTTCCTGGGCCAATTGGGCGACCAGGACCTGTACATCGGCCTCCACCGTGATGCCCGGTTGCAGACGCAAGGCCGCATCACAAAACCGATGCACCACCTCGGCCACATCGTCTGCGTCCAGGCTGGCGGGCTAGCTGACCGGTGAGCAGCTGACCTTTTGACCCAGGGCT
>JBAXEN010000004.1:0-33836 GCA_037140415.1 Betaproteobacteria bacterium | reverse complement strand
TTGAACTTGGCGCGAAAGCGGTCGGCCACCGCGTCCTTGATGCGCAGGGTGGCAAAGTTCAGGCTCTGCAGCGGGCTGTGCTGGGCCGTCATCTCGACCTTGAAGGTCTGGCGCGGATCAAACCAGGCCTCCCAGGCCACATTGCCGGCCGCGTTGTAGAGGTCTTCTTCGCTGCGGTAGGCATGGTGGGCCAGTTGCACCAACACCCTTTGGGCCAGCCGGCTGTGCAGATTGAGCTTGAGCGCATCGCGCCAGCTGCCTTGCAGGGCCACACCCGCGCGCCAGGCCTTGGGGGTGATGCCGGTGATGCGCTGCACCTCGGCGGCAAGCAGATCCTGTACCCCGGCGGCACATGGCAAAAACAGGGACAGGCCGTTCACAAGGTCTTTCGCAGGTTGGCCGGCGCAATGCGCAGAGCCTCTCGGTATTTGGCCACGGTGCGGCGGGCGCATTCAATGCCCTGCTCGCGCAACATGTCTGAGATCTGGTTGTCGCTCAGCGGCTTGTTGGCGCTTTCAGCGGCGACGAACTGTTTGATGAGGGCGCGCACCGCAGTGCTCGACGCATTGCCGCCGGTCTCGGTGCCTAAACCGGAGCCGAAGAAATACTTGAGCTCGAAGGTGCCAAACGGCGTGCTCATGTATTTGGCGGTGGTCACCCGCGAGATGGTCGACTCGTGCAGGCGCAGCTCGTCGGCAATTTCACGCAGCACCAGCGGACGCATGGCCAGCTCGCCGTGCAGGAAGAAGTTCTTCTGCCGCTCGACGATGGCGGTCGAGACGCGCAAGATGGTCTCAAAGCGTTGCTGCACATTTTTGATGAACCAGCGCGCCTCCTGCAAGCGCTGTTGCAGCGCGGCCCCTTGCTGGCCTTTGTGCTGCTTGAGGGCGTTGGCGTAAATATCGTGTACCCGCAGACGCGGCATGACGTCGCCGTTGAGCGTGACCTTGAAGCCCTTGCCCGACTGGACCACCAGCACATCGGGCACCACCAGGTTGCGCTCGAGGTTGACAAAGCGCCGGCCCGGCTTGGGGTCAAGCCGGCCGATGATGCCGATGGCCGCTTTGATCAGGGCTTCGCTCAAGCCGGTGGCCAGCACCAGGCGTTTGACGTCGCGCTTGGCCAGCAGCTCCATCGGCTGCTTGCACACCGCAATGGCGGCGCGGGTCTCTTCGGTATTGCGCTCGTCGAGCAGCTGCAAGCCCAGGCATTCGGCCAGGTTGCGCGCGCCCACGCCGGCCGGCTCCATGTTGTGCAACAGGCCCAGGGCCATCAGAAAGCGCTGCTGAAGCTCTTCAAACTCTTCCAGGTCGTCGCCGGCCAGCCCGGCCGCCAACTCCTCCAAGCTGTCTTCCAGATAGCCGTCGTCGTTGAGCGATTCGATGAGAAAGTGCAGGGCCGCGCGGTCTTCCTCCGACAGGCGCAGCGACAGGGCCTGCCGGTGCAAGTGCTGCTGCAGCGTCTCATGGCTGCGGGCCAGCTCGATGGCGTCGGTCTCATCGTCATCGTTGTTGTTCTTGCGCGGCGGCGCGTCACTGCCCCATTCGCTGTCGTCGGGCGCAGTCTCGACCGAGCCGTCGCCTTCCCAGCTTTCTTCGATCGGCGCGTCGGCGTCGCTCTCGCTGCTGGGCGTCTCCGACGAGGCGCTGCTGTCGGTCACCGGCGCCGATATCTCGGGCACGCTGGGCGCTTCCTGCGCGCCTTCAAAATCACGCGCGTCCTGGGTGACCGGCGCATCGGCCTGGTTAACGCCAAAGTCTTCGCGCTCGGCGGTCTCGTCGCTGCGCTCGAGAAACGGGTTTTCGTCGAGCATCTGCTCGACCTCCTGGCTCAGCTCCAGGGTCGACAGCTGCAGCAGGCGGATCGACTGCTGCAACTGGGGCGTGAGCGCCAGATGCTGCGAGACGCGAAGGGACAGGCCTTGTTTCATGACCGTAGGACCGAGCTGGCGCCGGGCCGCCCCAAGCCAGCGAGCGCCCCCCTGGGGGGCAGCGCGGTACACGAAGTGACAAGCGTGGGGGCCGACATTGAGCTGGCGCCGGGCCGCCCCAAGCCAGCGAGCGCCCCCCTGGGGGGCAGCGCAGTACACGAAGTGACAAGCGTGGGGGCCGACATATCTACATGCGGAAGTGCTCGCCCAGGTAAACCCGGCGCACATCGGCGTTGTTGACGATTTCAGCGGGCGTGCCCTGAGCCAGCACATGGCCCTGGCTGATGATGAAGGCGTGGTCGCAAATACCCAGTGTTTCGCGCACATTGTGGTCGGTGATCAGCACGCCAATGCCACGGGCCTTGAGAAAGCCGACGATGCGCTGGATCTCGATGACAGCGATCGGGTCGATGCCGGCAAAGGGCTCGTCGAGCAAAATGAAGCGCGGCTGGCTGGCCAGGGCGCGGGCAATCTCCACCCGTCTGCGCTCGCCGCCTGAGAGCGCAGGCGCTGCCGACTTGCGGATGTGCTCGACCCGCAGGTCATGCAGCAGCGCGTCGGTGCGTTTGTCGATGTCCGCTTCGGCCAGCGGCTGTCCTGCGGCATCGATTTGCAGCTCGAGCACCGCACGTATGTTTTCTTCCACCGTGAGCTTGCGAAAGATCGAGGCTTCCTGCGGCAGGTAGCTCAGGCCCATGCGGGCGCGCTGGTGAATGGGCATGCGCTCGACCGATTGGCCGTCAATGCTGATGCTTCCCGCATCGGCACGCACCAGGCCGACGATCATGTAGAAGGAGGTGGTCTTTCCCGCGCCGTTGGGTCCGAGCAGGCCCACCACCTCGCCGCTTTGCACGGCCAGAGACACGTCCTCGACCACCAGGCGGCTGCCGTAGGACTTGCGCAGGCCCATGGCCTCCAGCCGACTGGGCTGGCGCGATGCCGCAGCGGCTTCGGGCGAGGCACTGGGCTCCATCGGGCGCATGCGGCCTGTTTATCGCTGGTTGCCCAGCGCCGGGCTGGGCCGCAGCGTCGGGGCGGGCAATGGGGCGGGGGAAGGCGGCGGCGCTGCGCCGGCGGCCGGCGGCGCAGCACGCGGCGAGAGCTGGGCGCGCACCCGGCCACCACTGCCACCCGTGCCGCTTGCACTGCTGCCCACACCGCGCGGCTCGCCGTCGACGGTGAAGACCTCGCGGGCGTTGTCGTAACGAATCACCGCGCCGACCGTTTCGTCGGCCACCTTGGAGCCGACATAGCGGCGCAGCACCGCCTGACGGCTCATCTGCAGGGTGTCGGCGCGGCCGTCGTATTCAATCAGCTCGGCCTCGGCTTCGACATACTCGTCCACGCCGTCGCGCTTGCTGCGCCAAAGCGCCAGTTTGCCGGGCGCCGCTTGAATGGTGGCGCGCTGATAGCCGTCGCTGGTCTGCGTGACCTCGATCCGCTCACCGCGCAGCACCATGGTGCCCTTGTTGATGATGACGTTGCCGGTAAACAACGTTTGCTGCTTGAGCTCATCGTGGCGCATCGCGTCGGCCTCGGCATTGAGCGGCTTGAGGCGGTCGGCTTTTTCGGCATGGGCCGCGCCGATCACCAACGCCAAAAGCGCTGTGGTCAGGATCGAGGGGGAAAGCCGGGTCATGGATAAGGCACGAATCTTGCAGTTTGAGCGAATGATTGTAGCCACCCGAAGAGGTTCCGCGGGAGCCACACCCCCTTCAGCAACGGGTCAATGGGCCGGTCAGGGCACTGTCAGCCCCAACCACTAAGCCCAAACCAGCTCAGGCTTTGGCGCCTTTGGCCGCCTGGGCGACGAGGTAGTCGGTCACCTGCAGCGCACGCTGCATGGTGCCGGCCATAGAGCCCGAGGTGAAATACTTGCCAGCGATGCCCAGCGAAGGCACGCCGTCGACCTTGTACTGCTCCTGCAACTGCGTGGCCCGGCGCGCCTTGGTCACCACCGGGAAGGAGTTGTACTGCTCGACAAACTTGGCTTTGTCCAGACCTTGCTTGGCCGCCCAGCCGGCCACCAGCTCGGGGGTGTCCAGGGTCTGCTTTTCCACATGGATCGCGTAAAACACCTTTTTATGCAACTCCGGCAGCTTGCCCATGGCCTCCAGCACGTAAAACAAGCGCTGCTGCGGCTCGAAGTTGGGCCGAAACATCACGGGCACCCGGCGGAAATGGATGTTCTTGGGCAGCTTGCTCAGCCAAGCCTCGAGCTGGGGCTCAAAGGCATTGCAGTGGGGGCAGCTGTACCAGAAGAACTCGACCACATCGACCTTGCCCGGCCCGCCTTCGGTCGGCACCGCTTGTTCCAGGCTGATGAATTCGGCGCCGTCGGCCGGCGGTTTGCCTTGAGCCAGCGCCGCCAATGGGCTGCTCAATGCCAGGGCTGCGGCCGATTGATTGAATTGACGTCTGAGCATTGCATTTTCTCCTTCGTATCGGCCCGCGCACTCGCAGCGCGAGGGTCAAAGACCCGTATTGAACACCAAGTCAGCCGGCGCTGGGGGGCTCAGCGGTAATGGCACTGAACGCATTAGCGTTGCACACGCACCACGACGGCCGAGGTGCCGCCGCCTTCGAGCCGCTCGCGCGCCTTGTCGGCCTCGTCGCGGCGCTCGAACGGGCCCAGGCGCACCCGGTGCACCACCCGGCCGCCCTGCTCACGTTCACTGATTTTGGCCTGCATGCCCTGTAGCAGCAGCTTGGCCCGCAATTGCTCGGCCTCTTCCGGATTGCGAAAAGCGCCGACCTGGACAAAGTATTGAAAAGGGTCGGCCGCGGGCGCCTCGGCTGCAGCGGGCCGGGGCGCTGGCTCGGCCGGCTTGGCCGCCTCGCTGCGCGAGCGCGCCAGATCGCCCAAGGCATCGGCTGACTTGGGTGCTGGCGTTGCCAGCGGTGCGGAGGCAGCCGGGCTTGCTGCGCCAGCGGCGGGCGGGACAGCCGGAGCCGGCGCCTCGGCCGGCGCAGAGGCGCCCGCCTCCGGCTTGGGCGGCAAGCGGCCGGGCAGCCCGGCATTGGGATCCCAGTCCTTGTTCTTCTTGCCTTCGGCCGCCTCGCCCTCGGCGGGGCGCGGCTGATTTTTGTTCATGAAGGGGATCGGCGCTTTGGTGACGTAGACCGCCACAGCCAAAGACACCGCCAGGCCGAACAGGGTGCCGATCACAAAGCCGAGCAAGGTACCGCCGCGCTGACGCGACAAAAAGGCAGGCAGGTGGGTCATGACCGAAGGCTTCACATCTTGTGCGGCGCGCTCACGCCGAGCACCGCCAAGCCATTGTGCAGCACCTGCGCCGTGGCAGCCACCAGCGCAAGGCGAGCCAGCTTGGTCGGCTCCTCGTCCACCAAGATGCGCTCGGCGTCGTAATAGCTGTGGTAGCTGGCGGCCAGCTCGCGCAGGTAAAAAGCCACATCATGCGGCGCAAAACCCTGAGCAGCATGCATCAGCATGTCAGGGTACTGGGCCAGCTTGAGCATCAGGGCCTGGGCAGCCGGGCTGTGCAAAGGGGTGAGATCCACCTCGGCCAGTTGCGCCTGCGCACCCCCCCAAGCGGCCAGCACCGAGCAAATGCGTGCGTGCGCATACTGCACGTAATACACCGGGTTTTCGTTGTTCTTGGCCAGCGCCAGATCAATGTCGAACACATATTCGGTGTCGGGCTTGCGGCTGAGCAAGAAAAAGCGCACCGCGTCCTTGCTGGTCCATTCGATCAGATCGCGCAGCGTCACGTAGCTGCCGGCGCGCTTGGAGATCTTGACCTCCTCGCCGCCGCGCATCACCCGCACCATGGTGTGCAGCACATAGTCGGGGTAGCCGGGGGCCACGCCCTGGCCTGCGGCCTGCAAGCCGGCGCGCACGCGGGCCATGGTGCCGTGGTGGTCCATGCCCTGGATGTTGATGGCCTTGGTAAAGCCCCTCTCCCACTTGGCCAGGTGGTAGGCCACATCAGGCACAAAGTAGGTATAGCTGCCGTCGGACTTGCGCATGACGCGGTCTTTGTCGTCGCCGTAGTCGGTGGACTTGAGCCACAGGGCGCCGTCCTGCTCGTAGGTCTTACCAGCGTCCTTGAGCCATTGCACCGCCTGCTCGACCCGGCCCGAGGTGTAGAGGCTGGACTCGAGGTAGAAGTTGTCGAAACGCACCTCAAAGGCCTTGAGGTCCAGATCCTGCTCGCGGCGCAGGTAGGCCACCGCGAATTCACGGATGGCCTCCAAATCGTCGATATTGCCCGAAGCGCTGACAGAGCGGTCATCGGAGGCCACGGTCTTGCGGGCCACGAAGTCGGCCGCAATGTCGGCAATGTAGTCACCGTTGTAGGCCGGCTCGGGCCAGCCGGCATCGCTCGGTGAGAGGCCCCGTGCGCGGGCCTGCGTGCTGGTGGCCAGGGTGTGGATTTGCACGCCCGCGTCGTTGTAATAAAACTCGCGCGTCACCGCCCAGCCCTGCGTGGAGAACAGCTCACACAGCGCGTCGCCCAGCGCCGCTTGGCGGCCGTGGCCCACGTGCAGTGGGCCGGTGGGATTGGCCGAGACAAATTCGACCAACATTTTTTGACCGTTGGCCGGCCGACGGCCATAGCCCTCGGCCGCCGTCAGCACCTCGCGCACGGTCTGTTGCTTGGCCTCGGGCTTCAAGCGAAAGTTGATGAAGCCGGGGCCAGCGATCTCAATGTCCTGCACCCACTGCGCAAATGCGGGCTGGGCCAGCAAGGCGGTGCGCAGGTTCTCGGCCACCTGACGGGGGTTGAGCTTGAGCGGCTTGGCCAGTTGCATGGCCGCGTTGCTGGCGAGGTCGCCGTGGGCGGCGACCTTGGGGGTTTCAAAGGCGGCGCGGGCAGCGGCGCCCGGCAACAGAGATTCCAACTCGTGTGACAGGGCGGCGAGCAGGGCTTGGGTGACTTGCAACATCCAGCGATTTTACGGGTGAGCTCTGAACCGCACGATCTTGCACGCCAGGGGTCTGCGTCCTACGACCGAGCGTGTGTGATCTGACACACGGCCTGCCGGCCCGGCCAAGCGCCAGCGCGGCCCTGGCCGCGCAGCCTGCAAGGCGGGAGGGCGCACCATGGCGGCAGCACTGGGCTGGAGACCACCCCTGGAGGTCGACCCTGGCGCAGCTGCTCAGCGGCTGGCCCAAGCGCATGCCGGCTGCGCGCAAAGCCGACCGGCTTTGTGAGACGGACCTGTATTTGAGGAGTCCTGGATGGATGCACCCCTGTGCTCACCGAGCCCCCCGGCGAGGGCGCGCCCGCCGTGCGGCGCATCACTGACGCGCCCACGCGCCTGTTGCACTGGTTGCTGGCGCTGAGCTTTTCAGGCGCATACCTCACGGGCGACAGCGACGGGTGGCGCCAGCTTCACATCACACTGGGCTACAGCGTGGCCTGTCTGCTGGCTTGGCGCTTGGTCTACGGCCTGATCGGCCCCAAGCAGGCACGCCTGAGTCTTTGGTGGCGCAAGCTCAGCGCCCTGCCGGGCTGGCTCTCATCCCTGAGCCGTCAACCCGACTCCTGGGGCCCCGCCGCACGGCAGGGGCAGCACCTGGTCACGGCCCTGAGCACCGGGCTGATACTGATGCTGGTCATTCCCCTGACGCTCAGCGGCCACGCCACTTACGAGGAATGGGGCGCCGCCAGGGGGGACGAATGGATGCAGGAGCTCCATGAACTGGTGGGCAACATCTTCTTGACGGTCGTGCTGCTGCACATTGGCATGATCGCGCTGCTCAGCCTGCTTCAGCGCCGCAACCTGGCCAAGCCCATGCTCAGCGGCCGCATTGACGGCCAAGGCCCCAGCCCGGTCCGCTACAACCGGATGTGGCTGGCAGCGCTGATGCTGGCGCTGTGGCTGGGCCTGGTGGCATGGCTGTGGCACATCCATCCGCAGCCCAGCCTGTAAGACTGGGTCAGCAGCGGCTGCGCCGACGAAGCCTGAGCCGGGTCCAGCCGCTCAAGCGGGCCGCCAAAACGCCGGCTGGGCGTAATGGTGCTTCAAAAAGTCGATCCACAGCCGCAACCTCAGCGGCAGGTGCTTGCGCTGCGGGAACACCGCGTAAATGCCGTTCGGCGGGGCCGCAAAGCCCTTGAGCACCTCCACCAGGGTGCCGGCCGCTATCTCGGCCTCGACCTCCCAGGTGCTGCGCCAGGCAATGCCGTAGCCGGCCAGACACCAGTCGTGCAGCACTTGCCCGTCGGAGCAATCGAGCGGGCCGCCTGGTCGCAGGTGCTGAACCTGCCCTGCAACCATGAAGGCCCAGCCCCGGGTCTGAGAGGCGTCGCTCGACAGCGTGAGGCAGTCGTGGCGCGACAGGTCCGTGGGCTGACCCGGCGTGCCGCAGCGGGCCAGGTAAGCCGGAGTGGCCACGCACAGGCGGCGGTTGTCGGCCAGGCGTACGCTGACCAGCGAGGAGTCGGGCAGGTCGCCCACGCGCACCGCGCAATCAAAACCCTCGCCGGCCAGGTCGACAACGCGATCGCTCAGATTGAGCGAGACTGTCACGTCGCCATGCTCCTGGCGAAAGCGCGCCACCAGCGGCGCCACATGGCGACGGCCAAAGCCAGCAGGCGCGGTGATGCGCAAATGCCCGCTGGCCTTGACGCCACCGGCCGACACGCTGGCCTCGGCATTGGCAAAGTCGGCCAGCAGGCGCTGGCAGTCCTCCAAAAAGGCACTGCCCTCATGGGTCAGGCTGATGCGGCGGGTGGTGCGCACCAGCAGCTTGACGCCGAGCCTGGCCTCCAGCGCATCGAGCCGGCGGCCGATGATGGCCGGCGCCACCCCTTCGAGCTGGGCGGCAGCGGTCAGGCTGCCGCGCCCGGCCACCGCCACGAAGGATTCGATTTGCTTGAACTTGTCCATGATGGGCCCCTACACCTGCGGCTCGGTCTCCACCGGCAGCTGTGGCCTGCGGCCAGGCAAACGGGCCGACAAGACGCCGCAAATGGCGATCAGGGCCATGCCCAGCCAGGCCCAGGCGTTGGGCGTGTGAGAAAACAAGAGCCAGCCGCCCAGCGTGGCAAAGGCCAGTTGCAGGTACAAAAACGGAGACAAGGTGGCTGGGCTGGCCAGGCCAAAGGCCAAAATCATCAGGTAATGCCCGAAGGTGCTGAACAGGCTCAACAGCAGCACCAGGGCCCAGACCTCCCAGCTCGGCGGGGCCTGCCAGCCCCAGGGCAGGGCCACGCTGACCAGCAAGGTGGCGAACAGCCCCGAATACAAATGCATGCTGCCGGCTTCCACTTGAGCGGTCAGGTGACTGGTCAGCAACTGGTAGGCCACGTTCAGGGCGATCAGCAGCAGCGGCAAAAGCATGGCCCAGCCCAACTCATGCGAGCCCGGCTGTATGACCAGCAAGGCGCCGGCAAGCGCGCCTGCCAGCAGCAGCCAGAGCTGCCAGGACACCCTCTCCTTCATGGCATAGGCTGAGACCAGGGTCAGCGCCATCGGGGAGAGCATCATGAGGGCGGTGAAGTCGGCCACCGGCATGGCGCGCAGTCCCAAGAATGCCACCCCGCCGGAGAAAGCCATCAAGCAGCCGCGCAGCCCCACCAGCGCAAGCCGGTTGATGCGCCACAGAGCCAGCCCGCGCACCGGCATGAGCATGCCGGCGGTGATCATGGTCTGAAAAACATAACGCACCCACAAGGTGGTGATCAGCGGCACAAGGGCGCTGACGTACTTGACCGTGGTGTCCAGTGCGGCAAAGAAAACCATGGCCAACACAAAGTAGACGATGCCGCGCTGCGGCTGCATGCCGGGTTTCACGCCGGGCAGTCTAACTGAGGTGGCTCACAACGCGGTCGTGAAGGCACCAAGGCCCTTACAGGCGAGCGAGCGAACGCAAAACCTCGGCGCTGGTGCTGGGCAGACCAAAAAACTCAAGGTAGGCCGGGATCTGCTCGAACAGCATGTCCGAGCCGATCTGCACCCGGCAGCCGCGCGCCTGCGCCGCACTGAGGAAGGCGGTCATGTCGGTGCGCATCACCACCTCGCCGACAAAGGTCGAGGGCGACAGGCGATCCATATCCAGCGGCAAGGGGTCGCCCTCGTTCATGCCCAAGGGGGTGGCATTGACCACCAGGTCAAAACCGGCCGGATCCTTCGAGCCCGTTTGGACCCTGAGCTGGGGGTAGTGCATGTTCAGACGCTCGGCCAGGGCCTGGCTGGAGGTGGTGTTCACATCGAACAAGGCCAATTCGGCCACACCGGCAGCTGCCAGCGAGGCCGCAATGGCGCAGCCCACGCCGCCCGAGCCCACCACCAAGGCGCGCTCGCCGGCCAACTGCAAGCCCTTGCGCAGCACACCGCGCACAAAGCCCTCGCCGTCAAACATATCGGCCTGCAGCTGGCCTTGCGGGCCCAGGCGAACCGCATTGGCGGCGCCCGCAATCGCGGCGGCCGGCAGCACCTCGTCGACCAGGCCCACCGTGCTGACCTTGTGCGGCATGGTGATCAGCGCACCGGCGATATTGCCCAGCCGAAACAGCGAGCGCAGCAGATCGGCAAAGTTGTCAGGCTGGCAGGCCATGGGCACCACCAGCGCGTTGATGCCCTGCTGCTCGAAATAGGGGTTGTAGATCAGCGGCGCCTTGAAGGAATGCGTCGGGTAGCCGATGTGCGGGATGATGACCGTGTGGCCGTTGATGATCATGGACGTGCGTTCAGGCTTGCGCTGCCAACAGGTGCGAGACCGCTGCGCGCAGGGCCAGCAGGTAGCTGTCCACCCCAAAACCGGCAATCTGACCCTTGGCGATTTCGGCGATCACCGACTGGTGGCGGAAGGCCTCGCGGGCGTGGATGTTGGACATATGCACCTCGAAGATCGGGCACTTGAGCATGGCCAGGGCGTCACGGATCGCATAGCTGTAGTGGGTCCAGGCGCCGGCGTTGATCAACACCGCCTGCGTGCCATCGCTGTGCGCAGCATGAATGCGCTCGCACATCGCGCCTTCGAAATTGGTTTGGAAGTTCTCGACCTTGGCACCGAGCTCGCGGCCCAGCTCGACCAAGGCTTGGTTGATCTGCTCGAGCGTGATGGTGCCGTACTGCGCCGGGTCGCGCTTGCCGAACATATTGAGGTTGACACCGTTGAGGACGAGGATGTTCATGAAAGGCTCCTGCGGGAAGGTTGGGGGTTCATTGAAGGTCGATGGTATGTCCGCTGTGCGCCGATTCGGCAATGGCCTCGCTCACCCGCAGATTCTGCAAGCCGTCGCGCACGGTGACCAGGGGCTGGGCCTGACCGCGCAGCACCTGCACAAAATGGTCGAGCTGGCGGGCCAGAGGGTCCTCGCGCTGCAAGTGCAGCTGCTCGCAAGCAAAAGGCTTCCACCAGGAGGCGTCCTGAGTGCTGGGGTAGGTCTTGAGCCGCATGCTGGGCACCGAGAGGCTGCCCAGGGTGCCGGTGAGCACGTAGCAGTCTTCGTCGCCATAGCTGGGGTAAGCCTTGTTCTCCTGGCTGGTCTGCTCCCAGCTGCGAGCGCTGGCGGCCGTGTCCGACAGCAAGAAGCTGCCCAACGCGCCACTGGCAAAGCGCAGACTGATGCTCACCGTGTCTTCCACTGGAAAGCCACGCACCGCGTTGGAGGCCATGGCCTGCACGGCGATGATCTCGCCGCAGAGCATGCGCAGGTTGTGCACCTCATGGATCATGTTGATCAGGATGGGCCCGCCGCCCTTTTGGCTGCGCCAAGGGCCGTCGGCAAAATAATGCTCAGGCTTGAAGAAAGTGGCGCTGCCCATCACCGCCACCAGGCGCCCCAGCCGGCCACTTTGCGCCACCTGCCGGGCCTGCTCCATGATGGGGCTGTGCGCACGGTGGTGGCCGACCAGCACCGGCGCGCTGCTGGTCTGGACCGCGCGCAGCAAAAGCTCGCCCTCAGCCAGCGTGCTGGCCACCGGCTTTTCCACCAGCACGCCCAGGCCCGCCTCGATGCAGGCCAGGGCCTGCTGCACATGCAGGTGATTGGGCGTGGCCAGGATGACGCCATCAGGCTTGGCCTGTGCCAACAGCGCCTGCAGGTTCTCGAAGTACGGCACGCCCCACTGCCCGGCCAGCTCGGCGCCGGCAGGCAGAGGGTCGACCACGGCGCTGAGCTCGGCCTGTGCGCTGCGCGCAAGCAGTTCGGCATGCGAGCGGCCCATCAAACCAGCACCGGCCACCGCGATCTGAAGTTTGCTCATGGTCGACGATGCTGTTTGTGGGGCCGGCGGCAACAGCGCCTGGCTTACTTGCGCACCTTGGCCAGCTGCTCCTGCACCTCTTTGAGCAGGTCCTGACCGACGCTCACGCCGTACTTGGCGGTGACGGGGCGCACCTTGTCACGCAGCTTGCCCAGTTCGACGGCCGACAGCTCGGTGACCTGCATGCCGTTTTTCTTCATATTGTCGAGGGCGGAAGACACCTGGCCGCGCGCCTGCTGGCGCTGGAATTTGGCCGCTTCCTGAGCCGCATCGCCGACGATCTTCTTCTGCGCAGCATCCAGACCATCCCAGAACTTCTTGCTGATCACCACCGACTGCGGGTTGTACTGGTGGTTGGACAGCACCACATGCTTTTGCACCTCGTAGAACTTGTTGGCGTTGATCACGGTGACCGGGTTTTCCTGACCGTCGATGGCTTTTTGCTCCATCGCGCCATAGACCTCAGGAAAGGGCAGCGGCGTGGGGTTGGCGCCCAGAGCCTTGACCCAGTCCACGTTGATCGGATTGGGAATGACGCGCAGCTTCAGGCCGTCCAGGTCTTCGGCCTTGACGATGGGACGCTTGCTGTTGGTGATGGTGCGAAAGCCCAGCTCGAAATAGGCCAGCCCCACAATGCCCTTTTCTTGGAGCTTGTCGTGCAGTTGCTTGCCGATGGGGCCGTCGATGATGACCTCGGCCTCCTTCTCGCTGGCGAACAGGAAGGGGAAGTCATAGAGCGCGAATTCCTTGACCTGGCTGGCGAAGATGCCCGAGTTCATCGACGCCATCTCCAAGGTGCCGCCCTGAATGGCCGAGACATTGGCCTGGTCGCTGCCGAGCGTGCCGCCCGGGAACAGGTTGACCTTGATCTTGCCACCGCTTTTAGCTTGCACGATCTCGGCGAACTTTTCCATGCCCATCACGATGGGATGGCCCTTGGGGTTTTGGGTGGCGAACTTGATGGTCTTGGTCTGCGCCAGGGCACTGCTGCCGATGGCGGCCAGCGCCAAGGCTGCCACCAAGGCTTTGAGGGTGTTGCGTTTCATGGGAGTCTCCTTTTTTCATTGGCAAGTACGCGAAATCAGTTCAGGGGTGCGCGGCGTACTGGGCGCGCGCCCCTGGAGGAATCAAGGGCTCAGTTGTAGAGCCAGCGGGCCGGCACCATCACCAGGTCGGGGAAGGCGACCATGAGAAACATGACCAGGAACTGCACCGCCATGAAGGGCATGACGCCGCGCGTCACATCGTCCATGCGCATGCGGCCGACGCCGGCCACCACATTGAGCACCGTCCCCACCGGCGGGGTGACCAGGCCGATCGAGTTGTTGATGATGAACAGTACGCCAAAGTAAACCGGGTCTATGCCTGCGGCCTTGACCAAGGGCATCAGTACCGGCGTGAGGATCAAGATGGTGGGCGTCATGTCCATGGCGGTGCCCACCACCATGCACAGCACCATGATGGCAAACATCAGCGCCTTGGGGTTGTCCAGCAGGGGCTGCAGCAGTTCCACCACTTGGTCGGGCAGGTTGGCCACGGTGATCATCCAGGCCGAGACCATGGCCGCGGCCACCAGGAACATGACCACGGCGGTGGTCTTGGCCGAGGCCACGAACACGCCCACCAGCTGGCTCCAGGACAGCTCACGGTAGATCACCGCCGCCACAAACAAGGCGTACACCGCCGCCACCACAGCCGCTTCCGTGGGGGTGAACACGCCCATGCGCAGGCCCACCAGGATGATGAGCGGCAGCATCAGGGCCCAGGTGGCGCGGCGCAGCGCCAGCCCGATTTCGCCCAGCGACTGCCGCGGCGGCGGGCTGAGCTGCTCCTTGCGGGTTAGCCACCACCAGGTCGCCCACAGGCCGGCGGCCAGGATGATGCCGGGGAAGATGCCCGCCAGAAACAGCTTGCTGATCGACACATTGGCCGCCACGCCAAAGATCACGAAGCCGATGGACGGCGGAATGATCGGCCCGATCACACCGCAAGCGGCAATCAGCCCCCCGCTGCGCGCCTTGTCGTGGCCGGCCTTGACCATCATCGGCAAGAGCAGCGAGGTCAGGGCGGCGGCATCGGCTACCGCCGAGCCCGACAGTGCCGACAGCAAGCACGCGGCCAGGATGGTGACATAACCCAGGCCGCCCCGAATATGACCGACCAAGGCCATTGCAAAGTCGACGATGCGTCGCGACAGGCCGCCGACGTTCATGATTTCGCCGGCCAGCATGAAAAAGGGCACCGCCAGCAGCGGGAAGCTGTTGGAGCCTTCGATCACGTTTTGCGCCAGGATCTGCGCATCGAACATGTCCAGATGCCACATCAAGGCGGCGCCGCACAGCAGGAGCGAGAAGGCAATCGGTATGCCCAGGGCCATGGCGCCAAGCAGAGCGCCCAAAAAGACTGCAATGGTCATGTTCGATTCCTGTCAGCTCACTTGACCGGCGGGGGCACGTCGATCGGCTCTTCCTCGGACTCACGCACACCGATGAGTTCCGACTCCGGCAATTGCCCGGTGAACAGGCGCCAGAGGCGGTGCAGCAAGATGAGCGCGATCGATACCGCCGTCAGCACACCACAGGCATAGAAGATGCCCATAGACACCTCCATCACCGCGCTGGTCGATGTGAGGTTGATCAGGGTCTGGTCGTAGGAGCCTTTGAACAACAGCCAGCAGACGAACAGCATCAGCAGGTGGCCGATCACGAAAAAGACTTTCTTGCCAGCCAGGGGCAGGCGCGAGACCAGGGTGTCCGAGCCCAGATGCGTGCCCTCGCGCATGGCCACCACAGCGCCAAGGAAGGTCATCCAGACAAACAGCCAGCGCGAGAGCTCCTCGCTCATGGTGATGCCCGAGCTAAAGCCGTAACGCAGCACCACATTGCCAAACACCAGCACCACCATGAGCGCCAAGCCCAGGGCCATCAACCAAGACAAGCATCGGCAATAACCGGCCAGGAACCTATCCAACATGGCTCCCTCCCTTCTTGAACATCAGAATGCAAAATGTACCAACTAGTTAGTTTTCTGGAGCCAGGGAAAACCCCAGGTCTGCAAGCGGCTCAGCGGCGTACGAAGCGCACCACCATCTCAACAATGTTGGCGCGCCGCAACGCCCGCGCGGCCGGAGCCGAGAGATCGCGCTTGAAGATCTGGCCAAAGCTGTGTTGGTTGGAGACGTTGAAAAAAGTCAGCGCCGAGATGGAGGCGTGAATGTCCACCGGGTCCAGCCCCTCACGAAACACGCCGGCGGCCAGGCCGCGCTCATACAGGCGCCCAATGGCCGAGATGGCCGGCACATTGAGCTCCTGGATGATCTGGCTTTGCGCCAGGTACTTGCCGCGCTCGATGTTCTCATTCATCACAATGCGAATGTAGTCCTCGTGCGTGACATGGTGGTCGAAGGTGAATTCGACCAGCCGGCGCAGCGCGTCTTCGGGCGGCAGGTTGTCGAGCATCAGCTCGGCCTCAATGCGCCGCATTTCCCGGTAGCTGTGCTCCAGCACCGCCAGGTACAGGCCTTCCTTGCTGCCGAAGTAGTAATAGATCATGCGCTTGCTGGTGCGGGTGGCATCGGCGATCTCGTCGATGCGCGCCCCGCTCAGGCCCTTGTCGGCAAACTCGCGCAGGGCCACCGCCAAAATGCCGGCCATGGTGCGCTCGGGATCGTTGGTGCGCGAAGGCGCCACCGCCTCTGCGCTGCGCCGCAAGCCCGCCGCCGGCTTGCGCCCAGGTCGGGTGGTTTTTTGTACCAGTTCGTTCATTTCTAAAGTATACGGGCGGGGGCCAGCGCCGCCGGCGGGCTGTCACAAAGAGCGGCTCAGACCGCCAAGCGGCTCTCCACACCCTTGACCAGCGCCACCAGGCTGCGGTTGACCGGCGTGGGCACGCCCAGGCGCTCGCCCAGCGCGACCACCGCGCCGTTGACGTAATCGATTTCGGTGACCGAGCCCTTCTCTAGGCTTTGCAGCATGGAGGTTTTGAAGTCGTAGCCCAGGCCGGCGCCGGCCTGGGTCCAGGCCAGCAATGCGTCGGTGATGGACAGCGCAATGCCCTGCGCACGCGCCACCGCCATGGCCTCCTCGACCGCCGCCACGCCCAGGGCCTGCAGCTGCGGCTGCGCGTAAAGCTGGCCGTAGCTCAGGCCGGTGAGCGCGGTGATGGCGCCAGTGGCCACGTTGATCAACAACTTGTCCCACACAGTGCCCAGAATGTTCTCGCTGACGAGCGTCTGCAGGCCGGCGGCATTGAAGACCTGGGCAATGCGCTGCACCCGCTGGCTGACGGCGCCGTCAAGCTCGCCAATATGCGTGTCCTTGCCACGGTAGCCGGCGATCACATGGCCTGGCCCCAGCGGGCTGCCGCCCACATAGGTGCGCCCCACCAGCACCCGCTGACGGCCAACATGGCGCGCCAGGATGTCCTCATGGCCCACCCCGTTTTGCAGCGAGAGCACCGCGGTCTGCGGCCCCAGCAGCGCCAGCGCGCCGGCCATGGCTTGCTCCGTGTGAAAAGACTTGACCAGCACGACCACCAGGTCGACCGGCCCCACCTCCTCGGCCCGCAGCGCTGCACGCACCGACACGTGGCGGTCCACGCCGTCCACCCGCATCAGCAAACCGTGGCGGCGCAGCTGCTCGACCCGATCGGCATGCCGATTGATCAGCCAGACCTGCTGCCCCGCCTCGGTCAGCACGCCCCCCATGGCGCAGCCCAGCGAGCCTGCGCCCAACACGGCAATCTTCATGAATACCTCGCAGTTTGCAACACGCCTGGATTGTCAATCGTGCGCCCGCATCGACAAAAGCCGGGACCCCCGTATCAACGCAGCACTGTGCCGTAAGATCGATGATCCTTGCGGCCCCCGATGCCCCCGGGCACCTGCTGCCACCATGATCAAAGTAACACCCAGCACGCCAGCCGATGCATTGCTCTCGGAAGCCCACCGACTGAGACACTTTATCGCCCTGGTCGAGGACGGCCATTACGGCAAGGCTGCAGAGCGCTTGGGCATGGACCAGCCGACCCTGAGCCGCTCGATTGTCCGGCTCGAACAGGCGGTTGGCGCGCAGCTGCTGGTGCGCTCGGCGCGTGCGGTAGCCCTGACCCCGGCCGGCGCCATCTTCGAGAAGGAAGCGCGGGCGCTGGTCGCCCATGCCCAACTGTCGGGCAGCATTGTTCGGCGCGTTCAAACCGGCGATCTGGGCAATCTGCGCCTGGGGTTCACGCCCGTGGCCATGTTCTGGGCGCTGCCTGAAATCATCCGTGAACTGCGCACGCGCTACCCCGACGTGCAGATCCTGATGCAGGAGGCGCAAAGTTACCAGCATGTCGAACGCCTGCGCGAGGGCAGCATCGATGTGGCCTTCGTCAACGGTGATGTGCTCAACCAGGGCGAATTCGAGACCCTGGTCCTTGAGCGTGCGCGGGTACTCGCTGCAGTGCCCTCGAGCTGGCCGGTGGCGCAGCGCAAGCGCCTGAAATTGATCGACCTGGCAGATCTGCCCTTTGTCATCGTCCCAAAGGAAACCAGTCCCACCACCCACCAGGCCACCTTGGCGGCCTGCCGCGCCGCTGGCTTTGTCCCCACCATTGTCCCCGGCGAAAACACCGAAGTGCTGAGCCGGCTGGGCATGGTGGCCAGCGGTTTTGGCGTGATGTTGACCTCCGAGTACACCCGGGCTCTGCCTGTCGATGGTGTGACCTATGTCCCCGTCATCGACCTGCCCGACTACCTGCACTGGCAGTTGGTGATGGTCTGGGACCGCCGGGCCGGCAGCTCACTGGTGCAAGCGCTGGCCGAAATCTGCGCCAGCGTCTCGCGCAACAAGCGCAAGCCGCCGGCCTGGCGCGGCCGCTCACTGGCCGCCAGCTAGCTGGCCTGCGGGCGTAGAAAGAACACCGTATCGACCACGGTTGGCGAGCGCTGGCTGTGGTGCACGATGATCGGATTGACGTCGATGGCCTCTATATCGTCCTGGAGGTCGCGCACCAGCCTGGCAAAGCGCTCGACCGTGGGCGCCAACACATCGGGATCGACCACCACCTGACCGCCGCTGCCGTCGAGCAGGCACTGATGGGACAGAGTGCCGAGCATGTCCCGGGTATCGACCGCGCCGTCGGCCAGGCGGATCTGCACATCGCTCCAGGCCTCCGCCTGCACTCCGCCTATGCCCAAGGTCAGGACCATGCCAAAGGTGGCATCGCGCTTGGCCCCCAGCAGCAACTCCACGCCAGCGGGCACCTGCTCCTGCAAAACGATGTCAGCATCGGGCAAATTCATCTCGCGCGCCAAGGCCAGCAACTGAGTCACCGCTGATTGCACGGCATCGGGCGTACTCAGGCCGAGCCGAACTCCACCGACCCGCGCCTTGTGAACCAGTGCATCCGAACGCAACTTGGCCACCACCGGCAGGCGCAAGCGCGACAGCGCCGCAGCCGCCGCGCCGACCGAGTCCACCACCTGCTCGGCCACGACATCGATGCCATAGGCAGCCAGGATGCGCTTACCCTGAACTTCGTCCACCACGCTGCGCCCGGCCCGCCGCGCAGCGGCTAGGGCTTCGCGCGCTGCCGCCACATCGACGCTGAAGTCCCACAGCGCCGGGGCCTGCGGCTTATCGCGCCGGCGCCCTGGCACCACGGCCTGCACCAGGCGGTCGGCGTCGAGAAAGCAAGGCACGTTTCGCCCGTTGAGATAACGGGTGGCCTGATCGCCGCCGCCGAACCACAGAACAAACAAGGGCTTTTGCAGGCGGCTGGCTTCATCGGCCAAGACCTCGGCAATCTCCATCTGCCTGCGCTCGAAGGCGCCAACTGCCACGATGGAAAAGTCGCTGCCCGGGTTGCGATCAAACAACTGCAGCATCGCCCGCAAACGGTCCAGATGGTGGAAGGGCCCGCCGCTGACATCCAGCGGATTTTGGCTGCCCAGGAAGGATGGCAGCAGCGCGGCTATCCCCGTATGCACGGTCTCGTCAAAGACAGCCAGTCCCATGCCCGCACGCTCGAGCGCATCGGTCAGCATGATGCCCACCCCGCCGGAGATGGAAAGAATGGAGGCACGCGAACCAAAAGGCTGCGGGTAAGCCAACAGCACCCGTGCGGTATCGAGCATGTGCGCGTAGCCCCGGGCGCGCACAACGCCCAGTTCGTGCAAAACGCCGTCATAGACCCGGTCCTCGCCCGACAGGCTGGCGGTGTGGGCTGCCGCTGCCCTGGCACCTTCGACCGTCACGCCACTTTTGAGCAGGACGATGCGTTTGCCCACCCGCTGAGCCTTTCTGGCCGCCTCAATGAACAGACCGGGACGGCGCAGGCCCTCGGCGTAACACAGAACAATGCGAATGGGCGAGGCCGGCTCAAGCAGGGCGTCAACAACCATCTCCAGCGTGATGTCAATTTCGTTGCCCGAATTGAACAGGCGTCCCACCGGCAAACCCGAGCGCTGGCCGTCGTAGTACAGCGCCGCGCCCACCGCACCGCTTTGCGAAACGACCGCGACCGGACCGTCTTGCAGGACCAAGCCCTGCTGATCGAGCACCGGGGAAAAGGTCGTGGCCAATCCGTTGGTGGTGTTGATGATGCCGTTGGTGTTGGGCCCGATCAGCCGAATGCCGCCTTGGCGCGCAATATCGCTGATTCGCGCCTGCAAAGCCGCCCCCTCCGGCCCAATTTCGGCAAAGCCGGCATTGCCCAACAAGGCGGTGGGAATCTTCAAGCTCGCGCACTGCTCGAGCACGCCCACGCTGGCTTGGGCCGACACCAGCAGCACCGCCAGATCCACGCGCTCGGGCAGATCAGCCAGCGACTTGTAAGCCCGGCGGCCCTGTACCTCCTCGCGGTTTGGATTGACCGGATAGACAGGGCCGGCAAAGCCGTAATGGAGCAGGTACTGCAGCAGCCTGCCACCAGGCAGACGGATGTCGTCCGACGCGCCCACCACAGCCACCGAGCGCGGCTCGTAAATCTGCTGCAGCCAGGCGCTGGTTGGGTCTTCTTGCACGGGGCCGGTCTCCTCAGACATCGAGTTCACCGGCCTGAAAGCGACGGATCGTCTCCTTCAGGCCGAATTGGCCAATGGCCGCACGCAACTTTTGCACGGCGGGCGACTGGTGCAGCACCGCATCGGTTTGCGCGCCCATGCGCACGCCCTCACGAAAACCGGTCAACTCAACCATGCGATTGATCGCCTGCTTGCGCAAGCGGGCCACATCGGCAGGCAGGCGGGACATGCGCTCGGCCACCTCCAAAGCCTCCTCGAGCAGGCGCTGCGGCTCGACGGCATAGTTGGCCCAGCCCCAATCTGCCGCCGTCTCACCGCTGATGGTGTGCCCTGGAATCAGCGCCATTTGCTTGGCCCGCTTGGGTCCGACCAGGTGCACCCACAAGGGCTCCAGGAAGCCCCCGCCGAGCGGAATGGTGGAATAACCAATGCGGGCGTCACTGGCCACAATCGTCAGATCGGCCAGGGTGCACAAGACGGTGGCCGCCGCCAGGCAGTTGCCGTGCACAGCGGCTATCACCGGCTTGGGGCAGTCCCATACCTGAAAAAACCGGGCGAGTCGCTCTTCGAGGCCGGCCACGTCACTGACAGCGTCCGGTGCCCAGCCAAAACCAGCTCCCCCTTTTTCGACATCAAAGCCCGCGCAGAAGGCGGCGCCGCGCCCGGCCAGCACGATCACTCGGGTGTCCGGACTCTGTCCGAGCGAGCGCAACACACTGGCGATCTCGTCGAGCATCTGCCGACTGATGGCATTGAGCTTGTCGGGGCGATTGAGCCAGACGAGGGCAACATGCCCCCGGTGCTCGATTTGCAAGGTCTGCAGCGATTCGGTTGGCGCCACGGTCACAGTCCAGATTGTTCAAAGCACATACTATCATGTATTATGAGACATCAATAGGCTGGACACACCAGCACAACGAAGACCAAGATCCGAGAGAACCATGCAGACGTAAGCCAGCTCTGGCGCCGCCAGGCAGATCAAAATCTCCGGCATCGATATCGATCTCTGGGAGGGCGGTACCGGACGCAGCCTGTTGCTGCTTCACCCTGGCGACGGCTTTGATGAAACCGCGCCCTACGTCGCTGAACTGGCCTCGCGCTTTCATGTGATCGCGCCCTCTTGCCCCGGCTTCGGCCGCTCGGGCGATCCAGCGCCTCACATGAAGTCGGTCGACGACCTGTCTTACTTTTACTTGGACCTGCTGGACAGCCTTGATCTGCGCGATCTGATCGTCGTCGGGTTTTCTTTTGGGGGCTGGCTGGCCGCGGAGATCGCCGTCAAGAACACGGCGCGGATGGCCGGGCTGTGTCTGGTCGACACCGTCGGCACGAAATTTAGCGATCCGATGACCCGCGACATCGCCGACCTCTTCTCGCTGCCGCTCTATCAGCATCCACAGCTGATCTACCACCAGGAAATGTGGCGTCAAAAGAACTACCAGGCCTTGAGCGACGAGCAGGCGACGGTACTGGCCCGCAATCACCAGACCTTTGGACTGTTCGGCTGGGCACCGACCCTGCACAGCCGCCACCTGCGTCATCGCCTGCATCGTATCGATGTCCCCACCCAGATCATCTGGGGCGCTGAAGACCGAGTGGTCTCTCCTGACTATGGCCGGCAGTGGCAGGAGGCGATCGCCCCCGCCCAGCTGACAGTCATCGACAACGCGGGTCATTACCCTCAGATAGAGCAGCCGCAGCCTTTCGTTCGCGCCGTCGAGCAATTCGTCCAACGCTGCCCCCGGTCCTGAAACAGTAGTTCACCCCAACGAGGCAACCACCCATGCAAAGCTGGTACTTCTCCGAACAATCCTATGCACCCGCATGGGACGAGCCGGTCAGCCCCAAGGTCACGGCCCCAAGCAGCCTGGTCGACCCCGAGACGGCGCACCGCTTGCTGAGCGAATACATCACACAGTGCAAGCTCGCCGATGAGCTGGGCATGAACATCATGACCAACGAGCATCACGCGGCCTATACCTGCATGAGCGTCTCGAGCCTGATGACGCTGGCGGTGCTGGCCACGCACACCCGCCGGGCGCGCCTGCTTGCGCTGGGCGTGCCGATCATGAATCGGATGGACCCCTACCGGGTGGCCGAGGAAGCGGCCTATGTGGACGTGCTCTCGCGCGGCCGGCTTGAGCTCGGTCTGATCAAGGGCTCGACCTTCGAGCTGTACATGTCCAACTCCAACCCGGTGACAGCCAATGCGCGCTACTGGGAAGCGCACGATCTCGTCCTGGCGGCCCTGAAAAAGAAGGATGGTCCGATCAGCTACGAAAGCGACAACTTCAACTATCGCTACCTGAACGTGGTGCCACCTTGCTACCAGGAGCCCACGCCACCGATCTGGATGACCACCCTCTCGCCCGCAATGGCCCGCGAAGCAGCGCAGCGCGGCTACGTGATCGCGATCACCGCAGTGGCGCGCGCGGCTCGGGCCTGTTTCCCGATCTACCGCGAAGAGTATGAACGTGTACATGGTCAGCCGGCGCCGCTGGACCGTCTGTGCTACTTGGGCCAAGTGGTGGTCGCCAGAGACGAAGCCACCGCCTTGGAGCGCGCTCGCAAGTTGCTGCGCTTTAACGAAGCCTCCGAGCGCATCGATGCGCGCTACATCAACCCGCCCGGCGTGATGCCGCCGACAGAAAACGCTCGCCTGCTCAAGTCGGGCAGCACCACCACCCACCGCAACAAGACGCTGCCCGACGGCACACCGATGTCCAACCCGCCAACGCCGCGCGAGCAGATCATCAACCACGTTCTGTTTGCCGGAACGCCCGATCAGGTCTACAACCAGATCAAGACCTTCTACGACAGCGTTGGCGGATTCGGCAATCTGCTGGTGCAACTGGGCGCACCGATGGGCCATGACGAGATTTGCGATAGCCTGAGTTTGTATGCCAAGGAAGTGATGCCCAGGCTACAAGCACTGACCCGATCCTACGAAATGGCCTGAACGCCGCAAACCCAGGGGAAGACCTATGCGCAAGCCCTTTGCCACCCTCGCTCTGTTCGTCTACGCCGCCCTGTGCTTGTTTGCTGTGCCCGCGGCCGCGCAGTATCCCGAGCGCCCTATCCGCATCGTGGTGCCCTACGCTGCAGGCGGGTCGACCGACATCGCTGCACGCTTGGTCGCCGAGGGGCTGGGCAGAAGCCTGAACACGCCGGTCATCATTCAGAACCAGCCCGGCGCCAGCGGCAACATTGGCGCGGCCGCAGTGGCCCGCTCTGCTGCCGATGGCTACACGCTCTTGCTGGTGGGCAGTGGGATCGCATCGGCACCGAGCATGAAGGAGGTGAGCTACGACCTGCGCAAGGATCTCACGCCGGTCAGTCGCGTGGTCTCCAGCCAGTTCTCCATTCTGGTCAACCCCAGCATGAACATCAACACGCTGCAGGAGTTTCTGGCCTATGCACGCGCCAATCCATCGACCTTGAGCATGGCCTGCCCCGGCATGTTGACCGCCGCACACTTTGCCCTAGAGTCCTTCCGACAAGCTGCCAAGATCGAGTTCCAGACCATCCAGTTCAACGGCAACGCGCCGGCTGCCGTGGCCATGATGAGCAGCCAGCCTCCAGGGGGGATAGACGCTGCGTTCTCGGCCAAGGGCGCAGTGACCACGGGCCGGCTGCGCGCCCTGGCGGTGACCGGTTCGAAGAGGTCGTCCTCCTTGCCCGGCGTGCCCACCGTTGCCGAAGCCGGCATACCCGGCTTCGAGGCCGGTTTCTCGCTGGTCATGTTCGCCCCCAGCGCAACGCCGCGCCCCATCGTCAACCGCATCCACCAGGCGCTGGTGGCCACCCTCAAGGACCCCAGCGTTGCCCAAAAACTGGAGGCGCAAGGCTTTGATCTGATCGGCAACAGCCCGGCCGAGTTCGCCAGCGAGCTCGAAAACGACATCAAGGCCAATGACGCCTTCATCTCCAATCTTCGCAAGACCGGTGTCATTCAGTGAGCATCCCATGAACGCAGTCCCTGACCTCGATGAGTTTCGCCAGGAGGTCCGCGCCTTCCTTCAGGAAAAGCTAAGTCCGGCCCAGGCAGAACGGGTCAAAGCGGGCTACTACCTGTCCAGACCCGAGCTTGATGCCTGGCATCGCGCGCTCGATGAGCGCGGCTGGGGTGCCAGCAACTGGCCCCAGGAATACGGCGGCACCGGCTGGACGCCAATGCAAAAGTACATCTTTGAGGACGAGTGCTCCAAAGCCGGCGCTCCCATCCTGATCATGATGGGGCTCAATCAGGTAGCCGCCCTGCTCATGGCCGCCGGAACCGAGGAGCAAAAGCAGCGCCACCTGCCAGGCATTCGCGATGGAAGTCAGCTGTGGTGTCAGGGCCTGTCTGAGCCCAATTCGGGCTCAGACCTGGCCAGCCTGAAATGCCCCGCCTGGCGAGATGGCGATGACTACGTGGTCGACGGCACCAAGATCTGGACCACCGCAGCCCATTGGGCCGACTGGTGCTTCCTGCTGGTGCGCACTGACCATGAAGGCCCCAAGCAGGAAGGCATCACCATCTTGCTGCTCGACATGAAGACGCCGGGCATCACCATTCGACCCATCATTGGGCTCGACGGCATGCATTCGCTGAACCAGCTGTTCCTCGACAAGGTGCGCATTCCGGCCTCCTGCCGCGTGGGCGAGGAAAACAAAGGCTGGCCCCTGATGAAGTACTTCCTGGGCCATGAGCGCATTTCGGCTGCTGGCATCTGGAAGTGCAAGGCGCATTTCGCGCGCCTGCAGAAGATCGCCCGGCAGACGCAGCGCCATGGCCGCCCCCTGATTGAAAACCCCCGTTTCCGCGATCGGCTGGCCTTGCTGGAGATCCGCATGAGCGCGCTGGAGGTCATCTTGCTGTCCATCATCAATGATTCGGACAAGGCCAAGGGCGCAGAAGGGGCGATGCTCAAGCTGCGCGGCACCGAACTTCAGCAGGAAATGCTGGCCATGCTGAGCGAGGCCTCGGGCCAGTATGCGCTGCCCTTTCACCCCGAGATATTGCGCACAGGCTGGCAGGAGGAGCCGATCGGCCCGGAGTTCGCCACCACCGCAACGCCTTTTTATCTGTTCTGGCGCAAGTCGACCATCTCCGGTGGCTCCAGCGAAATCATGCGCAACGTCATCGCAAAGGCGCTGTACTCATGAGTGTCAACCTGCAGATCGAACTGAGCCCAGAGCAGCGGATGCTGCAAGAGGCCGTCTCGCGCTACATGAGCAAGGCGTATGGCTTTCAAGAAAGGCAGCGCATCGTCGCAGCGGGCCTGGAGCTCGATGCGGCCAAGTGGAGCGACTTCGCTCAGATGGGCTGGCTGGGCTTGCCCTTGCCAGAGGCCGACGGCGGCGCCGACGGCAATGCCCTGGACCTGTTCATCCTGATGCAAGGCTTCGGGCGGGCGCTGGTGGCCGAGCCCTATCTGGCCAGTGTGGTCCTAGGCGGTATGAGTGTGGCGCATGCGGGAACGGCGCAGCAGCGCGCCCGGTGGCTGCCAGGCCTGGCGGCCGGTCAGACGCGGCTGGCCTTCGCCTGCGCCGAGCCGCAGGCCGGCTACGACCTGCTGGACGTCAAGACCCAGGCCCTGAGCGAGGGCGAAGGCTTCATCCTGAGCGGCGACAAAAGCGTGGTGCTCGGCGCTGGCTGCGCCGACTGCCTGGTGGTCAGTGCCCGTACCGCCGGCGCACAGCATGGGCGGGAAGGGATTTCCCTGTTCCTGGTCGATCGTGCAGCCCAAGGTGTGAGCCTGCGCTCCTACGCCACGATTGACGGTCGCCGCGCTGCAGAAGTCAAACTCACTGGGGTGCGGCTGGGCCGGGACGCTTTGCTCGGCCCCTTGCACGGCGGCGCTGCACTGCTCGAACGCGCCAAGGCCCTGGGCACCATTGCCCTGCTCGGCGAGGCGGTAGGCTGCCTCGAAGGCGCCCTGGCTCACACCATGGAGTATCACAAGAACAGACAGCAGTTTGGCAAACCCCTGTCGAGCTACCAGGCGCTGCAGCATCGGGTGGCCGACCTGTATGTGGCCACCGAAGAAACCCGCGCCCTGTGCATGCTGGCCGCGCATGCCTGGGCCACCGGTGCGGCCGGCGCGGCCCGTGCCATCGCCGGCGCCAAGGCCTGGGTCGGCCTGGCCGGCCGACGGGCCGCCGAGGAGGCGGTGCAATTGCATGGCGCCATCGCGATCACCGATGAGTACGTGGTGGGCCATTACCTCAAACGCATCATCGCGATCGACCGCAGCTTCGGCGACGCCAGCGAAGCCCTCGACGACTACCATGCGCTGAGCGAGGACGGGCCAGGGCCCGGCGGCACATCTCAAGGGTTGGCGCCCCAGGCCCGTCCATGACGCCAGCACCGTCCCTCACGGGCATGAGCGCCGCGGCCAGCCCGGACGAAGACCGCCGCAGCTACCGCCGCGCGCTCGGGCACTTCGCCACCGGCGTGACCATCGTCACCGCTCAGGCAGACGGGCAGTTGGCCGGCATGACGGCCAACTCCTTTTCCTCGGTGTCGCTGGAGCCGCCGCTGATCCTGTGGTCGATCGACAAGAACGCCAACAGCCTGTCCTTGTTTGAGCGGGCCAGCCATTTCGCCATCAACGTGCTGGCTGCCGATCAGGTCGATCTGGCCAGCCAGTTTGCCCGCTCCGGGGCCGACAAGTTCGCCGGCATCAGCTGGCAGCCCGGACTCGGCGGCGCGCCCTGCTTGCCCAACGGCCTGGCCACCTTTGAGTGCCGCAGACAACAGCTCATCGACGCCGGTGACCACTTCATCATGCTTGGTCAGGTCGATCGCTACCACCTGTCGCAGCGTGACCCCCTGCTGTTTTTGCGAGGCCGCTTTGCGCTGTCGGCCGACTACCCTGTGCTCGGGGCTGACACCGCTGCTGGCGCTGCGGGGGCGAGGCCGACCGACGCCGGCAGCGACCCACCGACCATGCTCAGACTGCTGTGGGATGCCTTCACAGGCCTGTCGCAAAGCTTTCAGGCCGAGCGAGACGCCCTGGGCCTGTACTCGGTCACGCAGGGCCGGGTGCTCTCGCTGATCGAGCGCTATCCCGAGGCAGACGCTGCGACCGTGGCTCGCAAGGCCTACATCAGCCCGCAAGGTCTTGAGGAAGCGGTGCAGGCCCTGCAGACGGCTGGCTACCTGAATGTTGCCGCTGATGGCGCCTGGCAGCTCACCGACACGGGGCGCGGGCATGTGGCGCTGCGCCGCAAGCGAGCGGCCGCCATTGAAGCCTCACAGCTCAAAGCCTTCAGCGGCTCGGAACTGGAGACGGCTTGCCGGGTGCTCGGAGCGCTGGGCGCTGCGCCGCCTACAGGGTCTGCGCAGGCAGCAGCTTGAGCTCATAAAACCTGTCGGCGCTGCGGGCAAACAGATCGGCTTTTTCCTCAGAGCTGGCGCCGGCCACCATGCGCTTGAAGGCGTTCCAGATCACGCCGTAGCTGCAACTGGCGCGGTCCGGCGGGAAATTGCTCTCGAACATGCAGCGCTGACTGCCAAAAGCTTCGATGCAGGTATGGATATAGGGGGTCCAGGCCTGAGCCAGTTCTTGTGATGTGGGCGGCCTGCTTCGCTCATTGAAACCAAAGCCCCCAACGATCATGCCCAGGCCACCGAGCTTGATCGATACATTCGGGCAACTCGCAAGCTCTGTGATCGCTGCGCTCCAGTTGCGAAACAGTTGCTCACGCCGGCCCGCATAAGGGCCAATTCCCAGCGGAGTCCCGGCATGGTCGAGCACGATAGGGGTGTCTGGAAACGCGCGGGCCAAGTCAGTGAGCTCGGGGATCTGGGTCTGGTACAGGAAGGCATCAAAGCGCAGGCCCAAGCCCGAGAGCAAGGCGAAGCCTTCCCGGAAGGTCTTGTCGGCCAACAGAGCCGGCGGCCGATCCGGATGCGGCGGTGCAACCTGAGGATCGGCATCCCAAGCCGATATGTGGCGAACCCCCTTGAACCGGGAACCCCCAGCGGCCATCAAGGCCTCAAGCACCGGCCGGGCGCGCGCGCCCAGATTCAAAGACCCGAAACCAACGATGCCAGCGCACACCCGGCTCGCGCCGTAGGCGCCGCTGGCTCCCATGGCCGCAACCCCGTTGGCGAATTCGACCTCGCCCACGCAGCGCAGCTCGGGCGGCCCCTCGCTGCGGTACATCGATCGGCAGTCCACATACACGGTGGCCAGCACACTGTGACCTGAGTTCTTCAGGTCGCGGTGGAGCTCGTCGAACATATAGCGCGGACGTGGCGCATCCCAGATGTGATGGTGCGCATCAATGATGGGCAGCTCAGGCTCGAGCGCAGCTTCCGCATGAAGCGCCAGCCAATCGTCGCGGTAGGCCGCGTAAGAGCCGCTGGTCACGACGCCCTGACCAGAGACAAGCGCTCCGCGCAGCTCAGGTCGATCGGATTGCACGGGCGCTGGCCACCTTCTCGAGATAAGTGCGGGCACCGGGTTCCATCAAACCCTTGGTACCGATGAAAATCAATCCCACGCCCTGAGCGACGATCTCTGAAACCTGGTCGTAGTCGCCGGCTGCGCCCGCCTGCCGCCCGCTGGCTCGAATGCGCGCAATCAGCCGGTCGACCGTGGCGCGCACCTGAGGATGGCGCTTGTCCCCGCCGAAACCCAGGCTCTTGGACAGGTCCACCCGAGCCAGGAAGAAGACATCAATCCCCTCGACGGCCAAGATTTCGTCGATGTTGGCCACCGCCGCTGCCGACTCGAGCATGGCCATGATGACCAGATTTTGGTGGCTGTCGGGACGGGCATAACGGACGATTTCGACAATGCGGCGCGCTGCTGCAGCGTCGTCCACATGCGGCACCATGATGCCTGCGATATTGCAGTCAAGATAGCGGGTGATGAGCGCTTCATCGAGCTTTTCGGGACGCACGATGGCGGCAATACCGGAGGCCCGGGCGGCCCGCGCGAGCTCCTCGATGCGCTCGACGGATGCCGACGTGTGTTCGCAGTCGAGCATCACCGCGTGAAAACCGAGACCGGCAAAATATTCGACGAGGTTGGGCGAATTGAAGGTCAGGTTGACCATGACGGCAGGGCCGCCCGTCGCCAGCAGGTCTTTGAGTTTTGCCATGGTCTTAAGGAGCGGCCTTGATGCCCGCTTCCCTGATGACCTTGCCGTAGCGTGCGCTGTCGGCCTTCATGATGGCGGCGAACTGATCGGGGCTGCTGATGAAAGGATCGGCACCCTGCGTGGCCAATTTGTCTTTCATGTCGGCGGTGGCAAGGATCTTGGCCACCTCTGCAGAAACCCTGTTGACAATGTCGCGGGGCGTGGCAGCGGGCGCCAGCAGCCCATACCAAAAGCGCATTTCAAAACCGGGCAGGCCCGACTCGGTGAAGGTCGGGACATTGGGCAGCGAAGGCGCCCGGCTGTCGCCGGAGATGGCAATGGCCTTGAGCTTTCCGGCATTGATATGGGGAATGACCGCCAAGGGCGAAGTCCAGCCTATGTCCACATGGCTGCCTAAAAGATCGGTCACCGCCGGCCCAGATCCCTTGTAGGGAATGTGCGTCAGCTTGACGCCCGTCATCGAACTGAACAACTCGGCAGCCAAGTGGGTAGGACCACCGGCACTTGAAGTGGCATACGACAGTTGCTTGGACTTGCCCAGCGCGATCAGTTCCTTGATATTGCTCGCGGCCAGCTTGGGGCTGGCCACCAAGATCAACTCGCTGCTGGCGATGGTGGCCACCGGCGCAAAGTCGCGTGCGGTGTCATACGGCAGATTGGGGATCATCAATCCGTTGAGGACATGCGTGGTCGAGATCAGCAAGAAGGTGTAACCATCGGGCGCTGACTTGACCATCGCCTCCGAGCCAATGATGGTGTTGGCTCCCGGCCGGGGCTCCACCAGAGCCGGCTGGCCCAGCGCCTCGGACAGTTTGGTGCCGACGATGCGTGCGACTGCATCAACGCTGCTCCCGGTTGCATAGGGCGTGATGATGCGTATCGGCTTGTTGGGATAGCCCGACTGCGCCGCAGCGCCGCCGACCCCAGCAAGTATGGCCCCCATGAACAAAGCAGGCGCCATCCCGATGAACCGTCTTCTCATGTTGTCTCCCCGAATTCTTATAGTCTCAAATCCAAAGCGATTGGACCATGGGCTAACCATTCGCCTGGTGCCTACACTGACTCTCGAAAATTATAAAGTTCAATCGCTTAAGAGTGTTTGGAATTACATTAGATCATGTTCGTTTTGCAAATTGGGCAGGCCCGAGCCAAGCTCTCAGCCCCTGTCTGAACTCGGCCTCGCCAATCACACCCGCCAGCGCAGTGAGGGCATGGATCCCACAGGCCCGGCCTGCTCTGGCGCAAGGCCACCTGCGTTAGCGCGAGCACACCTCGACCTGCGCGCAGGACTGCGCCGCAGAAAAGCAGCCGGTGCGAAAGTCGCCACCGCCAGCTTCGGTGGCGTTACAGACATCGCTGCAAGTTCCGTTGGTGGGCTTGAGGACATCCGGGCCGCACAAACGGGCTGCGTTGGCACACGCACTGGCGCAAGAGGTGGGCGCAAAGCTTTGCGTGTCAGCGGGTGGCTCCTGCGGCGCGCTGGCGCAGGAGGCCACCGTAAAAATCAGGGACAAGATCAACAGGTGCAAACGTCTCATACGCTCACCTCCGGAATCCACTGCACCGCGTACAGGTCATTGATGGGCATGGTGGCGAAAAAGTTTCGATCGAAGTTGCCATAGCCCTGCTCACCCCAACCCGTGCCCCAACTGTTGAGCACACGCACCACCTGGCCACGCACGGCGGTGATGACCTGCATATGCCCACCCACCGAGCTGCCCATCGAACCCAACACCGAACCTCGGTAGGTGCTGTAGGCCGCATCCACGCCCATGCCAAACAACAGCCCGTAACCACGAAGCAGAGCGTCTTCGATGGCGGTGATGCGGGTTGGCCCCACCTCATCGATGCGGTAATAGCGCAGACCGACGGCGTTGTAGGCCCCCACCGCGGCGGCTGGCGACGGTCGCCGGGTGACAGTGCCCACAGAAAACGGCCAAGCCGTCTCGCTCAGCAGCCCGCGCTTTTGCACCGCGTTCATCACCAGCCGCGGGTAGCTGCCCTTGTCCTGCAGCGGGCCTCTGTAGCCAGGCTGCTCGGCCTCCAGGCCCAGGACATAGGGCCAGCTGGCCGAGAGGTGGAGCGCGCTTCCGGCGATGCCGGCACAGATTTCGGCAGCGCCAGCCAGGCTGTTGCCCACACAAGACTGGGTGCTGCCTTGATTGCGCACCCGCCGGACATAGGCCTCCTGGTCCGCCGAGGGCAGGACCACGGCCGAAAACGCCACCCTAGCCGCACCAAAGCGCAGGTCCCGCCCATCATTGCTGTCGGCCTTGTAGCCAAGCCCGGGGGTGCTCATGGCCAGCAACCCACAGATTTCCCCAGCCTCAGAAATACTATTTTTGGAAGATTTTTGTCCATACAAACCCTTTTAATGAATTATTTAGAACTCAAAATTTGCTGCAGTGTGATTGATTCCAGGCAAGCGAGCAAGCCACACAACGGTGTCGTCAGCCCAGCCGCCTTCCAGCGACGATCAGCGCAGCAGGGCGACCGCCGGCGATTGCCCCTGTTTTTGTCATAGATCCCACGCTCTGACCCGCATGAATTAATGGCCCAGGATGAAATACAGTTCCATCTCAAGCTCGACGTTCAGTGCGCCCTGCCCTTGTCGCCGCGGGCGGCCCATCAAGGCCCCGTCGACCTATCGAGCTTTGTCCGCTTTACTTTCACCGACCAGCCAGACCATCGCCATGACCGAACGCACCTCCGCACACCGCCTGCAAGTGGCCACCGAACTTCACCGCTTTATCGAAGACCGGGTGTTGCCCGGGACCGGCATCGCACCGGCGCAGTTCTGGCAGGGCTTTGATGCCATCGTGGCCGACCTGGCGCCCAAGAACATCGCCCTGCTGTCCGAGCGCGACCGCCTGCAGACCGAGATCGACGCCTGGCACAAGGCCCACCCTGGCCCGGTGAGCGACGCCCCGGCCTACCGCGCCTTCCTGGAGAAGATCGGCTACCTGGTCAAGTCACCCAAGAAGGTGAAGATCACCACCCGCAAGGTCGACGACGAGCTGGCCATCCAGGCCGGCCCTCAGCTCGTGGTGCCGGTGCTCAATGCCCGCTACGCCCTGAACGCCGCCAACGCACGCTGGGGCTCGCTGTATGACGCGCTCTACGGCACCGACGCCATCTCCGAGGCCAATGGCTGCGAGAAGGGCACGGGCTACAACCCCAAGCGCGGCGCCAAGGTCATTGAGTACGCACGCCATGTGCTCGACCGCACCTGCCCCTTGCGCAAGGGCTCGCACCTCGACGCTGCGGCCTACCGCATCAAGGACGGCAAGCTTGCGGTCAAGCTCAAAGACGGCAGCAAGACCTCGCTGGCCAACCCGGCGCAGCTGGTGGGCTACCAGGGCGACGCCGCAGCACCCAGCTCGGTGCTGCTGGTGCACAACGGCCTGCACCTGGACATTCGCATCGACCGCGCAACGCCCATTGGCGCGAGTGACGCCGCCGGCGTCAGTGATCTGGTGGTGGAAGCGGCGCTGTCGACCATCCTCGACCTGGAAGACTCGGTGGCCGTGGTCGATGCCCAGGACAAAGTGCTGGCCTACTCCAACTGGCTGGGCATCTTGCAAGGCACGCTCACTGAAGAAGTGAGCAAGGGCGGTACCACCTTCACCCGCGGCCTGAACGCAGATCGCCTCTACACCTCACCGGCCGGCAAAGAAAGGGTCAAGCTGCATGGCCGCTCGCTGATGTTCGTGCGCAATGTCGGCCACCTGATGACCAACCCGGCCATCGTCTATACCGACGCCGCAGGCCAGGTGCGCGAGATCCCTGAAGGCATCCTCGACGCGGTGGTCACCACCACCATCGCCTTGCATGACCTCAAGCGCAGCAAGAAGGACGCGATTCGCAACTCGCGCAAGGGCTCGGTCTACATCGTCAAGCCCAAGATGCACGGCCCCGCTGAAGTGGCCTTTGCCGACGAGCTGTTCACCCGCGTCGAGCAGATGCTGGACCTGGCCCCCAGCACCGTCAAGCTGGGCATCATGGACGAGGAGCGGCGCACCAGCGTCAACCTCAAGGCCTGCATTGCGGCGGCCAAGAGCCGGGTGGCCTTCATCAACACCGGCTTCCTCGACCGCACCGGCGACGAGATGCACACCTCCATGTGGGCCGGCCCCATGATCCGCAAGGGCGACATGAAGAGCAGCGCCTGGATCCAAGCCTATGAGCGCAACAACGTGCTGGTGGGCCTGTCCTGCGGCCTGCGCGGCAAGGCGCAGATCGGCAAAGGCATGTGGGCCATGCCCGACCTGATGAAGGCCATGCTCGAGCAAAAGATCGGTCACCCCAAGGCCGGCGCCAACACCGCCTGGGTGCCCAGCCCCACCGGCGCTACGCTGCATGCCATGCACTACCACCAGGTGCTGGTCAGCGACGTGCAAAAAGATCTGGAGAAGGTCAACGCCGACGCCGAGCGCGAGAGCCTGCTGGCCGGCCTCTTGAGCATTCCTGTGACCGCCGCGCCCAACTGGAGCGACGCCGACAAGCAGCAAGAACTCGACAACAACGCCCAAGGCATCCTCGGCTACGTGGTGCGCTGGGTCGACCAGGGCGTGGGCTGCTCCAAGGTGCCCGACATCCACAACGTGGGCCTGATGG
>JBAXEN010000003.1:0-34106 GCA_037140415.1 Betaproteobacteria bacterium | reverse complement strand
GGCTGCGCTCAGGCTCACGCTCTGGCCGGTGGCGCTCAAGCTGCCCACCGTCAAAGCGCCGGTGCTCACGCTCACCGTCACGGCGCCGGTGGCGGTGACCGTGGTCAAAGTGGTGGCGCCAGCGGTGTTCAAGCTCAGCAAGCCGGTGCTGGCGCTGGCCACCGTCAAGGCATTGGCTTCATTCAAGTAAGCAGCGCCGGTGATGCTCAGCGTCACCGTGCCCACATCGGTATCCAGGCTGTCGCTGCTGGTGCCCAGGATGGCGGCGGTGATGCTCAAGCTCACAGCCGTGATGTCGACGGCGGCATCGCCATCGAGCACCGCGCCGGCTGCGCTCAGGCTCACGCTCTGGCCGGTGGCGCTCAAGCTGCCCACGGTCAAATCGCCTGCGCTCACAGTCACCCTGACTGCACCGGTGGCATTGACTTGGGTCAAGGTGGTGGTAGCAGCGCTGCTCAAGCTGAACAAGCCGGTGTTGGCGCTGACCACGGTCAAGC
The DNA here is from genome assembly GCA_037140415.1 of Betaproteobacteria bacterium. Classification (GTDB taxonomy): domain Bacteria; phylum Pseudomonadota; class Gammaproteobacteria; order Burkholderiales; family Burkholderiaceae_C; genus Polaromonas. The sequence goes on along the minus strand of JBAXEN010000003.1, from coordinate 33,609 downwards.
CATTGGCCTCGTTCACATAGGCCGCACCGGTGACGCTCAAGGTCAAGCTGGCCACGTTGGTGTCCAGAGCCTGGCCGCTGCTGCCCAAGGCCGCCACGGTGATGTCCAGGCCCAAACCGCTCACATCGGTGGAGGTGCTGCCGTCGATCAGAGCGCCGCCCACGTTCAAAGTCACGTTGCCTGCGCTGGCCTGCAGCTGCTCGATGGACAAATTGCCCACAGTCCTCAGGGTGATGCCCGCATCGCCGCGCAGCACGGTGGCATCGGCCATGGAGATGGCGGCGCCACTGCTCAAGCTGATGGCGCCGTCCACGGCGGTCAAGCCGGTTTGCGACGCATCGCTCACAGCCACCGAGCTTGTGCCATTGGCCTGAACGCGGCTCACGCTCATGGCGGCCGTGGTGCCCAAGCTCACGTCGCCCAGGCTGGCCGCGGTCATGCCCTGCTTGGCGACAGCGGCCGACAAGAGCTGCACATTGATTTCAACCGCGTTGGCACTGGTGCCCCAACCGTCAGCGCCCACGCGCAAGGCGCTGGCCACCACGTTGAGCGTGGTGTCACCGGCCGTTTGAGCGTCGGAGATCAGGCCCGTGGCCAGCAAGCTGACCCCGCTGGCGGTGACCACGCCCAAGGCGATGTCGCCCACGGCCGCCAGGCGTGCATTGCCCGTGGCCAGGACGGTGGCGTTGGCGGCCATGGTCAGGTTGCCGCTGGCCGCCGACAGGTCGGCCGAGCCGCTGGCCGACAGGTCTGTGCCGGCGCCCAGGCTCAAGGTCGTGCCGGCCAAGCCGCTCAGATTCACAGCGCTCAAGTCAGCATTGATGGTCACAGCGCCTGTCGCTTGCAACAGCACCGAGCCGCCCGCCGACAGGGCCGAGTCCAGGCTCAGGTCGTGGCTGCTTCGACTGCCCGCTTGCAAGACCACGGCGCCGGTGGCGCTGCTGCTGGTGCCCACCGTCAGGTTGACCGTGCTGGCCACACCGGTGGTGGCCACGCTGTTGACGCTGAAGTTCTGCAGGCCGCCGACGGTGAAGGAGTCCACGTCACGGACAAACACGCCGCCGCCTGCTGCGGTGAAGCCCACATGCGTGGCTTCGCTTTCAATGACCAAGCTGGCCGAGCCTATGGAGGTGCCGGCGATCAGCTCGTACTGGCCGCCCAGCAAGTTACCCTCGCGACGGGTATCGGCGTCGTCGTTCTTGGCGTCCACGATGGCGCCGCTGGCCTGCAAGCGGGCCGAGCCTTCGGTGCCCGTCTTGAAGATGCCCAGCGACAGGTTCCCGGCCGCCGCTTGCATCACGATGCTGCCTTGATTGACCACCACCTGGGCGTCGACCTGCATGGTCACGCTGCTGGCCGCGTACACATTGATCGACTGGCCCAGCGCCTCAGCTTCCAGCGTGGGGGCGTAGTTGTCGAAGAGCGCGTCTTCAATGACGATGTCGTCGGCCGAGCGCAGCTCAATACTGCCCTGCGCCGAGGTGATGTCGGACTTGATCAGCAGGTCTTGGCCGGCTGCCGTGGTCTTGAGCAGCACATTGCCGCTGACCGACACCGGCCCGCTGATCTCTAGCGCGCCGGCGGTCGAGACCAGCACCAGAGCACCATTGGCACCGCTGGTGGTGACCACATCAATGGCGTTGCTGCCCGTGCCGTGGCTGCCAGTCACCAAAAGGTTGTCGCGCTCAGTGATGAACACGCCGCCGCTGCCCTGGTTGGACACCGCCATGCTAGCCACCTCGGTGAGCAGGTGCATGCTGCCACTGCCAATACCGGTGGCGGCCAAGAGCACCACGTTGCCGGTGGTGACGATGATGTTTTCGCTGCGGGCTTGGCCCTGGGCATTGTTCAGGTTGCCGGTCAAGCCATCGCGAATAGCCCCTTCCTGGGCTTGGAGCAGCGAGTTGGATTGGGCTTCCACACGGCTGAGCACCAGATCGCGGCCGGCAAACATATTGACCGCACCCAAACCGCTGGCACCTAGGGCCACCACCGCCTGGCCGTCGGTCTGCACGATGTCGCGCTTGGCGCTAATTTCAATGAAGCCGTCTGTTTGCACCTTGGCGGCCAAGAGCACATCACGGCCGGTGGCGTTGACGGCGATTTGTCCGTCGGTGTTGGACAACAGGGCGCGCACATCCACATCTTGCGCCGCCGTCAGCGCCAAGCGGCCGCCGTTCAGGCTCAAGGCCGAGGCCACCAAGACATCGCTGCCGGTGCCACCTGCCGTGAGGTTGACCGAACCCGAGCCAGCGCTGGTGATGCCCGAGCCCCCATTGGCGGCAGACAGCACCTGCAGCAAACCGGCTTGGGTGCTGATGCTCACCACACCGGCGCCGACTTGCGTCAGGCTCGCTATATTGAGTTGGCCGCCGGCTTCCAGCTCGGTCAGCACCACCGAGCCGCTGGCGGTGTTGGCCAGGCTCACGGTGTTGACATCGAGGAAGCGCATTTCCACACCGGCAGCAGAGCGCACGGTCAGGGTGTCGGCCACCAGGGCTTCGGAGCTTTCGCCGTCGCCCAGCATGCCGGCGGCGTTGCTCTGCAGAACCAGACCCTGGGCCGAGTACAGGACCACGTCATCGCGGGTTTGCCAGCCCGCCTCGATGCGGTTTTGCAAGGTGATGTTGTTGACCGCGTCGAGCTTGATCTCACCGGCCACGCGCAGCGCGTAACTGATATTGCCCGGAGCGTCGGCCACCACAATGGAGCCGGCGAACACCGACAAATCGTCCCAAATCAGCGGTGTGGCCAAGCTACCTATGCGCACCTCGCCGGCACCGGCCACCGCATGGCCAGCCGACTGGTGGCCCACCACGATGCCCGAAAAACCGTTGACCAAAGCGCGCAGGTCTGAGGAGTCGAGGTTCAAGCGCGTGGGCTCAGAGAAAGCAGGATCACCGAGCTCCACACCCTGGCCCAAGGTGGTGGCGCGCAGCGTCAACACGCCGTTACCAGCCACCGATTGAGCGCCGCCTGCAAAATCGATCTCGTCGGCTTCCAGGGTGATGTTGCCACCCACGCCATTGGCCGAATTGACCGTCAGTCCCCGCTCAAAAATCACCCGCTCGGCGCCCAGCACCGTCAGGCTGCCGCCGCTGATGTTGACCGCGTCGGCAAAGCGCACAGTGCCGCTGGCCTGGATGGTGAGGTCACCGTGCAAGATGATCTCGCCCATGAAGCTCACGTCGTCGGGCAGGTTGAACACGCCTGGGCTGACCTCGATACCCTGCACGCTCAAGCCCTCCAGCGGGTCTTGCGGGTAACGGGTCTGGCCTGGCTCGGCAAAGCCGATGCGGCCCGCAATCACGATGTTGCCGGGGGCCTTGAGGGTGAGGCTGTCGCCAGCGGCCTTGCCAGCAGCGTTGGCCTGGCCGTCGCCGTTAATGATGTGCCAGGACTGACCGCCCAGCACCAGATTGCCCGTGCCGTCAGAGCCGGCTATGGCGGTGACCGCGCCGGTGATGATGAGCGAGTCGTCGATCAGCAGCGAGTTGCTGACGCTGATCACCGCGTCTTGGTTCCAGTAAGTGGTAAAGCCCGAACCCTTGACGCGCAGGTCGCCGAACACATTGACCGGCTGGTTCAAGGAAATGGAGCCGCCCACCACCGGGTTGCTCACATTCACATCGTCCTTGAAGTCGATGGAAGCGTTGCTGGTGGCGGTGCCAAAGGCAATTTGGTTGCTGCCAAAGCTGCTGCCGATGTTGATGGCCGAGAAGCCCGGATTCAAGAAGCCCAGCTCGGTCGTGTCTACGCTGTACTGGCCGTTGACGTTCGCTCCAAAGACCATGGCACCGTTGGTGTCGAGGTTGGTCAGATTCAGGGCGCCGTCTGGGCTGCGCACCGCGGCGCGCACATCCACGTCGTAGCCGGCCAGGTTGACCAGTTCGCCGGCTGCGTCAATGGCACCGGCCATGGCCAAAGACCCATTGAGCGTGGCAATGACGGTCTCGCCGCCCTGCGAGCCGGTGGCCGTCAGGTCGGCGCCCACCGACTGCACCTCCATGGTGTCGCTGGCCAGCAGGTACATGCTGCCACGGTCGCTGCTGGAGGTGTTGAGCGTCTTGGCGTTGAGCATGACCGACTCGGGCGAGAGCCTGAAGCCGGCCACAGCCCTGCCAATGGTGCCTTTGACCGAAATTTGAATCAGCCCGTCCGAGGCGGCTGCGCCCCCCGAAGCCTTGATGAAGGGGCCATAGGCCTGGCGCAGCACCACGCCGTTGGGCAGGTGCGAGCCCTCCAGGTAGGTGGGCAGGTTGGCCACGGTGACTTTGCCGGTGGCTGTGTCGGTGACGTAGTAGCCGCGCGACATGATCCACTCAATTTCTGGGTGGTAGGCCGTCGGGTTGCCGGGCTGCGCCACGGTCAGCCAGTTGTCTTTGTAGGTGGCCGTTGTGCCCAGGCCGTTGTCAACCTGGGTGATGGTGCCCGCATTGAGCAAGCTGCCTTTGGGCAGGTTGATGCTGACGTTGATGCCGCGTATGCCCGCGGCCAGGTTCAAGTCCCCGTTGTCGGCCGTCAGGTCCACACGCCCGCCGGTGGAGACCACGTCGGCATTGAGCACCAGCGAGCCGGTGGCGCCGCCGGCGTACAAGGTGATGGCGCCTGCCGTGGCGGTGACCGCGCCTTGCACCGTGATGGCGCCATTGACGGTGGACAAGGAAACGGCGCCCACGCTGCTTTGCTCCAAGCGGGTGACGGTCAGCGGGCCGGCTTCGACCAGGCCAATCTCGCCAGAGCCGCTGTTGCGCAGGTCCAGCGACGCCACGTCAATTTCAATCGGATTGGCCACACTACCCACACCGCCCTGGGCCTGGATGACCAGCTTGGCCGTCTGGGCAATGATGTCGATACTGCCCTCAGCCACGTCCACAATGGCGCCAGAGTTGATGACCAGGTCCGCCGAGTTGGTGGTGCGCAACTTGCCGAGCTTGATGTCGCCGCCGGCGTTGAGGCTGAGCACGCCGCTGCCGGCGTTGATCTCGGTCTCGCCGGTCATGTCCAGCCGGCCGCCGCTGGTCAGCGTGACGGTGCCACTGGTGGACAGCACATCGCCGGTGGTTTCCAGCGACATATTGCCAGCCGACTGCAGCGTGATGGCGCCGCTGGCAGAGCGGATCGCCTGGTTAAGCTCCAGTGCACCGGCCAGGGTGCGCAGCGCAATCGTGCTGGCGCCTGTGGCGGTGATGGCACCGTCGACCACCAGCTTGCCGCCGGCTTGCACCAACACGGCCGCGCTGTCTGTGCTTTGCAGGCGGTCGATGCGCAGATCATCGGCCTCGTAAACCGTGATGGCGCCCTTGGCCAGCACCGACAAGCTGTCCATCTCGACCGTGCTGCCGGCCGAGCCCAGGCTGATGGCACCGGCCACGGCGCTGAGCACCACATCGCCGGCCGCCGCCATCGATGCAATCGATATGCCGCCGGTCTTGGAGCTCAGGGTGATGTTGCCGGCCACGCCGGTGATGCTGCCGATGGTGATGGCGCCATCGGCCTCAATGGCCACGTTACCGCCGCCGAGAATCACCAACTCGGTCAGGTTCAAAGCGCCTGCCTGCACCACCGTGAGGTCGCCCGGGCGGGTCATCACCACCTTCATCCTGCCCACATCGCTGTTCAGGCTCAGGCTGCCGCCCACTTCCACGTCCAGCACCGCCGCAGTCACGGTGCCGCCCAGGGTCACTCCGCCTGAGGCCTCCAGACTCACCCGGCCGGTGCCAGTTCGGCCCACGTTGATGGGAGAGACCACCACCAGATCGCTCTTGGTGGCGCCGGTGTCGTCGGCGCCAGCCACCAGCTTGATCAGCTGATTGGCGCCGGTCGCGAGCGACACCACCGTCAAGCTGCCATTGGCGGCCAGGCCAAAGCTGCTGGCCGCGCGATCGGGCATGACCAGCACATAGTCGCCCGGCAAGGCCACCGGGTTGGCCGGGCTGCCGGCCGAGGCGTCGACGCGGCTGGCAGTGGCGGTAAACGCGGTGTTGGCGGCAGCGGCGGTCAGCGTCAGGCTGTACTCGGGGTTGGCGTTGGTGACCACCACGCTGGCAAAGTCACCGCTGGCATCGAGCAGGGATTTGAGCTTGGCCAGCACGCTGGTCCAGCTGGCAGTGACACCAGCCTGGCCGATTTCAGCCATGTACTCGGTGCCGTCGACGATGACGGAATACTGAATGCCGGTTTTGAGCTCACCGGCGGGCAGGCTCACCTTGGCCACCTGGGTGGCGCTGACACCTGCGGCGGTGGGGGTGGCGACGGCGCCGCTGACCGTGCCGGTGGAATTGACCAGGCTGAACACGCTCACGCCCGAGACGCTGAAAGCCTGGTTGTTTTCAACCGCTGTCAGCGTGAGGGTTTGCGTGGCCGCGTCAATATCGGCGCGAACTTCACCGTCAGTGCCGGCATGGCTGGTGTTGTAGGCATCCAGCGCGTCCCTGAAGCCCTCAAGAATGGCGGTCCAGCTGGCGGTGGCTGCGGTGGTTTCGACCACCAGGGTGCGGGCCACGCCGCCTGCGGGGGTCAGCGTCAGGGTGTAACGCTGGTCGGCCACCGGGGTTTGGGCATCAAACTGCACCGTGCTGACCTGCTTGGACACGCTGGCGGTATTGGTCGGTGTGGCGCCGTTGTCTTCAATGCTGCTGAGGTTGTTGCGCACCAGGCCAGCCACCGAGAAGGCCTTGTTGTTGTCTTCGGCCGTGAGCTGGAGGCTCAGCGAAGCCACATCCACTTGCGCACTCAGGTCGTTGCTGCTCTGGGCGTTGATGGCGTCGCTCAAGGCGGCCAGCAACTCGGCGGCGGTGCGCACTTTGTCGTGGTAGACCGACAGGCCAGTGACCTCTGCGGCGCTGGCCAGGCTGAGCTTGCGCGCAGCGGCGTCGACCGTGACCGCCACATTCAGGCCGGTGGTGGCATTTTCAATTTGGGTCTCAAAGTCAGCCAAGACGGCCGCCCAGGTGGCCGTGGCCACCGTGTGGGTGAACAGCTTGCCGACGGTGCCTACTTTGACGGCCACGTTGACGACCTGCCCCACGGCCAGCGTGAAGTCGTCAAAAGTGATGTCCAAGCTGCCGCCACTGGCCGTCATCTGCGCAGGCAGTGCGCGCGCGGTGCCCACGAAACGACCGCCATTGGCCGTGCTGGTCAGCACCAGCTTGCCGTTGGCTACGCTGGCATCGACAAACTTATTGGCTTGCGCGTTGATGCTGGCCGCGAAACTGGTGAGCAAAGCGTTCGCATCAGCGCTGGCGGCCTTGAACTCGTAGTTGAACTCGCTGTCGCGGTTGATCAGGTAGACCCGGTAGCTGCTGCCCGCATCCACCGTGGCGCCAAAGTCCAGGGTGCTGATTTGCTTGGTCGTGCTGTTGGACGACTGCGTGGTGGCCGCCACCGGCTGGGCCGCCGGCGTGTCCACCCGGTAGCTGGCGTTGACGGTGTAGGTGCGCAGCGCACCCGTATGGTCAATGATGATCAGGCTGACCTGATCGCCCGAGGCTGGGGTGTAGCCGTTGCCCAAGGCGACGGTGCTGACCTGGGCCACGCCCGTGGCCGCCAGCACATCGGGGTTGGCACCGGTGGCCACCACGGCATTGGCGTCGTCCACGCCCAGCGCATCAATGGTGAAAGAGAAATCAGAATCGCTAGAGCTCAGGGTCAGCTTGCGCGCACCTGCATCGACCACCACCGTCAAGGTTTCGCCCTGCTCGATTTGGCGCTTGAGATCGCCGAGCACAGAAGTCCAGTCTTGGGTCACCGTGATGACCTGACCGCTGCCATTGATGCCTACCTTGGCCAAGGGGGTGAGAGTGGCGTTGTTGGCAGTGTTGTACTGGTCGGCCAGGGCCACCGCAATCATCACCAGGGAGTCGCTCGCGCCAGCCCGGTGGGTATAGCTCTGGCTGCCCACCGTCAGCGTGTAGTCGGCGCCCGTGACGGCGGCAAGATCGCTCAGGTCGATGCGCACCGGCGCGCCGGTTTTGCCGCCTTGCGAGACCGTGATCTCACCGGTGCCGGCCACAGCCTGCGGCGCCGCTTGCGTGCCCAGGCTGATGACGGCAGTGCCCGCGCCGCTGGTGATGCGGATGACCGTGCCGCTGGCGCTGGCCACGTAGTTGGCATGCGCGTTCGCCTTGGTGGCAAGGTCAGCGGCCAGCGATCTGGTGGTGCTGAACACGTTGGCCGTGCTGGTGAAGGTTTGGCTGCCCACCGTGAGGGTGTAGGTCGCGCCGGTTTGAGCCGTTATGCCCGCCATGTCCATCAGGCGCACCCGCTCGCCAACAGCGGCTGCATAGCTGCGCTCCAGCACCACAGTGGCGTTGGCAGAACCTGCGCCCGTGGTGGACAAGGTCAGCGTGGTGGAGGCAGAAACCACGGCACTGTAGGTGCTGGTGGCGGTGGCGGCGTTGACGGCCGCCGCCAGCGCAGTGGCCACTGTGGCAGCCGTGCTGGTGCCCGCGGTCACCGCCGCGCTGTATTTCTGCCCACCGAGCTCCAGGACCACGGCCGACAAGTCGGTCAAGACCAGGGTGCTCAGGTCGAGCACCGAACTGGCTGTGACGTTGAACACCGTCCCCGTCTTGACCGTCACGTTGGGCACCGTGGTGCCGCTGAGCACGAGCGTGCTGCCGCTGGCCGTGTCGGTGACGCCGACGCTGGTCAGGGCTGCCTCCATGTTTGTCGCCAAATCTGCGGCCAAATCTGCGGCAGTGGCACCCACCAGCGAAGAGGTCAGCACCGTGGTCGAGCTGCCGCCCGCCAGGCTGAGCACCACGTCGCGGGTGCCCGTCAAAGTCACGTTGGTAAAGTCCACCGTGAGCTCTTGCGACTGCGTGGCCGTGCCCAAAGAGGTGGCCGGCGCCACAGAGCTGAACTTGACTTGCGCCTCGCTCACGTTGGTCAGCTCCATCACCACATTGCTGCCCACTTGGGTGGCGTAGCGGTTGCCATTGATCACGATGGCAATCTCGCTGCTGGCCGTCAGTGCGGCACTGGCGAAGCTCAGGTCGCTGATCTGGTAGCCGCCCGTGCCTGCAGACTGCACCACCGTGCCGCCATCAGCGACGGCATTGGCCACTGGGGTGGCGGTGGCTTGATTGAGCTGCAGCGCGCTCACGGTGAAGGGCGTGTTGGCCACCCGCGCGGTCAGCGTGAGCTGGCGCAGGTCGGCATCAAAACTCACGTCCACCGGGCTGCTGGCCTCGATCAGGGTTTTGAACTGGCCCAGCAAATCGCTCCAGCTGGCGCTGGTGGGCAGGCCCGCCTGGCCAGGCTCAGCGCTGTAGGCCACCGTCGAAGCACCGCTGGTGATGCTCAATCGGTATTCGTAGCCCAGACCCAACTCACGCGGGAAGGTCACGGTGCTGACCTGCGTGGTCAAGCTGCCGGCCGCCGTGGTCAGCGTCTGGTTGTTGGACTGAACGCCGGTGCCGGTGGCAAACACACCGGTTTGCGTCACCGTGGTGGCCGCTTTGCTCAAGCCGTTGGCCGCAATGGTGCTCACCTCCAGCTCCAGGCCGGTGCCGCGCACGGTCGGATCGCTCAGCACCAGCGGGGCCAGGGCAATGTTGCTGCTGGCAGCTGAGTAGCTGCCGTCACGCACTTCCACACGCCAGCCGTACAGCTCGGCCGACTGCTGGTCCAAGGCGGTGTAGGTCAGGTCGCCCGCAGCCTGGAAGGCCTTGTTCACCGCATTGGCCGTCACCGTCAGCGTGGTCGCGCCGGCCGTCACGGTTTTGGCATAGGCGCCAGTTTCGCCGGCCTGTATCTTGGTGGCCAAGGTGCTGAGCATGCTGCTCCAGCTGGCGCCGGCGGTGGCCGTGACGGCGTAGCGGCGGCTGTCCACTTGCACCGACACCTCGTCACCGGCGGCCAATGCGAAGGTCACCGCACCGGTGGCTGTGAAGCTTTGGTTGGTGGCGTCGGCCGTGAGCACCAACTGGCGTGCGCCTACCGCCACCGTGGCCGAGGTGGGTCCAGGATCGATTTGCGACTTCAGCGCGTTGAGCAAGCTGGTCCAGGTGGTGCCGGCTTGTACCGTGCTGGAGATGGTGCTGCCGTTCACCGTGACAGCGTACACATCGCCCACGGTGAGCTCGCGTTGCTCAAAACTCAAGCCCGTGATTTGCCTGACACCCGCGGCGGCCGCCTGCGTGGCGATGACGCGCGCCGGCGCATCAAAGGACAGGCGGCTGCTTTGGCTGGTGCCGGCCGAAGCGCTGGCGAGCGTGGTGTTTTGGGCAAACGACTGCTGAATCGCCGCCCATTCGTAGACCCGGCCCTTGGCGTCTACCACCACCGTGCCGCCCGCCTTGAGCGCACCCACCGCCGTGCCTGCCTCAACGCGATCGACATACAGATCGGCGCCCGATTTGAGTGTGATGTTGTCGCCGTCGGCGGTGTTGCTCAGATCGCGCACATACAGATCGCCGCCGGTGATGACTTCAATGGTGCCGTCCTTGGCCACCAAAGAGTCCACGATCAGGCCGGTGGCCTCGTTGATGCTCACATTGCCCGCCACCCGCGAGTCCAGCGTCAGGTGCGCCACCAAAGTGTTGAGCTGGGCTGCGCCGCTGGTATCGACCACCAACTTGTCAGCAATAAAGACCGAGGCACCGTCGGAGCTGATGGAGGCTGCCTTCAGGGCGAGCTGGCCACCCGTGGTGCTGGCCGAGACGATGCCGCCTTGCACCGTCAGGGCGCCTTCGACCCGCAGGGTCACGTTTTGCGCCGGGTCAAATCCGCTCAGGCCGCCAATGAAGCCAGACAAGCTCCAGTTGCGCACCACGGCGCTGGTGTCATTCAAGTCGATGAAGATATCGCGCAGAGCGCGGATCTCAAAGTCTTCGGCCGGCAGGTCATTGGTCTGGATGTTGACGAAACCTGTGGTCGAAGGCACAGAGCCTTCGCTGATGGTGTCAGCAAAGTCACCATCGAGGTTGAAGTCGATGCCTGCAGCCCCCTCGGTCACGGTGTCCAGGGTGTCGCCATCGCCAGTGAAGTCAAAGGCCTTGGAGGCATTGCGCAAGCCGCTGGCCGTCAGCACCACTTGGTCAATTTTGCTGTCGGTGTCCAGCGTGCCGTCAAAACGCGTGCCCTTGAGGCTGATGGTGCCCTTGAGCACCAGGTCTTCGCCCGCCACCAGTTCGAGCAGGCGGTTGGCCGACAAACTGCCGTCGAGGGTGAGCGTGCCGCCGCTCTCCAAAATCAGGGTGTCGGCTGACAGGACCGTGGGCAGCTTGCGCGAGTAGGGGTTGGCCTGCGTGCCTTCACCAAACTGAATGTAAGTGCCCGCGCGGTATTCCAGGCGCTCGGGTGCGGCAAAGAAGCGGTAGAGCTGCACAGCGTCAGCAGCTGCAAAGCCAATGCCGCGGGTATACAGCAGGGCCTCACCACTGGCCGGGCGCAGCACAGAGACGCTGTCGTTCTGGCTTTCCAGGCGGATGGCATCGCCCTTGATCAGGCCGCTGTAGCCAGGCTTGACCACACCGCCCACGCTGACGGCCGTGCGGCCCACGCGCAGCTCGCCTTGCACCGTCAGACTCACGTCGTCGGCGCCGGCTGTGGGGGTGGTGATGACGGCGCGCAACACGTCCAAGCCCTTGGACTTTTCAAGGTAGCCGTCCACCTCAAAGAGCGTGATGTCACCGCTGTTGGTGCGCACGTCCAGGGTGTTGAGCGCCGTCTCCATGCCGGTGATGCCCAGCGCCGCCTCAATGGTCAGCACATCGGCCACCACGTCGACCTCGTCGTCGACAAAGGTTTCCAGCACGCGCCCGCCTGTGGAGGTCAGGAACACGTCGCCGAGCGAGGTCAAGCTGGTGTTGGCCACCACCGCGTTGGACGAGTTCAGCACCACAGGGGCTTGAGACGCGTCGGCCGCATAAAGACCGGCCACGACAGAGCGGACAAACACGTCGCCCGCCGCAGTGATGCGAATGTCATTGGCATCATCATTGGACAGTGAACGCACGTTGACCAGGTCCACCGCACCGGCGGCCACCACCGTGAAGGAGCCGTCGGCCACTTCCACGTTGTTGAGCTTGAGCAACTGGCTGCCCTGGTCGATGTACACATCGCCCACGCCTTTGGTCTGCAGGCTCAGGCTGTTGACACGGGTGTACACCGGCGCCGCGTTGCTGCCCAGCCCGCCGTAGATGGCCAGGCTCAGATCGTCGGCCTCAATGGGTTTGGTGGCGTCCACAAAACTCAGCGTGCCTTGCACCTGGAAGATCACATCGCCGCGGCGCACGCCAGTGGCATTGCCGGTCGAGAATTCGCCCACCCGCAGGTCGGCCGAGGCCATGCCCGGGCGCTTGTCGGTGCGCACACTGATGTCGTTGCGGTCGCTCAAACCCAGCGCTTGCAGCTTCACAGCGTCCACATTGCCGGCATTGACGATGTCGATGCTGCCGTCTTTGGTCAGCGCGCGCGTCACCGTCAGGTTGCCGGTGTTGTACAGGCTGATGTTGCCCACGCCGGTGAGCGCCAGGTTGACGCCCGCCGTGGCCGTGTTGAGCGTGATGCCGCTGTCGCTGGTGGCCAAAACTTGTGCCGCAGTGAGCAAACCGCTGGGCAACAGCCGGGTGGTGACCACGCTGTTGGCGTCGGTGAAGCTGCGCGAAACCAAGGTTTGCGTGATGCTGCCCTTGGCCGAGGTCATGGTGATGGCCTGCCCGCTCGCGCTGGCCGTGAAGGTGGCATTGCTCAGCTCAATATCGCCGCCCACCGCACCCGTGGCAAAGCTGATGCCCCCCGTGCTGGCGATGACCTGGGTATCGGCATCGGCCGTCAAATTGCCGCTCTTGGCCTGGCCTTGGCCAGACTTGAGCACCACGTCGCCGGCGTTGATGCGGCCCGAGAGGTTCAAGTCGCGCCCGGCCGAAACGGTGACCGTGATGGGGGTGGCATCGCTTGCGCTGACCACGCCGCCCTGCATGATGTCGCGGTCGCCAGTCAGGCTCACCGAGGCAGTGGTGCTGGCGGTGTTCGCATTTTGCACCGCCTTGAGCTCGGCCGAATCGGCCACCGTGAGCAAGCGCCCGGCAAACAGATTGAGCGTTTCGGCTTGCAACACCGAGGCAATCGGCACGGTCTGGCCACCGACCACCGTGGTGATGGCGCTTTGCACCCGCAGCGTGTCCTCGGCGCTCAGGTCCAGCGTCTGCGCCGCCTGCAACTTACCGCTCAGGCTGATCTTGCCCCCCGAGGCGATGGTGATGTTCTGTGCGCCCAAGGAATTGCCCGGCTCGCCAAAGCCGCGCACCGAGGCCGTATCCGTGCTGGCCACGGTTTTGAGCACAGTCTCGGTCGAGGTGATGGGGCGCATCTCCCAGACGGTCACACTCTCAAAGTTCACCACCGGCACTTGCTTGGTGGTGGTCTGCTCAATCGGCAGTTTTTCAAACAAGTTGGTGCTTTGCGTCACCAACTTGAATTCTTGCCGGATCCGCTGGTCATAGACCGGCTTCCACTTCGAGGTCCACTGGTAGGTGTAGTCGTAGTAGTTTTCCTGAATGGTGCGGTCCTGCTCTTTGCGTCCGTCGACCTGGTAGACGTTGTACTCGGAGCCGCCTTTCTTGCCCCTGTCGTCGACGTAGCGCACGGTGGAGCGAACCTGGTCAAAGCCGGGGTCGGTCGGATTGGAACTGTTGGCGTAGTAGCCGAGGTTGAAACCACCGTTTTCCAAGGTGGTTTTGTAGGGCAGTTGGCCGCTCAGATCATTGCGAACGGTCTGGAAACTGTTGTAGCCGTTGATGGTCGTCGAGATGTCGAAAATCGTGACGTCGTTGCCGGTCCAGCGGTAGCCGCCGCCGCGCGACCACTCGCCCAGGTTTTGCCAGTCGGACCAGAACTTGTACTGGAAGCCAAACTGGTTGGCGTCCATGCGCGAGCCGCCCACTTGCGTAAAGCCCGAGGTATCAAAGGCCAGCGCATCGAGGTAGCTGTCAAAGGCCTGCACACGGTCCGTGTAACGGCCCATCTGCGTGGCCTCTGCGGCCGCAGCCCAGGCCGCCTTGGCCAAAGCCTCACTGGGGTTGTTGTAGTACACCCCGCTCGCGTAATAGCCGTTGGTATCGTCCCTAAAGGCAATAGCGTCCCGGTTGCCGGCGGTGTAGGTCCACTGCGGTGCGCGGTAGAGCACATCGTCGCTGGCGCGGGCGTCAAGGTCATAGGTTTTAACGCCGGTGCTGCCCGCATATCTGGCCAGCCAGGAAGCACGGCCGTCTTCATTTTGCGCATGGGCGCCTCGGTTGTCGCCACCGTACTGATCGTTCGGGAAATAGTATCTCGAGGTGATTTGCTCGTAGTCGACCTTGCCCACCTCTTGGTAGCGGCCCACCAGCTCACCCGTAGCCGTATTGCGCGCGATGGTCCAGGGGTTGGCATTGGACGGGTCGTTGGGCAACTCATAGAGGTTGCCGCCGGTGCCAAAACCCGCGGTCTGCAAATTCGCTTCTGCCGTTGCTCTATTGACGCTCAGGAACTCGGTCTGACCCTTGGACTCGACGCGCAAGATGTCTTCGTTGGCGCCTTTGGGCATACGCACAAAGCGGTCACGCCAGCCGTCCACATCGATCCGGTAGACCATCTGCTCGGCCGTGCTCCAGGCCGGCGTGATGGCCTGGTCAGGCTGGTCCACGCCTTTGTAGGTGCTTTTAAGCACCGCGTTGCTGTAGGTGAACTGGAACAGCGGCATGAAGCCGGTGTGTTTGAGCACGGCGGTGCGCTGGGCGTCGTTGAGCCCGGTGAAGTCCAGGTAGGTGGCCGTGTTGGTGTAATCGTTACCCGGCGCGGACGCGCCCGAGCCGGCCCAATCGACCGCCGCGTTGGTGTAATCAACGCCTTCGGCGAGCACCTCGACAAAGCGCTTGGCAACCGAGTTGTAGTAGCCCACCTGGGTGAGCACCACGTCCATGGTGGTGTACTGCGAGCCCACCTTGAATTCTTTGTACTCCACCACCTCGGTGATCTGCGTGGTTTCCCAGGTCACCACCGGCACCAAGATCGGGTCGGGCAGGGCCACTTTTTCGTAACCCACCACCGTGGTGAGGGTCTCGGCCACGGTCTTGTAGCTCTCCACCGACACGGAGCGGGTGGAGCTGACGTTTTGCGCCGCATCGAGCGTCACGTCGCCACCGGCTTTGAGCACGATGGCGCCGTCAGCCGCCGTCAGCAAGGCCTGGCCGCTGACCACAATGTTGCCGCCAATGAGCTCGCTGCGCAGGATGGTGCCTTCCAGGCGGCTGCGGCTCCAGGCCATGTCCACACCGGCATTGAGTTCGATGTTGCGGTTGGCGCTGAGCGCACCGCCGGCAATGGTCAGTGTTTGCCCGACGTTGATGAGGATGCGGCCATCGCTGGCGCCCTTGCCCGACAAACCGGCCGAGACGATGCCGTTGACATCGGCCACCGGCGCCAACAAGTGAATCAGCTTGTCGGCCATGATGATGGCGTCGTTCGGGTTGGCCGGCGACACGGCATTGCTGCCCGAAACCTCCAAGCTGCTGCGGGCCTTCATGAAGACCTGCGAATCGACGCCCGTGGCATACACATAGGCACCCGAACGCACGCGGATGTTGTCGGCATCCATCTCCAGCGTGTCGCGCACGTTGATATTGCGGTAGACAAACACGTCTTTGTCGGTGGACTGCAGGCGCAGCAAGCCCACACGGGCCTCGCCCAGGTCGCGCTGACCGAGAACGCCCTTGACGTAGATGGAGTCGGTGGCGGTGACGCGGATGGAGCCGCCGGCAGCCGTATCGAGCGTGCCGCCAGAGACGTAGTTGTTGCTGGCGTCGAGCACCAGGGTTTCAACCAGCACGGCAATACCCGTTTGGTGGATGCCGGCTGTGATGCTGATCTGGTCGTCGGCCGAGACCAGGCCATCGACCATCAGCTGCGCGCGGGTGCTGATGCTGATATCGGCGCCCACGTCAGAGGCGCTGACCTGGCCACGCAGCCAAATGTCGCCATCGCTGGTCAGAACAATGGCGCCGTCGGTGCCGGCGGCCGCTTCGGTCCAGGTGGCCGAGGCCAGGTTGAACTTGGCCGTCGCATCGGACCAGATGGAGCTTCTGGCCGACATGCCGATGCCCACACCCAAGGTGTCGGGCGCGCCGTTGACCGAGATACGACCTGTGGCCCAGAGCTTGCCGCCCACGTTGGTGTTGCCCAGCACAAAGCCCGAGCCTGCACGCACGTCGATGGAGGCGTTTTTGCCGGTCCAGCTGACCGTCTGGTTGGCGCTGTTGTAGGTGGCACCCGCATTGACGCCGCCGAGCAGGCTGATGGTGCCGCCCGACAGATCAATGCGGCTCTCAAAGGCTTCGCTGTAGAGCACCGCGTCACGGCCCAGGCTCAGGCGCCCAGCGGCCGAGAGCGTCAGCAAGGTATCGGCGGCCATGACCACGCCGCCCGTGCCGGTGGTGGTGCCCAGGTCGATGTTGCCGCCCGCGCCGAGCAGCAGGTGCTGGCCGGCGGCCGAGGCCATGAGGCTCAGGCTGGGGGCGCTGATGTCGCGCCCGGCGCTCACGCTCAGCGAGCCGGCCAGGGTGAAGCTGCCGCCCAAGGCCACATCACGCTTGGCCTCAATGAGCACCTCGTCGTCATAGGTGGCCGGGGTGGCCAGGCTGCTCTTGATGACGCCGGCAATCACCACGTTCTCGCCGCGCAAGGTCATGAGCGCGCCGGTCTCGAGCCAACCGCTGCGCTGAGCTACGGTCAGCGTACCTTCTTTGGAGGTGATGTCCAGGCGGGCCAGCTGGGTGTTGCCCCGGCCGATAACGCTGTCAATCAGCACATTGTTCAGGCCCGTCAGCACAATGCGGCCACCCGGGTCGCGGGTGATCAGCTCGCTGGTGCCCAGCGTGGCCAGGCTGGTTTCCAGCGGGTTGACGTTGGCCGAGGTGCCGGCCGTGACGATGATGTCGCGCTGCGCTTCCAGGCGGCCGCGGATTTCCAGGGTTTGCTTGGCGTTGATGACGATGTCCGCATAGCGGCCCAAGGCCACCAGCTCGCCCTCGAACACGGCATTGCCGGCCGGGCTGAGCGTCATGCCGCCGCTGAGCGTTTCCAGACGGCTGCTGGCGGTCAGCAGCACGTTTTGCGCGCCGCTGGCGCGCGGCAAGGTGTTGAAGTCGATGCTGGTATAGGCCCGCACATAGCCCGACAGGGTGACCGAGCCACCGGCTTGGAGCGCATTGCCGATGAGCACCGTGGAGCCGCGCGCGCTGGCGTCCACCGTGGGCAGGCGCACCGCTGTGGCGCTGGCGCCTGCGGCCTTGGCATCGCCAATTTGGGCCAGGCCCAGGCGCTGGGCACCGCCGCCGTCCACACGGCTCACGCTGAACTGGTAGCCGCCGACGAGCTGCAAACGACCGTTGAAGTCACGCACCCGCACTTGGTCAGCCGTCACGCCCAAGGTGCTGTTGATGGCCGCCTGCACATCGGCCACCAGGCCCAGCAGGTCGGTGTTGTTGGCGGCCGCGCTTTGGCTGACGGTGATGCGGCCTGTGCGAACGTCGCCTGAACCGAGGTCCAGGCGCATGTTGAAGGAGGTGTCGGCGCTGAGGTCGCCCTTGGCGAATTCAGCAAAACCATCGGCCAGCACCTCGTAGGTCCAGGCCGGCAGCATGACGGTCACGTCGCCAGTGGCACCCAGCTTGATCTGGCTGTTTTCGCGGAAGGTGCGCAGACGCGTGTCGCCACTGAGCACCACGCCGTCGTCCAGCCAGGGCTCGGCCACGGTGGCGGTGCCGCTGCCGGTGCCGCCGAGCACATCAATCAGCTTGCCGGCCACCAGGCCCTTGCCCAGGTTGGCCTGGCCTTGGGCGCGGATGATGATTTCGGAGTCGCCGTCTTTGTAGATGGGCATGCTGCCGATGAGCGTGCCGCGGCTGTCGCGCATGTCCACGATCTCACCACCGGCCACCACCTGACCAAACAGCTCGGCGTTGCCCACCGCATTGATGAGAATGCGGCCCGCCTCCTGAGCGGTGCTCAAGCGGCCAGTGCCCGGCAACTTGACACCGGTGCCGTCGGCGGAGACGCCCGACTCCACGGTGATCTGTTGGCTGGCGCGGAAGGTGCCGCCCAATTCATTGAGGCTGCCATCTCTGGCGCGAGCCATGCCGCCCAGGTACACCTGCGCCGCCGATTTGAGCGTGAGGGTGGAGTTTTTCTCGACCCAGGTGACCACATCTCGCGGCAGGCCGTCGACCAGGGTGCGGGTGACGGCGCCGCCCGAGGTGATTTGGCCCATCACACTGATGCCGCCCACCGCATTGACGGTAACGGTCGAGCCGGCGGTGGTGCTGGTCAGGCCCAGGGCATTGAGACCGCCGGCGGTGCCGATGATCACGCCATAGCCGTTGTCGCCCGCGCCCGGGGCGCCGCTGGTGCTCAGGTTCACAGAGCCGGTGGCTGTCAGGGCGCTGTCGATCCAGATCTGCTGGCCCGCCATCACGGTGATGCCGGCGTCCGGGGTGTTCCACACCAGGCCATTGGTGCTGTTGTAGCCGCCCGCGCCGACTTTGCCCCAGATCTCTACATCTTGGCCGCCCTGCAGCAGCACGCTGCCGGTCTTGGCGTACATCTGCGAGGCGGCGTGCACATACAAGCTAGTGCCTTGCGCGTTGGCTCCCGGCACATTCAAGGCCGCACCCGTGGCCGACACACCACCGCGCATGGTGATGGTGCCGGGCACCGTGGCCTCGCCCTCCCAGTAGACAAACTTGTCAGACTGGATGAAGAGGTCTGAGCCTGCGCCCATCAAATTGATGGTGCCGCGCACAATCGCCGCGTCTTTGACCTCGATGCGCAGGTCGGTATCGGCCTTGAGCGTCGTCAGCGTGCCGGTGAGCAAGAAGCCAAAACCGCGCTGGCCGGTCAGCGGATGCGTCTCGTGCAGCTCGAGTTGCTCGACCACGCCGTCGCCGTCGCTGTCAAGCGCATAGGCCACCAGGGTCTGCGTCGGGTTGAGCCTGTCGGTCAGCAGCCAGCGGTTGGTGGGCATGTCGTTGCCCGCGCCCCACACCATCTCGGCGTTTTTATAGTCACCGCCCTCGCCTTCCACAAAGGTCTGGCGCACCGAGTTCGCGCCCTGGCCGGCCTTGTAGTAGACGGTACCCGTGTAGCTCTCAAAGCCGGTGGCTGCGAGCACACGGGCGCGCTGCACTTGGCTGAGCGCATCAAAGGCCGTGCCGGCGGCGGGCACTTCAATGTCGCTCCAGGTGATGTTGGCGTTGCTGTAGTCGCCGGTGCCGCCTTCCGTCAGGCTCAGTCGGTAGCTGTTGGTGCTGGCGTCGTAGAGGGACGGGCCGGTCCAGCGGCTGTAGCCGGCTTCTTTGAGCACCAGGGTTTGCTGGGCCACGCTGAGCGCGTCGAAGGGCAGGCCATCGATGGGCTGGCCTATGCCGGTCCACTTGGCCGCTGCGATGCTGGAGTAGACGGTGCTCAGCACCGGCACGCTGGCCAGCACCTGCTGCGCCGCGGGGGCCGTTGGGTTGACGAACAGCTCGCGCTGGGCGCGCACCAGGCCGAGCTTGCCCAGCACCACGTTTTGCTGAGCGGCGCTCAGGCTTTCAAACGGGGTGCTCGCCGCAGGGGTGGCCACGCCGCCCCAGTCGATGGTGGACAGGTTGTAGTTGGCCGAACCAAAGCCCTGCACCACGCGCTCGAGCGGCGCGGCAGCGGCGTTGATGTAGTTGGTGCCCGCGTAATAGGTATAGCCCAGGGCCGAGGTGACCACCTGCTTTTGCGCCGCCGTCAGGCTGGCAAAGGTGGTGCCTGCTGCGGGGGCCGCGACCGTGCCCCAGAAAATATTCTCATTGCGGTAGTCAGACACCAAGCCCTGGCTGAAGCCGGACACCACCTGCAAGCCCGCCGGGGCGTTGTAGTTGAAGAAGTTCTTGACCGCAGGCACCAAGCGCAGCACATAGTGGTCGGCGTTGCTCAGCACATAGCGCTCAGCCAGCGGAGCATCGGCCTGAACCGCTTGGCGGGCCAAAGCGGGCACCTGGGAGGCGGGCAGCGCCGAGGGCATGGTCGCCCGCGACACGTCAATAAAGTTGCTCAGTGCGCTGCGCTGGGCGGCCGAGAGCTCGGACCAGTCGGTGTCCAGGCTCGGGCGCGGGACGGCCTGGCTCCACACCGCATCAGGCACGGCGCGGTAGTCATACACATAGCCGCCATGCTCGAGCAGCGCCATTTGCTGGGCGCCCGTCAGCTGTGCCCAGGTGGTTTGTTGCGCTGTGGGAGCAGGCACGCCCGCCGACGTCCAGGACATGCTGGCCGCCGAGGTCATATTGGCCCAGTTGCCCTGCATGATGAGTCGGTCAGACGGAGTCGACACCTCGGCTGCGTAGGCCTTGACATACACCGGTACGGTGGTGACGGAGGCGCTGCGCTCGACATCCACGTAGCGCACCAGCACCGCGCGCTGGGCGGCCGACAGCTGCGACCAAGACTGGCTCTGCAGCGGCCGGGACACATCGTCGGCGGTGCCTGCGGCGCCCAGCCACGAGGCGTCGGGCACGCTGGCGTAGTCGTAGGCGTAACCCAGGTGCTCGAGCAGCGTCATCAGCTGCGCGCCTTTGAGTGAGGCCCAGGTGGTCTGGTCCGCCGTGGGTGTGGTCACGCCTGCTGCCGACCAGCCCATGCTGGCGGTGGCAGCGCTCGCCCAATTGCCTTGCAGCGTGACGCGCGCAGACGTGTTGAGCCGGCCGTCCAGCCAAGCGACCACCACCTCGCGCTGCGCTGCGCTCAGGGTGGACCAGCCGGCGGCCTGGCCCGGCCGGGCCACATCATCGGCGGTGCTGGCGGTACCTTGCGTCCACAGGGCCTCGGGCAGCGAGGCATAGTCCAGCACCGTGCCCAGATGCTCAATGAGGACCAGCTTTTGCGCGCCGCTGAGCGAGCCAAAGCTTTCTTGGCTGGCGTCGGGGGCGCTCACACCCGCGGCCTGCCAATTCACGGCGGTGTTCGTCAATGTGGCCCACTTGCCCTGGTAGGCGGTGCGGGCGGTGAGGAATTGGACGTTGTCGATAAAGTCGGTGACCACCGCACGCTGGACCTGGGTCAGCTTGGACCAGCCGGCATCGACGTCGGGGCGGGCCACGTCGTCGGTCAGCGCTTCAGTGCCCTTGTCCCACAAGTCGCCCGGCATGGCGTAGTAGTCAAACACATAGCCCAGGTGCTCGGCCACCACCAGCTTTTGAGCGGCCGTCAGCTGCGCAAAGCTGGCGTTGGCGGCCGGCGCCGTGACGCCCGCGCCGGCCCAGTTGATGCGCAGGTTGTCGTAGTCGGCCGAGGCGCCTTCAAGCAGGCTCTGGCGGATGTCGAGCGTGCCGTCGGCCAGTTCCCGCACGAACACGTTGTCATAGCGCGCGTAGCCCACATTGCTGGCCACGGTATGGCCCTGGCTCAAAGCCGTGGTGAAGGCACCGGTGGCCGCGTTGTAGAGGGCCGTGGTGCCGCCGCCCACAGGCGCCTGGTACACGGTGTAGCCCAGCTTGGCAGCCACCGCGGCTTTTTGCGCGTCGGTCAGCTCGCCAAAGGGCTTGTAGTTGGCCAGCGACTGCACCACCAGGTTGTCCACGCTGGTCAAGGCCAAGGCGGTTCCCTGAACCAAAGACTTCAGGGCCGAGCTCAGGGTGCTGCTGTTGAGGCCCGCGATGGCGGTGGTGATGTCGCCCGCTGTGGTCAGTGCCGCGCCCACACCCGGTGTGCTCACGGACTCGATCTTGCGGTCGAGGATGCTGTCAAAGTAGCTGGCCGAGGTGAACTGCGATTCGCCCGCGGCAATGCTGAGCGCGCCCCCTGCGGTGACGTCGCCCGACAAGCGCAGCTCGCCGGGGGTGGAGATCGACAAGCTCGCACCGCTGCCGGTGAGGCTGGGCTGGCCATTGACCATGCGCACGCCCGAGAACACGCTGCTGCTGGCCAGCAGGTGCATGTAGTCGCCCGCGCTCAAGGCAATGCTGGAGTTGGCCGCTGAGGCCTGAACGTTGGCGGCGCTGCGCAGCGTCAGGCTGCTGGCGCTGTTGATCGAAATGCTGGCACCGGTGCCGGTGGCCTCCATGCCCGAGGCGCTGACCACCGAGCCGCTGGCGTTCAGAGTGAGCACGCCGTTGTTGCCGGTGACCAGCAAGCTGCCGCCCGTGGAGCCGGCAAAGCTGTTGGGCTCAGCGCCGTAGCGCACATAGCCGCCCACGCCGGTGCTGCCCTGGATGTTCAAGGTCAGCGCGTCTTGGGCAATCAGCCAGCCGTTGACATCGGCCTGCTCGGTCACTTGCAGATCCAGGCTGACAGCGCTCAGGCCGGCATCGGGCGCGCCCAGGGGCGTCTGGAAGTTGGCCGAGCGCACCTGCAGCAAGCGGCTTTGGGTGCTGATCTGCGTGGTCGAGCGCACATCGCCGGCCACCACAATTTCGTCGGCAATCAGCTTGACCCGGTCGGTGAACTGGGCGTTAAAACGGGTGCCGCCCAGGGTCACGTCCTCGACATCGCCGAGCACCATGGTGGAGGCGGTGGCGCCCTCGCCAATGCGAATTTCGCTGAAGCCGTCGGCCAAGGCGTCGAGGTCCTGCATCGCCAGGGCCATGAAACCGGTGGCTCCGGCCTGCGACTGGTCGTTGCCATAGAAGCTCTGGGCCGCACCGCCCACGCGGATGTCTTGGCCTGCGGTGCGCACGGTGATGCCCAGCAGGCCCGTGCCCGAGACTTTGTCGCGGCCGCTCACAAAATCAATGTCGTCGGCCACCAGCCGGATCTCGCCGCCTGCGCCCGCGCTGATGCGGCCCGAGGCCAGCGTCAGGGTGGATTCGGCGCCCGCCAGCGTCACCGCAATGCGGCCCGAGGCCGTGACCAGGCCGCCCTGGCTCCAGCGGTCGCTCACCAAGCGCAGGCTGTCGCGCTCGTTGACCACCAAATCAGAGGTGCTGGCAGCGTCGCGGGCTTGCAGGCTCAGCTCGGCCACTTGGGTGTTGAACGTACCCACAAAGCGCTCAGCACTGATGCTCAGCAGGCCCTCAGCGGCCTTGAAGCTGGTGCCGGTGACGTTCACCGTGCCGCTGGCGTTCAGTGACAGATCGGTGGACGCCCAGTCCATGGACACGGTTTTGAGCCGGGTGTCGGCGGCCGTGTCTGTCATCTCGATGCGGTCGAGCTTGTCGTTGAAGTTCACCGTCAGGTAGCCGGTGGCCGCCGCATGCTCCAGACTCATGGCGCCCAAAGTGATGTCGGCGCTGCTGGCAAAAGGCGCGATGCGCAGCACATCACGGCCCGAGCCGCCGGTCACAGTCAGCGTGGTCAGCCCGTAGTTGGGGTCCAGCAAAATGGTGTCGCCACCCTCGCCGGTGTCCACACGGCTGGTGCCCCCGCGCAGAATCACGGTGTCGGCGCCGGGGCCGGTGGCTACTTTGTCGTTGCCCAGGCCCATGTCCACCACCACAGCGCCTGCGCCGCCGTTGAAGCGGTCGTTGCCGCGTGAACCGGTGTAGGGCACGGCCCAGCTCAGCGCGCCGGCCAAGGGCCGGTCGTCGCCGAAAAAGCGTGCGCTTTGTGTTGCGCCGCTGTAGAACTCGTCGTCACCGGCGCCGCCGGAGACGATGGAGTACTTGAGCTGGCCATCAACCATGCCTTGGGTCAGGCCGCCCTGAATCAGGAAGCTGTCCTGGCCGGCGCCACCGTCGATGTCGAGCACCGCGTCCACGCCCTGGCCAATATAGATGGAATCATTGCCCGTGCCGCCGTGGGCCCGGATGGCCTTGACCTGGCTGCGCCTGTAGTAGTCGGTCTGGCCGAGCGAGCGCACGATGTACATATCGAGATCTTGGTCGTACTCGACGCCCACGCCCTCGTTGATGATCTCGTTGTAGTCGGCCTCGCCATAGCGGCCCGCCGCATCGCCCATGTGCAGCACCAGGGTGTCGCCGTCCATGTGCGAGATGCGCGGCGGGTCTGTCCAGGACCACAGGTAGCTGCCCGAGACGGAGATGCCCATCACGGTCACGCGGGCCATGATGTAACCGCTGGCCGGTGTGATGTCGATCTCGCCACGGAAACCCGCCAGCGTGAAGTCGATGTTGATCAAGCCAATATGGAGCTCAAAGTCCAGCGATCCCCAGACGGCGGCGGCAAAGCGCGGTTTGCTGCTGAGCAGCAAGCTGGCGCCCGCGTTCAGGTGCAGCGGGCCGAGGTAAATGTCAATTTCAATCTTGCCTCGGAACTCGAAGTTGCCCAAGGAGTCCACAAAGCCGCCCACCTCCACGGTGGTGATGTTGAAGAAGTTGAGCTTGCCCTCGAACTCGAGCTTGAAGACCGAGTCGACCACGCTCATGCGTCCATAGAAATCCACTTTGAACAAGAAGAGATCAATGATGCCGCGCAGCTCCAGGTCAAACATCGTGTTGGCCTTGATCACATCGCCTTGCAGCGTTGTGTAATCAATCGTGCTGGTGTTGATGCGCAGCGAGGCCTCGGCCTTGATCTTCAAGATCGCGATGTTCATCTCTGTGCTGAAGTTCAAGTACAGCGCAAAGAAGGGCTTTTCGGTGTGGTCGTTGGGGTCTAGGTACACGCCAATGGCGGCCGCGCCCTTGACCTGGATCTTGCCGAAGGACGACATGTCCAGCACCACCTGCATGGCCAGCTGCACGCCCTTGTCGTTGATCAGGAAGTCCACCGAGCCTTCCAGACTCAGCGGGCCTATCGAGACCTTGGCGCCACCGGCAATGCGCAGCGACTGCGGGGTCAACTCCACCATGATGGGGTTGTTGTCCTTGTCGAACACATTGCCTTCGGCATCGCGGCCCCGGGCCAGCTGGATGCTGTTGGTGGTGTTGATCTGCAGCAGGAAGCGGCCCCCGATCTTGAAGGCGTCACCGCCGTCGAGGATCACCGAGTCTTTGCCAGCGCCACCAATTTCCAAGCTGCCGTACAGGCCTGGACCGCCAGAGTCCACGACCAGGCCGATGGTGCCGGTGGCGTTCAGCCGCGCCAGGGGCTTGAGCTCGAGGTCGGCGGTGACACCGATTTCAAAGCGGAAGGCAGTGTTGCCGGCGTCGTCTTTCGGGAAGGCCGCAATGACCGCAAAGTCTCCGCGCAGGGTGAGCAGACCCATCAGGTCCATATTGCCCTTGCCGGTCAGCGCCACATAGGGGCCGGTCCACTTGTCTTTGACCTTCTCCTTGCCGGGCGGGTAGGCCTGGATGGCGTACTGCTCGTGCTCGTTGATGTCCAGGGTCAGCGGATCATCAGGGCCCAGGTCGACCACATCAAGGAAGGCCTCGGGCAGGTCATAGACGACGGTTTTGCCGAAGCTGTTGAGGTTGAGCTCAAACTCGGCGCTCAGATTGGCCACGCCCAGGTCCAGGTCCAAGCCCAGCTCCATGCGCATGGCCACGCCGCCGGAATTGATGACCAGCAGGCCGGTGGCATGGCTCTTGAAGCCAAAATCATCCGGGCCGATTTGCACCGACACGTCGGCAAAGGCGGTCAGGCCGTCCTTCTCACTGAAGCGGAAGTCGATGGCGCCGTCGAGCTTGACCAGATCGAAAAGGTTGACCTCAAGGATGCCGTAAATGCGCAGGAAGGTGGACTCATACTGGAGCACGATGGGCTCGTAGGGGTTGCCCGTCTCAATGGCATAGCCCGGCGCGATGGTCGGCCCATCGAGCACGCCATTGGGCTTGTCCTCGCCCGAGTCCAAGCGGCCATTGTTGTTGAGGTCTTCCACCAGCTCCAACATGCCGTTGCCACGGTCTTCACCCAGGTTGAGCACGCCGTCGCCGTTGACGTCCTCACCCGGACGCCTCCAGGTGCTCTTGCTGAAGTCGATGGTGGTCAACGCAAAGCTGGGCTTGACGTCGGCTTGGAATGTGACGTTGGGCTTGGCGGCCTTCCACAGCAATTGCTCTGCTTTGGACAGCTTGGTCGGGTCAAAGTCGGCCGTGAGGTCGACCGGCAGGCTGGCGCTGCCGGTGTATTCCCAGTACTTGGCGTCGGCGGTACGCACCAGGTCGCCTTGCTGTACCGTGGTCATGCCCCGGCCTGCGTCGTAGTCCCAGTTCTTAACGATCTTGCCAATGTCCAGGGTAAAACGTGCGCCCAGGTTGATCTCCAGGGCAATGTCACGGGCCTCCATGGTCACCCCGGGCACGCCGTTCAAGCCGATCTTGTTGATCGTGGCGCGACCGGCCAGGTACACGCCTATGCTCACCCGCTCGATGGAGATGTAGGTTTCTGCGGCGATCAGCAGGCCCAGGTCCAGGTCTTCGATGACCATGCCGATGGCGCCGGTATTGACCTCGTCGGCCTCATCGATGCGGTTGTCGCCATTGCTGTCGTAGAAGTAGCCGCGCGGCTTGCCGTCCACCACGGTGGGGATGCCCAAGAAGGCATTGGCGTCGTTGATGCCAATGGCCATGGTGGTGACCCGGGTGGTCTCACCGTTGGACAGCGTGACCTCTTCGCCTGAGCGCTTGGTGAAGGCCATGGAGGCCGACATTTGCAGCGCGCCGCCCAGGTTGATCTCGGCGTAGCCCACCTTGGCCTGGATGATCTCCTGATCGAAATCAATGAAGACCATGTTGTTGCCGCCAGCGGGCAGGGCAAAGCCAGCGCGGTCGATCTTGCCGTTCTGGTTGCGGTCTTCACTGAGCTGCAGAATACCGTCGTTGTTTTTGTCCTCACCCGGATCCAGGCGCAAGTTGGCGTTGATGTCTTCGCCAAAGTCCAAGCGGTTGTTGCCGTTGGTGTCTTCGGTGAAGTCCTTGAAGGACTTGCTTTCCTTGAAGTTGATGGTCGGCGGCCCGAAGATCTGCAGCGCCGCGTTGAGCAGGCCTGTCGGGTCGTTGGACAACATGAAGGTGTTGATGTTGACTTCAACATCGCGCAGCTCGGCCGACAACACCGACTTGTCAATGCCGACCAGCCCGGCGCGCTCGATCGACGCCTTGGCCGACAACCACATGGGCGAGGCACTCTCCAAGGCCGGCATCATGGTCAGCGCCATGGGCTTGAAGATGGCAAAGCCAAAGTCCACGTTGTGGATTTCCAGGCCCACCGCGCTTTGGTTGATGTCGTCCAAGATGCCGTCGGGCGCGTCTTCGCCCGGGTCCATCACGCCGTTGTTGTTGACGTCCTCGTTGAAGTCGAGCAAGCCGTTGTTGTTGGCGTCTTCACCCGCATCGAGCTTGCCATCGTGGTCGAGGTCCTCGCTGGCCATAAAGCGGCCGTCGCCCAGAATGTCATTGCCGGTGCGATAGGGCCCGCCGATGCCGGCAAAGCCTTCCAAGTTGGCGCCGCCCAGCGTCATCGCCTGAACATTCAGGTTCAGGTTGTTGAGGTCCACACCGGTCACATCACCCACGCTATCGAGCAGCGGGCCTAAGCCACCCGGATCGATCTTGACGTTGTAAATCTCGCCCTTGCGGAAGGCGAGTGATCCGCGCAGGTGCACAAAGTCGGCCAGCGAAATCTCCGCCAGTCCGATGTCTAGGCCCATCATGGGCGCGCCACTGAAGTCAAAGGCCACAGGCTCGGCACCCGTTCCCACCACATGGCCTTTGCGCTCGGTGATCTTGGGCGGCAAGACGCTGGCGTCGATCACCTGGCTGCGGATATCACGATAAATCGGCAGCGCGCGGAACAGCCCGGCCCACTGACCGCCGTCGTTGTATTCGAGCGTGATGTCACGGCCCAATATCTTCAGGAAATCGCCAAAACCGTAGGCGCCCATCTCGTCGGCCGAGGCCTTGATGGAGATGACGTCTTGCACCGTTTTGCCAAACAAGGCGTCGAGCACACCCGGCAAAGTGGGCTTGTACACGCCGATGGCCAGGTCCAGGTTCTGCATGCCAAAGCCAATCAGGCCCTGATCGGCCAGAGGCTTGCTGAAGTCGGGCCGGCCGCCGCCACCGACGAACAGGTTGACGTTGCTGGCACCGAAAGAGGTGCCTTTGTAGCTGACGCCCTTGAGGACGGTGAAGTCTTCATTGAAGCCCAGCAGGCGCTGAACCACATTGATGTCGCTCAGGAAGTCCGATGGCAAGTCGTCACCGGCCATGGCTTCGAGCAAGGCCTCGGTCGCCAAATCAAGGATCTTGTCAATCCCACCGCCGATCATCGGGTCGATGCCGGTATAGGCATCGGCCGTGAAGGTGTCGCCCAGGGTGAGCTTGAAGTCACCCTGGAAGTAAATAAAGTCACCGAGCTCAATGGTCAGGCCCGGTATTTCGATGGAGCCGGTGATGCCGTCGATGCTGATGCTCAGCTCCACGTTCTTCAGGGCGTCCTTGATGCCGTCCAGGGCGTCGCGCAGCCAGCTCGGCGCCGTGGCCGGAATGCTGAAGTCAAAGTTCATCAACTCCGACAGGTCGATCTTGGGAATCAGGTCGCCGGTGTCCGGGAACTCGAAGGAGAAGTCAAAGGCCGGTGCATTGATCTCGAACAGCCCGAACAGGCCCAGATTGGCCTGCATGCCGATGCGCACCTCGAAGGCGTCGAGCTCGGCCATGTTGATGGAATGCGACGAGCCGATCGGGATGTCCATGCCCGGTGCGCCGCCATCGTTGACCGAGGAGAAGTCCACAAAGGTCAGCGGCAGCGGGTAGCCATTGGCAATGGCCATGTTCAGGCCAAAGCGAATATCTTTGGCGTTCAGCGTGACCCACGGGTCGGTGCCCACCAGGCCCGCAAAGTCGGCCGAGGCCGTGATGCCGATGAAGGTCAGCTCGTCAAAGGACTGCCCCATGAAGGAGGGGTTGGCAATGACCAGGCCGACGTCCAGGTTGACGATGGTAAAACCGATGGCGTCCTTGTTGACGTCGCCGGCTGCGTACTCGTCAGCGGTATCGTGGTAACCAGGATCGGTAGGATCTTTGTCCTTGTCGGTGACGTAAGGGCCTTTGATACCGGCAAATGCTGTGACGTTGCGCCCACCGATCACCAGGGCATCGACGCCGACCACCCCACGGGGCATGGCGATGCCGCCAATATAGATGTCGGCGTCCATGGTGCGGCGCTGGAAGGTGATGCCACCTTCTAAGGCCAACACGCCCGCAATGTTGATGCGTGCATAGCCGATGGAGGCCGTCAGCATGTCTTCTCTGAAGTCCAGCACCATGGGGCGATTGGGATTGCCCGTGTTGATGGACATGCCTTCTGACTTACCGCCATCGGTGAAGTCCACGATCATGCCGTCCTGGTCGCTCTGGTTGAGCTCGAACAGCACGTCTTCCAAGGAGAACTCCAGCTCCTTGGGCAAGCCCACCATGGCAATTTGCTTGCCGGTGGCACGCATGGCGGTGAACTTGGTGCCCTCGGGCACCAAGATGGACTTGGGGTTGGCCAGAATATTGGGCGCCTGGGTGGTCAGGATGGTCATCCCGAATTCCAGGTCGTTGACCACCAGGCCGATGGCGCTGGTGTTGATCGGGTCGGCCTTGTAGGTGATGCCGCCCTCGGTGACGTCATGGTCGGTGACGTAACCGTCGCGGTTGCTGTCCTGAATATAGGGGCCGCCCACGCCAATGAAGGCCTGCACATTGCTGGCACCAAACTCAATGGTGTTGGTGCGCACGCCCTTGATGGTGCCCAAGATGCCGTAGTCCACCGTGACCTCGCGCGAGCCGCCTTTGCGGAAGGCAAAGTCGCCTTGCACATAGACAAACTGCGAGAGCATCAGCGTGGCGTTTTTGATGCTGGCTTCAATGAAGGCACCGCCGGCAAAGTCCAGATAAATCGGCTCGGCGCCGGTGGGCACGGCCAAACCTTGCGGGCCAAAGCTCTTGACAAAGTCAATCGAAGGCTTGGTCTCGGGCGAGCCCTTCCAGCCGTCGCTCCAGTTCATGCGCACTTCAATGTCTTGGCCAAAGAGCTGGAAGATGTCGCCGCCGCCAGCGACCACAAATTCGCGGGCCGAGGCCTTAAGCGAGGTGAACTCGGGGAAAAGCTTGCCGATGGAGCCGGTGGGCTTCATGATGGCCAGGCCGACGTTGATGTCGGCAATGGCCAAGCCAAACACGCCTTCTTGGTCGCGGATGGGGGTGTCCGACTTCCAGTCTGGGATGCCGTAGCCCACAAACACATTGGCATGGGCGATGCCCAGCAGCGTGGTCTCGACCTCCACATTGGAGACGGTGCGCCAGTCGCTGGAGATCCTGACGTCCGAATACAGGCTGGCCGCTTCAAGCTGCAGCCCTGTGGACAGGAAATTCAAGTCGCCAAAGCTGGTGCCGGTGTCTATGGTGGCCTAGCGCCGGGCCCCCCCTTCGTAGGCAAACGAGCTTTGGCCAAACACAAACTCGCTCATTTTCAAGGTCTCCAAGCCCACGTACACGCCAATCAGGGGCGAGTCGTAGGCGATGTCAATCGGCGCGCCGCCGGTCAGTACGGACAGACCGTTTGCGCCATAGGTGGACTTGAAGTCCACATAGGGCTTAATCCCTTGGTCTTTCTTCCACTCGTCGCCCTGATTGGCCGCGATGCGGACCATCTCGCCTTCAATTTTCAGGAAGTCGATCCCCACCAGGCCGACATAGTCCACCGTCGCCGACAGCGCCCACAAATCAGGCACGACTTTGTTGGGGTCGCTGTAGAGCACCACGGCCAGATCGAGGTTGTCGACTGCAAAGCCGATGGCATCGCTCGACGGCGTGTCGTCCACGGTGATGCGGCCATCGCCGTTGCTGTCCACAAAATACGGCCCCGATCCCACGAACAGCATGGCGTCTGAGAAGCCGATGGTCGTGGCCTTCATCGGCACGTTTTCAAGGCGCGAATACTTGCCAGGGTCGAAATAGCCCTTGCCGCTGAGCTTGCCCAGGGCTGCAGCGCCTTCGTAGGAGTTGTCGGCAAAACCGGTGACCACATCGACAGCCGTGCCCGAGGAGCGGGTAATGGCAAAGCCACTTTGGATGAAGAAGAAGTCGCCCAGCGAGACACTGGCGCGGCTGACTTCCACGCCAAAGAAGTCGCTGCTGTAGTTCAGGTAGATCGGCGCATCGCCGGTGTTGACCTTCAGGCCTTGGGTGCCAAAGCTAGAGCGCAGGTCGGCGTAAGGACCGACTTTGAGGCCCTTCCAGTCGCTGCCGGTGTTGAGCTTGAGCGTGATGTCGTCGATGGCCAGCTTCATGAAGCCCCAGTCGACATCGAGCTTGACCGGCCAGTACGCGCTCATGGAGTACATGCGCGGGATCACCCGGTTGGGGTCGGCCGCCTCAGTGGCACGGAAGGTGGCAAAGGCCACGTCAATGCCATCGAGGTGGATCAGCGGATCGTCGTAGGAGCCGATCTTGATCGACACATCGGAGGCGCCAAACACAATGGCATCGACCGGCAGGCCCTCAAAGCGGCTGTTGTCGGCAGACAGATAGCCGTCGCGCTTGAGCTTGCGCAAGTCGGTGTTCAGCGAAGACGCTTCACCTGTCAGTCGGCTGGGCAACTGGGTTTGCACATCCAGCGCCATGTTGTCGGACTTCTCGAAGACGAAGGTGCCCTCAATGAAGAAGAAGCCGCCGATGCCCAGCAGGGCGTCGTCCAGGCGCACGCCGATCAGGCGCCTGTCGTAGTCAAAGTCAAAGCGCTTGTCCGAGACCTCCAAGGTCAGCACGCCCCCTTCAAACGAGCTCTTGAAGTCGATGAAAGGCCGCACGCCGTCCAGATCACCCCACTCGCCGCCCTGGTTGACGTAGACCTGCAGCTTGTCAAGCTGGAACTGGAACAGCACCCAGTCGATGTCGATGTGTGCGTCCCAGTTGACTTGCAATGCGTACAGATTGGGGATGACGCCATCGGGGTCGGCAGCGTCGGTCGGGTTCATGAACACCAGCCCGAGGTCGATGTTCTCCAGCGTGATGCCCCAACGGTCTGGGTTCACATGTTCGTTGCTGTCGAACAAGCCGTTGTTGTTCTCGTCAATGAAGTAGGGCCCCATGCCAACAAAGATGTCGACATCGGTGGCGGCCAGCAAGGTGGAGGCGGCTTCCAGGTTCTCGATGCGGCTGTAGTCGGCAGACACGCCATTGACCTTGGACAAGCCCGACTTGAGGGTCGGGTCGTCCCTGACCTGCTTGGCCGACAGGCCGGTGCCCACGTCAATGAGTACAGATTCGGCTTGCTCAAAGTAAAAGCCGCCGCTGATGTAGATGTAGTCCGAAATCGCCAGGGTGGCGCGGTCTATCTTCAGGCCCAGCACTTCGCCCCGGCTGGCGTTGGTGCTCACCCTTTGAACCAGGCCCGCACCCGACACCACTTCGTAGTTGTTCAGGGCCATCACGCCCCGGGCAGTGCCCAGCGTGCCTTCCACACTGTTCATCTCCAGGCTGATGCCCTGGGCCATGAGGGTAAAGCCGTCAATGCCGACAAAGCCAATCGAGTCGGCGGTGGCCGACAGGGCGGTCCATGAGGAGTTGGCCACGCTGGGGCTGTCAAACATCACCAGGCCCAGATCCAGGCCCAGCAGCTCAAAGCCCAGGCGGTCGGCGTTGGAGCCGCCCACACCCACAAAGGCGCGGCCATCGCTCACACCCAGCGAGATCGCCTTGCCCTGGACCTTTTTGCCGTCTTTCAGCATCATCTCGGCGTCGGCCGAGGTGATGCCAAAGCTGCCCGAGACCTGGATGAAGCCGAACAGGTCGATCTCCAGCGCGCCGGTCAGCTGCATCATGTCGCCGTCGCTGCCTTTGAGGGTCAGGGCCAGCTCGCTTTGAGGGCCGGTGGCCACGGACAGGTCGGTGTAGCGCGCGGTAGGAGCGTCGGTGGTGATGGCGGTCAGGCCGTAGTCGACCACCGAGCCGTCGCTGGCTTGGTTGTTCAGCGACAAGGCCAAGGTATTGACGGCAATCGTCATGCCGCTCACGCCGTCAAACGAAGCGCGCTGCACCGTGGCTTGCGCGCTGGTCCAGCTGCGCGCCGTGGCGTTGCCGGTGACCTGCTCGGTCAGCAGAGCCACGCCCAGCTCCACGCCGCTCAGGCGCACGCCCACGCTGCCTGCGCCCACAAAGGCCGTCAGGTTGGTGCCGCCTATCAGCAGCATGTCCACATTGACCAGGGTCTCGTCTTTGGTGGTGGTTTTGGGGTCGTCTTGGATGCCAGCGAGCTTGACCTGGCCTTCACGGCTTTCAATGCCAAAGTCGCCTTCAACTTTGACCAAGCCAAAGAGGTCCAACTTGAGACTGCCGACCAGGCGCGTCAGTTGGCCGGCTGCGCCGTCCAGTGTGAGCGTCAAATCGCTGCTGGGGCCGGTGGCCACCGTCAAGTCGGTGTTGCGAGCGGTGACCGCATCAGTGGTGGAAGCCGTCAGGCTGTAGTCCACCACAGAGTCGTCGCTGGCCTTGCGGTTGACCGACAGGCCCATGTCATTGACTTCAATGGTCAAGCCATCGACGCCCACAAAGGCCGCTTGGCCGACCGTGGCCTGCACCGTGGTCCAGTTGCGGGCTTCGGCGGTGCCAGTGACCTGCTCGGTCAAGAGCGCCAGGCCCAACTCCACGTCGCTCAGTTGAACGCCAACATCGCCTGCGCCCACAAAGGCCGTCAGGTTGCTGCCGCCTATGAGCAGCATGTCCACATTGACCAGGGTCTCGTCTTTGGTGGTGGTTTTGGGGTCGT
>JBAXEN010000002.1:0-35021 GCA_037140415.1 Betaproteobacteria bacterium | reverse complement strand
CAGCCATGCCCAAAAGCAGGGCCAACAACAGGCCCATTAGCGACCAGAAACGCACAGCAGATTGCATCGGTTTGTCCTCCACTGAGCCGACTGTAGCAAAGGTGACGCGGACCCACCGAATGACTCGGCCTGCCGGCGGTGGGCACGACACAATCAAGGAATGGCTCTGGAAATCAATCACAAAGAAGTGCTGACGCCGCCGGTGCCAGCAGCGACCGTGGTGCTGCTGCGCGACACCCCCCAGGGCATGCAGGTGCTGCTGCTCAAGCGGCACAGCAAATCCAATGTGCTCGGCGGCGCCTTCGTCTTTCCCGGCGGCAAGCTCGACAAACTCGACGGTCAGGTCAATCCGGCTGACCTGGACCAAAGCCCCGCAGCCCTGCAGCAGGTGCTGGCCGAGGATGGCCTGGACGAAGCGACCGCCTGCGGCCTGCATGTGGCCGCGCTGCGAGAAACCTTCGAAGAGTGCGATCTGTTGCTGCACGGCCCCGACTGGGGCGTGCAGGACCCCGACCAGGCCCGTGCTCAGGTGCGCGAACGCCTGGCAGCCGGCATGTCTTTCCTGCAAGCCATGATGGACGCCGGTTTGCGGCCGCTGCCGACCCGGCAGCTCCAGCCCTGGTCTCGCTGGATCACCCCAAAGCGGCCGAGCATGATGGACCGGCGCTTCGACGCCCGGTTCTTTGTGGCCGTCGCGCCGGCCGACCAGCAGGCGCACCATGATGAACATGAAATCACCGAAGCCCTGTGGCTACA
Source organism: Betaproteobacteria bacterium (assembly GCA_037140415.1). Classification (GTDB taxonomy): domain Bacteria; phylum Pseudomonadota; class Gammaproteobacteria; order Burkholderiales; family Burkholderiaceae_C; genus Polaromonas. The sequence continues at coordinate 34,265 of JBAXEN010000002.1, read as the reverse complement.
GCCCAACGAAGCGATGCGCCGCTACTGGGAGGGCGAACTCACCCTGGCGCCGGTGCAACTGCTCACGCTGATGCAAGTTGGGCGCTGCGGCAGCGCTGCGCAGGTGATGCAGGCCGCGCGCAGCCGTGCGCCCATGCAGGTCTTGCCCGAGCCGCATGACATCAACGGCCAGAGGGTGTTGTGCTACCCGGGCGATCCGGGGCATCCGGTGCCGCAGCCCGCCTGGGAAGGCCCAACCCGCATGACCTTTCGCAATGGCCGCTTCGAGCCCGAGGGCGGCCTGCAGGCTTTGCTCTCTTGAAGACCTCTTGGCGAATAAGTAATAACCCGCATCAGACCCTGTAAATATTGTCTTTTTACAACAAATCAGGGCAAACCTTAGAGCATATTTGCAAAGACTCTACTATTCTCACACCCGCAGAACGTTGATTTCATCGATCTGCGTTTTCAACAAATTTGATCTAAAAGGTTGACTCATGAAAGTTGTGATCTCCGCCATCATCGCCGCCTTCGCCTTCATCGCTGTGCCCGCTCTGGCCGCCGGCGACAAAGCCGCTGCCAAAGTGGACTGCAAGGATGCCAAGAACAAAGACCACGCTGACTGCAAAAAGAAGTAATTCTTTTTCCCGTCAAATAAAAGCCCGCCTGGTGCGGGCTTTTTTACGCCTGCACTCTGGCGGGCGCAGCACCAGCAGGTCGGCGCCTCAAAGACGCTGCCGGGCCTGGGCCAAGCGATCGTCGAGGTAGGCGTCGTAAAAGTCGGGCTGGTACGCACCCACCATGCGCTCGGCCAGCTCTTTACCGCTCGGACCGAAAAACAGCACAGTGGGCGCGATGCTCACCTTCCAGAGCCGGGTCAACTCATCATGGGTGCTGGGACGGCCGCGCCAGTCCAGCACCGGCAGGCTGCTTTTCAAGTCGACCTGCACCACGGCCTGACCTTCGGCCAGGCGAGGCAACAAATTGCTGCGCCGCACCCGCTCGCAATACACGCAGCCGTGCAAGCTGACCAGCACCAGCAGGGGCTGAGCTCTTTGTGCGGCCAGGGCCATTTCTGCAGGCAGATCGCGCGCCAGCGGCAAGGCGTTCAAGGTGTTGGCGTCGGCCTGTCGGTGCCAGGGCGCCAGCAGCGCAGCGCCCGCCAGCAAGCACTGACGCCGGCTCTGGTGGCCCGGATTCACCCTAAGCCTCCAGCGCAATCTGGGTGCAGACTGCCCGGCACAGCTGAACCACCTGCTGGTTGACGATGCGGTAGTAGATCTGCACCCCATCGCGGCGCTTGTCGACCACGCCGGCCTGGTAAAGCGTATTCAGATGCTGCGACATATTGGGCTGGGTGGTGTCCACCTCGGCCAGCAGTTCGGAGACATTTTTTTCGCCCTGGCACAGGCTGCTGATGATGCGCAGCCGCATAGGCGCGGCCATGAGCCGAAAAACCTCGGCCGCTTTCTCGAAGACTTCATCAGACTGAGCCAGCACAAGCCCGTCGGATTCGGCAGGGTAGGAAGTGGCCATGGATCGCCTGCAGACAAATGCAAAACCCCGATTGTGCGGCAACGCTGCCCTGGATGTGGCCAGCGCCCCCCATCCTCAAAAAGCTTCTTTTTCGGCCTCTAGATAGGCCAGGCTGATGTATTTGCCGATATTGCCCTCAAAGCCCTGCATGGCTGCTGCGCGCCGGGCCACCCGGGGGTCGGCCAGCACCATGGCGCGGGCCTCGGCTTCGCTCTTGCCGTCCTTGACCGCCTGCAGGCACGGCTCCCAAATACCGGCCATGAATTGCCCGTAGGTGTCGAGCAGATCGGGAGCCGCATGGCCATGACCGGGCACCCACAGCTGCGGCCCGGCCGCCTGCGCCAGGGCCGCGTAGTATTTGAAGGTGCCTGGGTAGGACCCGTCGTCCATATTGGCGATGCGATTGCCCATGGCGATATCGCCCACCACCGTGACTTTGTCTTCGACCACCTCCACGCACAAATCAAAGGCGGTGTGAGCGGTGCCGTAGTGGTGCATCCGAAACTGCGTGTCGCCCCAGCGCAGGACCTGACCGTGGGCCACCGAAGTGTTGGGTGCCACCACCTCGGTGCCCAGGGTGGATTGGTTGGTCCAGCGCTCGAGCAAGCTGCGCCAGCTGCTGCCGGTCGAGCCGCGTATGGCCTCGATGGTGCCCGGCAGCGCGTGAATCGGCAGTTGCGGCCCAAAGGCTTGCGCAAAAGCATGGTTGCCCAGCCAATGATCGCCGTGATAGTGGCTGTTGAAGACGGCCACCACCGGCTTGTCGCTGACCTTGCGGATCATGCGGATGGCCATCTGCCCGATTTGCAGCGAACTGCCTGAATCCAAAATCACCACCCCCTGGGAGGTGCTCACAAAGACGATGTTGGACATCATGCCCTGGTTCTTGGGCGTGGGAAAACCATCGGGCGAGAAGATCATCCACACCCGCTCCGACAAGCGGGTGGGTTCGATGTCGGGCACGGGCGGCCCTTCAATGAAGTCGCGGGCCTGCTGCGCCAGCAAGCCCGCGTCGGGCACCAGCGCAGCGCCAGCGAGCACGGCAGCGCCGCCCAGCAAGCGGCGCCGATGGAGTTGGAGCGGAGCTGTCATGGCCGGCTCAAGCGATGTAGCCAGGGTTGGGCAGGGCCCCGACGATGCGCGGGCTGTTGATCTGGCGTGGTTTGATCCGCCCGCCCTGGGCCATGAGCCACTGCTCCACCACATCCCAGACCTGCGGGTTGCCGGCGCTGCGTGCCTCCTCGGCCACCGGCGCCCAGCCGGCGACCTTGTAGCGGCGCGAGGCGTCGATGGGCTGGCCGCCCAGGCGCATGTCGCTGATGCGCCGGCCCATGCCGGCGGTGGGATCGCAGGCATAGCTCAGGCCGCCAACGCGCACCATGTCACCGCCCTGCTGGTAGTAGGGGTCGGGGTTGAAGAGGTTGTCGCCCACGTCTTCCAGCACCGTCTTGAGCATCTCGCCGCTCATCTCGGTGACGGTGGCATAGGAATAGGTGGTGGCCGTCATGTCCATCAGCCATTCACGGGTGACGGCCTGGCCGGGCAGCAGCGAGGTGCCCCAGCGAAAGCCCGGTGAAAACGCAATCTGGGCGCCCTGCACCTCCATCAGCGCATCGAGCAGCAGTTGATCGCCAGTGCCATTGAAATTGCCGCGGCGGTAGAGCAGGCCCTCGGTCACGCCCAGGCTCTGGCTCAAACGCGCTTCATACGGCGCCCTGATCTTGCTGATCAGCGCCTGCATCTGCGGATCGGCTGGCAGCATATTGGCAAAGACCGGCAGCAGCTTGTAGCGAAAGTCGCTGACCTTCTTGTCCTTGACCTCCAGATCGAGCACCGCCAGAAACTTACCGTTGGAGCCGGCATTGGTGACGATGGTCTTGCCGCCGGGGTTGGACACCAAGGTGGCCACCGGCATGCCGTCATGGGTATGTCCGCCCAAAATCGCGTCAATGCCACGGACCCGGCTGGCCATCTTCAAGTCCACGTCCATGCCGTTGTGGCTGAGTACCACCACCACCTGTGCGCCCTTGGCACGGGCCTCATCGACCATGGCCTGCATGTTCTGGTCCTGGATGCCGAACTCCCAGTCGGCCACCATGTAACGCGGATTGGCAATCGGCGTGTACGGAAAAGCCTGCCCAATGATGGCGCACGGCACACCCTGGATCTCCCGCATCACGTACGGCTTGAACACCGGGTCGCCAAAGTCGGCCGTCTTGATGTTTTGCGCCACAAAATCGACCTGGCCCGCAAAGTCTTTCTCGACGATGTCCTTGACCCGCTGCATGCCCAGGGTGAACTCCCAGTGACCGGTCATCACATCCACGCCAAGCAGCTTGCAGGCATCGACCATGTCCTGGCCGTTCGTCCACAAGGCGGTGGCCGAACCCTGCCAGGTATCGCCGCCGTCCAGCAGCAGGGCGCCGGGTCGGCTGGCCTTGAGCCGTTGGACCAAAGTAGCCAGGTGGGCAAAACCGCCCACCTTGCCATAGCGCCGGGCCGCCTGCTCGAAGTCCAAAAACGTCAGCGCATGCGCTTGAGCCGAACCGGCAGGCACGCCCGCCGCCTTGAGCAGCTGCTCGCCGACCAAGTGCGGTAGCTGGCCGCGCATGCTGCCTATGCCCAAATTGATGCTGGGCTCACGGAAATGGATCGGCAGCAACTGCGCATGGCAGTCGGTCATGTGCAACAAGGACACCTGGCCAAAACGCGGCACCTCATACAGCGACTCGGCTGCAGTGGCAGCGTCGGCCTGGGCATGCCGGCCCAGGGCCATGCCGGCAACACCGGCGGCCGTCATGACTTGCAAAAACTCGCGCTTGCTCAGGTTCATATATAAATCTCAACTGATATGTTGGCGCTCAAAAAACCCGGCCAGGGCCGGGTTCGCAGCCGCCTCATTTGTTGACGGGTGAGGCGGGGTCGAGCAGCAAAGCCACGATGTGGCGAACCTGCGCCTCATTGAGCACGCCCGCATGCCCCGCACGCGGCATGTTGGAGCAGGCGTTGTAGGCCTTGGCATTCCAGATCTTGCCCCAGGTGTACTCCACCATGGCCCGCGAAGCCGGGTCACTGGGATCCTTGACGCCGCGAATCTTGCCGTAGTTGTAAAGGCTCGGACCGATGGTGCCAAAGGATATTTCTTCCTTGCTGATCTGATGGCAGTTGTAGCAGTTGCCGCCGTTGGCGACCTTGGCATCGTCGGTCCAGGTCATACCGCGTCCGCTTTGGGCAATCACCTCGCCCTGCTTCCAGTCGCCCAGAAACTGGCCATCGGATGGCCATTTGACCGCCTTGAGGTTGAGCTCTTCGATGCGCTTGGTCGTGGCCTCGTCCAGCGGCTTGCCGCTCGCATCGGCCTGGCTGCACAAACGGTTGGTTTCGTCGGTGGCCAACACCCGATCGACCTTGGCCATGCCTTCGTCACGGAAGGACGCCTTGACGATGCGATCGGTCAGCGCGTCAAGCTCAGCCGAGGACGGCAGACTCGCGCAGCCCGCCAGCACAAGCCCAGCCGTCAGCAGCAACAAACCCTTGGTTTTTTTATTCATCCCTGGCTCCTTAACGTTTGATGGTCGGCACCGCCGAGACAGCACCCTTGGCGTTGACGCCGAGGTAGGTCGACAAGGCGATGGTCGCGTCGCTGCCAAAACCGGGGTAGGGAAAGCGCTGCTGCCGATAGCAGTCGTTGAGCCGCAGTTGCATGCTCCACATCTGGCCATTGGAAACCCGATAGGCCGGCCAAGCTGCAAAGCCGACCCCGTCGCCCGGATTCTTGGTCAGCAGGGGCAGATCCTGCAGGCGGATGCGCTTGCCTTCCTCCCCATGGCAGGATGCGCAGGAAAAGTCATGTGTGCCGCCGCGCTGGAAGAACAGGCGCTTGCCCACCTCGTAGAAGGTTTTCTCGGTCACATGAGCTTGCGGCAAGTTAAAGCGCAGCCCCTTGGACTCGGCAGCGACCCAGGTCGCCATCGCCGTGACGTTGGCCATCTCACCGCGGCCGAAAGGGGTCATGCTGATCTCGGCCTCATTGAAGCCCTGCAGGCTGCCCATGCATGTGACGATGCGCGACTCCAGGTCCTGCACCCTTTGGGTATCGGCAAAAAATCGCGGCAGCTCCACAAAAGCGCCCTTGACCACGCCAGGACCCTTGCCCAGATCGCACTTTTCAAGCGAGACCGCCTTGGGCCCCCGCTTTTGCTTCCACAGGTCCTCGCCCTTGGCCTCGAACAGATCGGCCGGGTTGCCGTCTTGCAGCATGGCCCGGTATTCATCGATGCCCTGGCTGGCGGTTTTCTGCGCCAGCACCGGGCCACAGCCCAGTGTGACGGCCGCCATCACCCCGATGATTTGAATCTTCACAGTGTCTCCTCTCTTCGCTTATGGGTATAGAGCTTCAGCCACCGGCCTGCGGCGGGTGCACCGAGCCGGGAACTCAAGACACCGTGGCTTCGTCCGTACGGGTATCGCCCTTGTTGTCTTTCCAAGTGATGCTGACCTTGTCACCGGCCTTGGCCCCCTTGATGTTGAACTGCAGGAAAGGGTTTTTGGAGACGGCCGGGCCCCACTCCGCGCTGAGCACGGGCTTGCCGTTGAGCGAGACGTTGATCTCCTGGATGAACCAGGCCGGCACCAGTTTGCCTGCGGAGTCACGGCGCTGGCCGGACTCCATTTCGTGGCTCATGAGAACACGGACGGTGGCTTTGCCGCCGGCGGCTTGGGCGCGAATGCGCATCGGATCTGCCATGATGAAACTCCTGTTGATGGCTGGGCTTGTCGGGGTTGGGTGCGCGCGGCTTCAACCGCCACAGCCGCCCAGCGTGACCTTGACTTCTTTTTTGCTGAACAGCGCGCGACCGTCGGCCATGATGGCCACCGCATAAACATCGGACGACTGACCCATCTTGGAGCGGGTCAGAAAGTTGGCGTCGATGGCGTCGTTGACATGAAACAGGGCCACCAGCACATTGGGGTTCTTCTCGACCAGGATGAGCAGGTCCTTGACGCCCGGCAGCGCGGTGCTCACGCCCAAAGGCACCACCGCACCGTTTTCTGCGATGTCGGGCGCTGTCAAGCTCACGTCCTTGCTTTCGGCCAAAACGCCGCCGCCAGCGGCCTTGACCGCGTCTTGAACCGACTTGGCGTCAAAAGCGTTCTTGTTGAACGCCAAAGCGTATTGCGGATAGCCGGCTGCCGCCAGCAAACCGGCAAGGACGGCGCCTTGCTTGAGGGCATCTCTGCGGGTATTCATTGCACTTCTCCTAGGGTTGACTCAACAGTGATCGATCAAAAACTAGCGGGCCTGACTTAACGGGGGGCGCCGCGGGAAATCCATTCGGCCAGCAATTTGGCATCGGCCTCGGGCAGCGATTGTGCAGGCATGGGGATACTGCCCCAGACACCGACGCCGCCGGCTCTTATTTTGCCAAGGAGGTAATCCACCTTGCCGGCATGGCGCTTTGCCACCTCCTGCAGCCCCGGGCCGACGATTTTCTTGTCCACGCCATGACAGGCGCTGCAGCTGTACTTGGCCAACAAGGCCTGGGCTTGCTTGTTGCCCCCGTCTGGCTTGGCCGGCTCAGGCTTTGCCGGCGCCGGGGCAGACCCCGCCCGCCCCTCAGGCAGGCTGGTGTCAGCCCCATGCTGCGCGCCAACAGCGCGATTTTGCTCCTGTAAATTGCCGTGGGCATTGCGCGCGTAATCGGGCAGCAGCGAAGCCACCCTTGGCTCGGCCAGGCAATTGCTCATGCACAGAATGTTGCTTGTATCGGGCTTGGCCAGGCCACCGAGTTCCTTGCCAGGCCACAGGGCGTGGCGGGTGCTCATGCCATCGCGGTTGGGCATGCGCTTTTGCACCTCAGCGATGTTCTTGTCCGACAGCACAAAGTCGTCGGGGATGACATGGGCCATGTTGAGCATGAAGGCGGTGACTGCGTAAACCTCGTCGGTGCTCAGCGACTTGGGAGCGTTCCAGGGCATAGCCCGGTTGATGTAGTCCCACAGCGTCGAGACGGTGGCCAATTTCATCAAGGTGGTGCGCCCCGGATAGTCATCGCGCTTAAGGTTGGCCACCCGTCCGGTTTTGACATCTTGCGCGGTGGTGCCGCCGATCACCGGGCTGAACACCTCGTTGGACTCGCCAAAAACACCGTGGCACTGGGCACACTTGGCCTCCCACACATCCTGGCCCCTGAGCACCGAGCCGGAGCCGGCGGGCAAGCCCTTGAAATCGGGCCGCACATCGATATCCCAGCGCGCCACTTCCTTGGGCGTGGCCGGCCGGCCTATGCCAGGAAAAGCAGCCGACTGAGCCTGGACGGCGCAGGCCAGCGTGCCCAGCAGCAGCGCTGCAGAGAACTTAGGAAAGCTGAACATTCTTGACCTCCCCGCTCTCTTGCACCAGCCAGGATTGAATCGCATTGTTGTGATAGATCGACCGGGTGCCGCGCACCGCGCGCAGCTGCCGATAGCTCGGCTGCACATAGCCGGTATCGTCCTGCGCCCGGCTCTGAATGAGCGCGGGCTTGCCGTCCCAGACCCAGCCCAGGTTAAAGCGCGTCAGCGCCTTGGACAGCACCGGTGTCTGCAGCTGCGCGGTGCGCCAATTGCGCCCACCGTCGACCGACACATCGACCCGCCGGATCTTGCCGCGCCCCGACCAGGCCAGGCCGGTGATGTTGTAGAAGCCCTTGTCGAGCAGCACCTGCCCGCCCGACGGGGTGGTGACCACGCTCTTGCACTCCTGGATGCCGCTGTACTGGCGGTGCGTGCCGTCGGGCATGAGGTCGATGTAGTGAATCGCCTCGTCCTTGGCCGCCCAGGGCATATCGCCCACTTCAATGCGGCGCAAATACTTGATCCAACTCACCCCCTGCACGCCCGGCACCACCAGGCGCAAGGGGTAGCCGTTTTCAGGCCGCAGCATCTCGCCGTTTTGCCCATAGGCCACAAGCACTTCCCCCGAGGTGATCAGGCTCATCGGGATGGTGAGGGTCATTGAAGATCCATCGGCGCCCTCGGCCAACACGAATTTGGCTGCCTTGAGGTCGATGCCGGCGAGTTCGAGCAAGGCGATCAGGGGCACCCCGGTGAACTCGCTGCACGACAGCATGCCGTGGGTGTACTGCACCGTGGGGACCGCCACATTGCCCCACTCCACTGCGGTATTGGCGCCGCACTCGATAAAGTGAAAGCGCGAGACCGACGGCATGCGCATGATCTCGTCCATGGTCAGCACCATCGGCGTCTTGACCAAGCCATTGATCATCAGACGGTGCTTGAAGGGATCGATGTCCCACCAGCCCTGATGATGACGCTCGAAATGCAGCCCGCTGGGCGTGATGATGCCGAACAGCGACTGCAGCGGCGCAAATGACACCGAGGCCTGGGTGGTCTGGGTCAGGCCCGGGCTCTGCCGGCGCTGCACATTGACTTCATACTGCGAGGGCTTGCCATAACCGTCCACGGCCACCCCCTGGCCCAGGCCGGTGCTGTGTGCCGGCAGGTTCAAGATGTTCGGATCGCCCCCTTCGGTGGGCACGGGGTTGCCTTGCGCGCCCGCCATGGGCGCGGCTGCCGCTGCAGCGGCGGCCACAAAGGCGCTGCGGATGAAGTGACGCCGGCCTTCTTTGGCCTGGGCCCATACCGTCCGCACCCCGTCGGCATCGAGAAAATTCTCGGGCGCCTTGCGCAGCCTACCGGCTGACTGATGCTGTTCCTGACTCACTGGAGGTCTCCTTTGACAGCGGGCGCGGCCAACAATTCATCTTGCTTTGCCCGAACTGAACACATCTTTATATTTGTCTTGACTGATATACAGGATAAGACAAAGCCGGTTTTTGCACGGAGCTATCAGCTACACCTGGGATCAGGACATACCCTGAAAACCGGCTTGCGCCCTACTTGAACTTGTAGTGATCTCGGTTGAGCACCGCCGCCATGGCCTCAACCTCTTCCGGAAACAGGGACAGCCTGAGCTCGGTGTTGCACTGCTCGACCATGCCGCGCAAGGCACCTGGGGTGTTGATGCGGCCTGCCGGCCGGAAAATCGCAGAGCCGTCACCTCCCACCCGCCGAACATGGCACTCCGAACAATTGTGTTCGGCAATCAGCTTGGCGCCCAGGCCCAGATCCGCGTCCTTGAAGATCGCCGGCTGAGCCTGGGCCGCGCCGAGGAACGCAGCGGCCATGAGGGCGACAGCCCACAGGGGAAAAATCGGGCCGAGGCGCCTCGCAGCAAGGCGGCTGCTTGTGCCAAAAACGGTGTCATTCATGGTGGCTCTGTCCTTTGGAAAACGCCATGATCAGTGCGCCCGGGCAGAATGCGCAGCGCCTGCCAACAAATCGGGGGCAACTTCTTCGATCGCCTGAAACTGGGTAAGAAACACCTTGCCGCGCAACTGTGCCAAAAAGTCGGTGCCGCGCAGCCTGTCCATCACCGGGCCCTTGACCTCACTGAGGTGCAGCACAATGCCGGCCTCCTTGAGCCTGTGGTCGATGGACTCCAGACTTTCCAGCGCGCTGGCGTCGATGTCATTGATCGCCGAACACTGCAGCACCACATGCTGGAGCTGCGGCCGATCAGCAACCGCTTGGTTGACCCGGTCCTCCAGCGCTCTGGCATTGGCAAAGTACAAGCTTTCGTCAACCCGCAGACTCAGCAAGCGCGCGCTGATGCGGACCTGGTGCCTGAGCACATTGCGAAAGTACTCGGTGCCCGGCACCAAACCCACCTCGGCAATATGTGGCCGGCTGGTCTTCAGCAAAAACAAACCCAGGGAGAGCAGCACGCCGGCCACCAGGCCCGACTCCACCCCAACAGCCAGCGTGAACAGCAAGGTCACGACCACCGCTGCAAAGTCGGCCTTGGAGTAGTTCCAGGTGCGGCGCAGCATGCCCAGATCGACCAAAGAAAGCACGGCCACCACAATCGTCGCCGCCAAGGTGGCCTGGGGCACAAAATACAGAGCCGGCGTCAGAAAAAGTGCGGCCATCAGGATGCCAACTGCGGTGAACACCCCGGCTGCCGGCGTCTGTGCCCCTGCATCAAAATTGACGACCGAACGGGCAAAACCGCCGGTCACCGGAAAACCGCCGCTAAAAGCCGCGCTCAGATTGCTCGCCCCCAGGGCCACCAGTTCACGGTCGGGATCAATGCGCTGGCGCCGCTTGGCCGCCAGCGTCTGCCCCACCGACACCGACTCGACGAATCCAACCACACTGATCAAGAGCGCCGGCACCGCCAACTCCTTCCAGAGCGCCAGATCCCAGAGCGGCCAGCTCAGCGGCGGCAGACCCTGCGGCACCACCCCGACGATCTTCACGCCCTGCGCCTGCCACTGGAAGAACCAGGTCAAGCAGGCGGTCACGGCGATGCCGGCCACCGGCCCCGCCCGGGCCCCAATGTCGGCCAAGCCCGCGCTCAACCCGACGCGCAGCAACAAGGGCTTGAGGCCACGCCGCGTCCAGAATAAAAAAGCGACCGTGCCCAGACCGAGCAAAGCGGTGAGCAGATGGGCCTGCCCCACACCCTGCAGCAGGCCCCACATCAGCTCCAGGGCGTTGTGCGCCTCGACCTTCAGGCCCAAAATCACCTTGAGCTGGCCGGCAGCAATCAACACCGCCGATGCGGTGATGAAGCCCGAGATCACCGGGTGGCTGAGAAAGCTGGCCAAAAAGCCCAAGCGCAACACGCCCATGAGCAGCAACATCGCGCCGCTGAGAAACGCCAGCGTGATCGCCACCGCCGCATAGTGCCCAGTGCCGACGGCCGCATGCTCGCCTATGGCCGTTGCCGTCATCAAGGACACCACCGCCACCGGCCCCACCGCCAGCACCCGGCTGGTGCCAAAGACCGCATACAGCAGCAAGGGTGCGATGCTGGCATACAGGCCCACCTCGGGCGGCAGGCCAGCCAGCGAGGCATAAGCCAAGCTTTGGGGAATCAGCATGATGGTCACGATGAGCGCCGCCACCAGATCGCGACTCAATGTGGCGCGGTCATAGCTGCGTCCCCAGGCCAAGATGGGCAGGAAAGGCACGGCAGTTCGGCTCGGCGCTGTCATGCTGTTGGAAATCCTGAATGTCTCAGCGCGCGGCGCGCGCCATTTGCCACAAAGAGGTCGAGCGCGCCCCGCTGCGGCAGTAGGCCAGCACCGGTGCAGGCAACTCGGCCAGCAAGCGGGCCATTGCTGCGGCCTGCTCGGACGTGATTTGACCTGCAACAACCGGCAGGTAGCGCGCCACCAGCCCCTGGGCCTGCGCTGCCTGCTCAAGCGCGGCAAATGCGGGCTGGGCAGATCCGCCCTCACCATCGGGCCGGTTGCAAATGATGGCCTTGAAGCCAGCCTGGGCGATGGCCGGCAGGTCGGCCGCTGAAATCTGGCCGGCCACGGCGAAGTCTGGGCTGATGGATTGAATGGACATAGACAGTGACTCTTGTGCTGAGGGAGTTCAGACCGGCGCGGGCGCGCTGCGGCCCAGACGGTCGAGGAAATCGAAAAAGATCATGCCCGCCACCATGGCCAGCACGAAGACCAAGGCCTTGGGCTGACCGCTGGCCATGCTCACAATGGCCGGGCCGGGGCAAAAACCAGCCAGGCCCCAGCCGGCGCCAAACAACAGCGAGCCCAGCACCAAAGGCCGATCAATGTCGCGCGACGTGGGCAGGCTCAACACTGTGCCCAGCAAACTGCGGTTGCGCTTTTTGGCCATGCCGAAAGCAAAAAAACCGACGGCAATCGCGCCGCCCATCACCAAGGCCAGCGACGGATCCCAGGCACCGCCCAGGTCGAGAAAGCCGATCACCTTGCCCGGGTCGGTCATGCCGGCAATCATCAGGCCCGAGCCAAAGAGCAGGCCGACGATGAACTCGCTGATGCGTTGCGGGACGGTGTTGCGACTCATGAGGAGCTCCTTCAAAACAAATGGCGCGTCAGGTAGACGATGACAAAGCCGGCCGCCATGAAGCTCAAGGTGGCCACCAGCGAGCGGGGCGACAGGCGCGACAGACCGCACACGCCATGGCCGCTGGTGCAGCCCGAGCCCATGCGGGTGCCGCAGCCGACCAACAGACCCGCAAGCACCACCAGCAGATAACTGGCCTCGATGCGCGGCGCGCTGATCAGGCCGGCCGGCGCGATCAGGCCCATAGCCAGCGGCGCAGCCAGCATGCCCAGCATGAAGGCCAGGCGCCAGCCGGTATCGCCAGGCTGGCGCCTGAGCAAGCCGGCCAATATGCCGCTGATGCCCAGGATGCGGCCGTTGAGCAAAATGAACAGCGCCGAGGCCAGGCCGAGCAAGAGCCCGCCGGCCAGAGAGGCCCAGGGGGTGAAGTGCGTCCAGTCGAGGGTCATGGGATTCCTTTCCTTGCGCCCTAGGGGGTCGGCGCGCCTGAGTTGCAAAATTGTTGATACAGCGTCTCGATCAGGGCCAGCGCCTGCGGACTCGTCAAGCTGTAGTAGATGTTCTTGCCCTCGCGGCGGGCACTCACCAACTGCTCCTCACGCAAGACCGTCAGTTGCTGCGACAAGGTCGGCTGCACGATGCCCAGCAATGCTTCGAGCTCGCCCACCCGCTTTTCGCCCTGAGAGAGCTGGCACAGGATCATCAAGCGGTCAGGGTTGGCCAAGGCCTTCATCAGGCTGCAGGCTTGTCCTGCAGCCCGTCGCATATCGCTCAATTCAAGCACGGCTTCACTCATGCCATCACCTCGTTTCAGTTCGGTTGAGCATATTCTATTGACAGAAATTTTATTTGTCAATAGACTATCAAAAACTTAATTGAAGGAAATGCCATGAGCACCACCACCGCCGCCCTGAGTCATCCCGAAGTCCACGGCCTGTTTGACCCGGCCACCTGGACCGTGACCTATGTGGTCCACACCGGCGTGGGCAGCGCCTGCGCCATCATCGACTCGGTGCTGGACTACGACCCCAAATCGGGCCGAACCCGTACCACCTCGGCCGACCGGGTGATCGCCTATGTGCGCGAGCAACAGTTGCAAGTGCGGTGGATCCTGGAGACCCATGCCCATGCCGACCACCTGAGTGCGGCGCCTTATCTCAAGGAGCATCTGGGCGGCCAGATCGGCATTGGTCAGCAGATCACCACCGTACAAAAGGTGTTCAAGGGCATCTTCAACCTCGAGCCGCAGTTCAAGCTCGACGGCTCGCAGTTCGACCAGTTGCTGGCCGACGGCCAGAACCTGAGTGTGGGCGAGCTCACCGGCACGGTGCTGGCCGTGCCAGGTCACACTCCAGCCTGTGTGGCCTACCAGTTTGGCGACGCGGTGTTTGTCGGCGACACCCTGTTCATGCCCGATGTGGGCACCGCCCGCTGCGATTTCCCGGGCGGCGACGCCAAGACCCTCTACACCTCGATCCGCAAGCTGCTGAGCATGCCGCCCCAGACCCGGCTGTTCATGTGCCACGACTACCCTCCGGGCGGACGGGCGGTGGCCTTCGAGTCCAGCGTGGCAGAACAGCGGGCGGGCAATATCCATGTGCACGACGGCATCAGCCAGGAGCAATTCGTGCAGATGCGCACCACCCGCGACGCCACCCTGGACATGCCCGTACTGATCCTGCCGGCCGTGCAGATCAACATCCGTGCCGGCCAAATGCCGCCCAAAGAGGCCAATGGCACGGCCTATGTGAAGATCCCGCTCAACGCCTTGTAAACAAGGCCGCATCGCGCCGAGGCGGCGCTCCCACGAAGTCGAATACCGGCGCGGCTTGAGCAGGCTGTGGACGCTGCGCCCTCGCAGCGATGGGGCGCTTGACCGCACGCCCCATCTCGCCGAGGCCGGGTGTTCGCACGAATCGCGACCTCCGCATAAACCCTTGCCGAGGGGAAAACCCTCATGGAGTTGCCCAAACGCTCGGCATACATTGCTCGGAAACCAAGTTCCGAATTAGAGAAACGAAGACTTTGAATCGGACATAAAGTTTCCACAAGAGAAACTCAAGATAACACCCTCGGTCCTCACCCGAGGCCCAAGCGCTGAGATGTCAAGCCAACCTTCTGTGCGTGCGCGCGTTTGTTCATGCTGGCCCAACAAATCCTCAACGGACTGATCTCAGGCGCCATCTACGCCCTCTTCGCGCTGGGCTTCAATCTGATCTTCGGCGTTCAGAAGGTGCTCAACCTCGCCCACGGCGCCATCTTCATGGCCGGCGCCTTCATTGCCTATTACGGCGTGATCGGCGGTCTGCCCTTGGGGCTGGCCCTGCTGATTGCCATGGTCTCCTGTGGCTGCGTCTCGGTGCTGCTCGACCGCTTTGGCTTTCAGCTGCTGCGCAAGTACAGCCATGCCGATGCAGAGTTCGGCGCCATGGTGATTTCCATCGGCGCCGGTCAGGTGCTCACCAGCTTGGCACAAAAGGCTTCTGACACCAAGGTTCTGAGTTTTCCCTTCGGCACCTTCCCGGTCGAATTCTTTCGCGGCTTGGGGCTGCGCATCTCACTGCTGCAAATCACCATCGCCGCCCTGGTGGTGGTGCTGGTGGCGCTGCTGGCCTATTTTCTGCAGCGCACCAGCTTTGGCCGGCAAGTGCGGGCCGTGGCCATCAATCCGCGCGCCGCGGCATTGCTGAGCATCAACAGCCGTTCGGTGTTTTCCATCACCTTCTTCATCGCCGGTGCGATGGCGGCGATTGCTGGCGTGATGATTGCCCTGTCGTTCAACTCCATCCAATTCATGATGGGCGAGCCCTACATGCTCAAGGCCTTTGTGGTGGTGGTGCTCGGCGGCCTGGGTAATCTGGCCGGTGCGGTGGTGGCCAGCTTGCTGCTGGGAGTGGCTCAGGCCATGGCGGCCGCTTATCTGCCGCCGGGACTGGCTGACATCCTGATTTTTGCGACCTTGTTCGTGGTGCTGATTTTCAAACCCAACGGCTTGTTTGGGGGTGGCCTGGCGCCTGCAGGAGTCGGTCGGCAATGATGGAATTTCTGCACGCCAATCAGCCGGTCTTCGACTTCTTCTTGCTGACCTTGGGCTTTGCCTACAGCCAGCAAGTGGTGCTGCGCGCCGGCGTGTTTTCGCTGGCGTCGGCCGCGTTTTCATGCCTGGGGGCTTATGGCTGCGCCTATCTGGTGGTCAAGGCGGGCCTGCCGGTGGCAGCGGGCATAGGCCTGGGCGCCCTGATCGGCGCACTGGCCGCCTATCTGGTGTCGCTGCCGCTGGCCCGTCTGCGCGGGGTCTACCAGGCCATTGCCACGCTGGCCCTGGTCGAATTGATGGTGGCGCTGGCCCTGTATGCCGAACCGATCACCGGCGGCGCAGTGGGCTTTAACAACATCCCCAAACATGTGGGCACGACCGAGCTCCTGATCGCGGTGTTGGTGGTGATCTACCTGCTGCACGCCCAGTCCATCTCGCGCATCGGCCGCGGCTTTGATGCGCTGCGGCAGGACGAATATGTGGCCGCCAGCCTGGGCGTCTCATCGCGGCGCGAGCACACCCTGGCCTTTGTCAGCAGCGGCCTGATCGGCGGCTTGTTTGGCGCGCTGCAAAGCATGTACGCCTACAACGTCGAGCCCAACCAGTACGGCTTTGGCTATATGGTCACCACGCTGGCGGCCATCGTGCTGGGCGGTCGGCGCTCGCTGGTGGGGCCCATCATCGGCTCGGCGATTGTGATCCTGCTGCCCGAAGTAGCCCGCCCGCTGGCTGAATACCGCCAAATCGTGGTCGGCATCATCTTGATGATCGTGGTGGTGCTCACCCCGCAGGGTCTGGCCGACACCTTCCTGGCCTGGCAGCGCCATCGCCGCGCCCGCGCTTTCGCGCCGCCGCCGGCCGGCGCGCCTGGAGGCAAGCCATGACGGTGCTCGAGCTGCGCGAGGTCAAGCGCCACTTCGGCGGCGTCAAGGCGGTCGATGGGGTGAGCCTGCAGGTGGTCTCGGGCCAAGTCACCGGCCTGATCGGGCCCAACGGCTCGGGCAAAAGCACCTTGGTCAACCTGATCGCCGGCGTGCTCGCCGTCGGCGAAGGCGACATCACGCTCGATGGTCAGTCGCTGATCCGGCTGACGGCCGACGAGGTGGCTCGCTGCGGCGTGGCCCGCACTTTTCAAAACATCCGCCTGCTGCCCGAGGCCTCGGTGCTCGACAACGTGGTGATCGGTTTTTACCGCCACGAGCGCAGTCCTTTGTATGCGAGCTTGCTGGGCCTGCCCTCCTCGCGGCGCGAAACCCGCGAGCTGCGCGAGCAAGGCCGCGCGCTGCTGGTGCGCTTTGGCCTGGCCGAGTATGAGCAGGTGCCTGCCGGTGGCCTGGCCTATGGCTATCAGCGGCGGGTCGAAATGGCCCGCGCGGTGGCCAGCGCGCCCCGGGTCTTGCTGCTCGACGAACCGGTGGCCGGCATGAACGATGTCGAGGCCCGCTCACTGGGGCAGATTTTTTCGCAGCTCGCCAGCGAAGGCATGGCGGTGCTGGTGATCGAGCACAACACCCGTTTCGTGGCCGAGCTGTGCAGCCAGGTGCATGTGCTCGACAGCGGCCGCCTGATCGCCCACGGCAGCCCGCAAGAGGTGATGCGCGACCCCGCCGTGGTCGCCGCCTACCTCGGAGACTGATGCATGCTCGACGTCAAGGATCTGCAGGCCGGCTATCGGGGCATACAGGCGCTCAAGGGGGTGAGCCTGAGTGTGGCCGAAGGCGAGATGGTGGCCATCATCGGTGCCAATGGGGCCGGTAAGTCCACCCTGCTCAATAGCCTCAGTGCCATCGTGCCTGCGACCAGCGGGCGAATCCTGTTTGACGGGCAGGACATCACCGGCTGGCCGGCCCACCGGGTGGCCAGAGCCGGACTGCTGCATGTGCCCGAGGGCCGGCAGGTGCTGGCCGATATGACGGTGCGCGAGAACCTGCAGCTGGGCGCCCTGGCGCGCGGTCCGCGTGCGCCCTTCTACGAGCTCGACAAAGTTGTGACCCTCTTTCCCATCTTGGCCGAGCGCATGGCGCAGTTGGCTGGCACCCTCTCGGGGGGGCAGCAGCAGATGCTGGCCATAGGCCGGGCCCTGATGGGCAGCCCCCGCGTGCTGCTGCTCGACGAACCCAGCTTGGGGCTGTCGCCCTTGCTGACCCATCAGGTGTTCCAGGCGCTGACCCAGCTGCACAGCGAGGGCCTGACCATCGTCCTGGTCGAACAAAACGCCCACCGCGCCTTAGCCAGCACCCAGCGCGCCTATGTGCTCGAGCGCGGCGTGATCGTGCAGCAAGGACTCAGCAGCGAGCTGCAAAACGATCCGGCCATCATTGAGCACTACCTGGGCTCCGGCCATGGCTGAGTGCCCTTGCTCCGGCAAATTTCCCTGCCCTTTCCCGTTCAACCTGAGGAGACTTCCATGACAAAAACATCCCCGAGAGTCCCAGCTAAAAAGCGCTCAAGCCTGGGCCAGCTGGCACGCCTGGCCGCAGCCAGCCTGGCCCTGACCGGTGCGGCCATCAGCCAGGCGGCTGAATACAAGGTGGTGGTGCTGCAGTCGCTGACCGGCGGCGCGGCCTTTATCGGCGCGCCGATGCGCGACGGCGCGGTGCTGGCGGCCGAGGAGATCAACCGCAAGCAGGAACTGGGCGCTGGCAACACCATCAAGGTGGAAATCGCCGACGACGCCACCGACCGCAACCAGACCCTGTCGCTGATCAAGCGCTATGCGGCCGATCCCACCGTGCTGGCCATCATGGGCCCGACCAGCGGTGCGGTGGCAGTGGCCGGCGCCGCCGCAGCCAATGACCTGAAAATTCCGCTGCTGGCCACTTCCAACTCCATGGACGTGCTCAAGGCCGGCCCCTGGTCGCACATCCTGACCCAGCCCGGCGATGTGACCATGCCCTTCATTGCCAACTATGCGATCGAAAAACTGGCCGTCAAGAACTGCACCGTGATCGGCCTGCACGACGTCGAAATCTATCTGTCGATGCAGCGGGTTTTTGAGGACGTCATCAAAAAGCGTGGCGCCAAAGTCGGCTCGGTCGAGGCCATCAAAGGCAGCGATTCCGACTTCTCTGCCCTGGCCACCAAGGTGGTCAACGCCAACCCGGACTGCGTCTTCATCTCAGCCACCGCACCGCAGGCGGCCAACATCATCATCCAGTTGCGCAATGCCGGCCTGGACCCCAAAACCCGGGTGCTCGGTCATAACGCGTTTTCCTCCAGCCAACTGGTCGATCGCGGCGGCAAGGCGGTCGAGGGCGTGTACTTCATCGGCGACTGGGTGCCCGGCGGCACGGATGACTTCAGCCGCGCCTTCGCCGAGAGCTTCAAAGCCAAGCACAAGGCCGACGCCGACAACTGGGCGGCCGTGGGCTACGGCGGCCTGCGCATCATGGCCAATGCCATCAAGAACGCTGGCGCCAACCCGACCCGCGACAGCGTGCGCGCCGCGCTCGGCCGCACCAAAGACGTTCCGGTGGTGATCGGCCAGGGCAAGTATTCGATGAACGCTGAGCGCATCCCGTTTTCGGGCATGCGGGTGATGCAAGTCAAAGCGGGCAAGTTCGAACTGGCCCCCTGAGGCAGGAATGCGGTCCTGGGCGGCTCACTGAAGCCCAGGACCTGCTTAAAAATCGAGCGTGAAGCTGTTCGCCGCAGCAGCGCGGGCAGACCTGAGTCTCAGCGCCGCGTCGCCGCAGGCGCGGCATGCAGGCCCTGCGGCAAGGTGCGGACCGGGTAGACCGGACAGCCGAGCCGCTGAGAGATGGAGCGAGCCGCATCGTGCAGAGCGGTGATCAGGGGGCCCTCCTCACTGGCTTGCAGAAAGTGGGCCGGAAAAGCGATGCCCAAGGCGCCGACGATTTGCTGGTCAGCCTTGAACAGGGGCACGGAAATCACACCCAGGCCAATGGTTGTTTCGTTGCGCTGCACGGCATAGCCGCTCTGCCGCGCCTGCTTGACCATGGACTCGATTTGGCTGGGGTCGCGCACGGTATCGGAGGTCAGCGGCGGCACCGTCAGGGCCAGCAAGCGCTCGCGCTCTGCCGGCGCCATGAAGGCCATCATCACCCGCCCCGCCGACGAGGCGCCGATGGGCACGCAGTTGCCTGAATGCCAGCCGGTGTCAATGAAATAGGGGCCTTCCAGTCCAATCAAATACAGCGACTGCTCGCCATGCGGAATCGACAACCGCACGCTGTGACCGGTGCGGTTGAGCAGGTCGCGCATCACCGGTGTGGCCGCCTGGCACAGGGGGTCATGGGTGGTAAAACGCGAGCCCAGCAAATAGCTGCGCTGACCGACATGGTAGGTGCGGGTCTGCGGGTCCTGCGCCACCAGGCCGCTGTCGACCAGAGCGCTCAAAATCTTGGCCACCTGGCTCTTGGACAGGGCGCAGCGCCTGGCCAACTCGGTCACCCCCAAATCGCGCGGGCCAGCTTCAAACTCCAGCAGCACCCGCAAGCCGGTGCGCAGCGACTTCATGTACTCGTTGGGCGGAACGGCTTGCTCAAGCACCGCTTGCACTTTGCTGCTCTTGGCCATGATCACGCCATCTCCATCGTTTGCGCCACTGTCAGGGTGTTGGGCGAGACCACCAAGGGTGTGCCCAGCAGCGCCCTGGCCTCGGCCAGGGCATCACGGCCAGTCGATAGAGCCCACCGTTTTCCCTCGGCGCTTGCTTGAGCCATGTCATGTTGTCCTTGCAGCGTCGTCAAACGAATTCAGAGCTTGGTATAGCCCAAGCCCATGCCACCGTCGACATCGAGCACCGCGCCGGTGGTCCAGTCGGCCAGCAGCAGGTACTCCATGGCCTGGGCAATGTCTTCGGCCTCGCCGATGCGCCCTATGGGGTGCAGATGGGCCAGATTGCGGAAGAACGCCTTGGCCTCCTGCGGGTCCTGGCCGGTCACCGCCGCGTTGATCTCGGTGGCGACCGCGCCGGGAATCACGCAGTTGACCCGCACCTTGCGCGCGCCCAACTCAGCGGCCAGCACCCGCGAGGCATTGACAATCGCGCCCTTGGAAGCGGCATACGCCAGCCGGCCGGGCAGTGCCAGCCGGGTGTGAACCGAGCCGATAAAAATCACCGAGCCCTGGCTGCGCGCCAGCTCCTCGACGGCCAGCTGCGTCAAAAACAGCGGGGCATGCACATTGGTGGCCATCACCCGCGCCAGGCCCGCTTCATCCAGACCGGCCAGGCCGCTGTGGTGGGTGATGCCCGCGTTGTTGATCAAGCCGAACAGCGTACCCTGACCATGCGCCAGCGCGGCATCGAGCATGCGCTGGCGATCCTGGGCCTGACAGACATCGCCCTCGACCCAGCTGCACAGCGGGCCTATCGATTGCGCCACCTCCCGAATGCGATCGGCCCGCCGCCCACTGATGGTCACCCGCGCGCCCCGGCTGGCCAGATAGCGCGCCGCGCCCTCGCCGATGCCCGAGCCACCGCCGGTGATCAGGATGGAGCGACCCTCAAGGCTTGTACTCATCATGCACTCCTTCCTGCCATCAAACACATGGCCGCCTGCGCTCGGCCTGACCCATTCCCTCAGCCACGCGTCACCTGCGAGAGCACGCTGTGGGTAACGGCGCCATCGACCACCAGGTTATGGCCGCTGATGTAAGAGGCTGCCTCGCTGGCCAGGAACATCACCGCCTGGGCGATGTCGTCCTCGCTGCCCAGGCGCTTGAGCGGCACCGCCGCCGATCGAGCGGCGCGGGTCTTGGGATCGGCATAGACCGAGGTGCTCATACCGCCGTCGATAAAACCCGGCGAGACGGTGTTGACCCGGATGCCGTGGCCGCCCCACTCGAGCGCCATCAGCTCGCTGAGCTTGGCCAGCCCGGCCTTGGCCGGCGCATAGGCATTGGTGCCCAAGCTGGGCGTGATGCCGCCAATCGACGAGATGTTGACGATGCTGCCGCCCTGGCCTTGTTCACACATGCGCCGTGCCACCGCCTGCGACATGATGAAGCCGCCGGTCAGGTCGATATCGAGCACCCGCCGAAAGTCAGCCACGCTCATGTCCAGCAAGTGAGAGAACTTCACCACGCCAGCGTTGTTGACCAGCAGTTGCGGCACCGCATCGAGCCCTGCCACCAAGGCGGCCACCTGCGCCTCGTCAGTGATGTCGCACACCCGCGACTCGCCCCCGCCCAGCTCAGCGGCCGTGCGTGCCAGAGCCTCTTGCTGTACATCAATAAGCACCACCCGCCAGCCTTGCGCCAGCGCCAGCCGCCCAATCGCCCGGCCAATGCCGCCGCCGGCTCCTGTCACCAGGGCCAGCTTGCCGGCGCTCATCAGTGCTTCCCCTGACGGGCGGCGTTAACCATGTCCTTGGTCAGGATCTCGCCGAAATCATGGCAGCGCCACTCGGGCATGGGCCGCCGCTCGGGCTCCTGGCGCTGCAGATCGATCCAGCGGCCACCCAACATCACGCCCTCAAGCTTGTCTTTCTGGCCGACCACCGTCACATCCTTGGACGGATCGCCATGGATCACCAACAGATCGGCTAAACGTCCGGGCTGCAAGGTGCCCACCTTGTCTTTCATGCGCATCACATGCGAGCCGTATTCCGTGCAGCAGCGTATGGCCTCCAGCGGGCTCAGTCCCAGGTGCCGCACGAACACCTCCATCTCCCGGTAATGCCAATCGCCATACGGCGTGACGGAAAAGCCCGACTCGGTACCGCACAGGATGGGGACGCCGGCCTTGTAGGCCTTGTGGAACATCTCGGCGCTTTGCTCAATTTCCTTGCGGAAAATCTCCTGCAAGCCTGGACTGGCGTGGATAGCGCCGCCAAACTCCATCAAATTGGCCTGGAAGGTCAAGGCCGGCACCAGCAAAGCGCCGTGCTTGACCATGGCGTCGAGCGCCGCATCGTCCATGAAGGTGCCGTGGATGATCTGGTCAAAGCCCGCCTCCAGCGACATCATGATGGACTTGGCGCTGCGGCAGTGTCCGGCCACCGGCACACCATAGTCATGAGCGATGTCGCAAATCGTACGCAGCTCTTCCATGGTGAAGGTCACCAATTCGCCTTCGCTGCGGCGGTGACTGAGCGAGCCGGTGACATGCACCTTGATCCAGTCGCAGCCAATCTTGATCTGCCGGCGCACCTCGGCCACCAATTCATCTTTACCACTCACCAACCGGGCATAAGCCATGGTGCCGTGGTCGGGCATGAGCCGCCCGGCGGCGCCCCCCACCGAAGTCATCAAGGCATAACCACCGACGACCATGCGCGGGCCTTCGATCACGCCATGGTTGATCGCCTCCTTGAGGTCTACGCCCAGGTCGAAAATTGAATCGGCGTCAAAAAAACCGGTCAGCCCCGAGGCCAGCATCTTGCGCACATTGCGCACCGCGGTGATCGCCGCCATGCCCGGTCGGCGGTGATAAAACAGCTCGTCATGGCCGGCCGCGTCGTCAAAAGTCGAATGCACATGACCGTCGATCAAGCCCGGCATGATCGAACGTCCGCTCAGATCCATGCGCTGAAGATGAGGCAGGCTTGCTGCCCGCGCATCGGCATCGGCGCCCACAGCCACGATGCTCTCGCCCTCGATCAGTACAGAGGCTTGGAAAGGGGCACGGCCGGTGCCGTCGATCACCTGTGCGTTTTGCAACAAAAGGGCCTGGGACATGAAGCACTCCATTGTTTCTTATGTAGAACCAGTATTTCCCCCGCATCCTAAAAAGTCAAATTGGGAAAAACACCATTTCTTTGCAGACCATGCTATCTCATTGTCAATCCGGTCATGCAGTCGGGTTTGCCCGGGGGCGCTTTGGTGCCCCTCGCCACGACCCGCGCCTGGCGCTTTGGCACCGACGGCTGCCTGCAGGCGATCGCCGACCCGCGCAAGTTCGGTGCGGTCGACAAAGCCGGGCTCAAGCTGCACGCGCTGGCCTGCGAAGACCGCGTTGGTTTTGTATTTATGACCGTCGCCAAAGTCCAGAGCTTCGACCTCGACCATGACCTGAGCGGCATGCTCGACGAGCTCACCGCCCTGGAGGCGGACAACGGGCCCCTCTTGGGCAAGCCGCGGCTGGACAGCGCCAACTGGAAGATCACTGGCAGGCTGCAACCGCTGGGGCAGCTGTAGCTCAAGCTGGCGGGCTGACTGTCGTGACGGTTCGGCAGATGTTTCCAGATAAGGTCAATCCGCTCGTCCATGTGGCCATACGGGGGCAGAGTTGGCGCTGATCATTTCGGTGGGGCACCGCCTGTAGACATACGAGGGCGCCACCCCCTGAACCGTGCTGCGTGTACTGCCCTTGAGTGTTTGCCCCACCCGGCAGGTGTAGCTGGACGTAGCCGCCAACATTGCTCCATTGACCGTTGTCGCCCATTCAGCGCCTATGTTGCCGTACTTGATCCCCAGCAGGCTGTTGAAGCTGGTGTAACTCTCCCAGCGCACGGCGTGCTTGCCGCTCGGGCTGTCGTGGCTGACCGCGCCCGCTGATTGTTATAACAATCAGCCCTGCACATCGAGTTCGATGCCGCCAAGAATGCAGCGAACGTCCGGGATCGGGGGCTGAGCTTTGAGCAGGTGGCCGGCTTTGATTTCGGCACGGCGCGCATCTGGCAAGACGCACGCAAGCCCTATCCTGAAACAAGATTAATGGCGCTTGGCTGGCTGGGCCAGCGGCTGCATGTGCTGTGCTTTACCCAGGTTGCTGATGGCATTCGGGTCATCCGTTTTCGCAAGGCCAACACCAGAGAGGTCAATAGTTATGAGCAAACCCAAACCACTGATTGACCAGAGCGGCGAAGTTCGCGAGTTGACCGCTGCTGATCTCCGGCGATTCAAGCCTGCCGCTGATGTGCTGCCCGCCCATCTGCACGCTCAGCTGATGGAGATGAACCGCAGCGCTGGGGTGCGCGGACCGCAGAAGGCGCCCACCAAGCAGGCCACCACCATCCGCCTGTCGCCAGAGGTGATGTCTGCTTACAAGGCAACGGGTGCCGGCTGGCAGACCCGCATTGACGACGCGCTCAAGGACTGGCTTCGCACGCACACACCCGCCTGAGCACACCCCTCAAAACCACAAACTGGCCAGCAAATCATCCATCAGCCCCTGGTCCGCCGCCGCATCAGGCGGGCCTTGGCGGGGCTGCGGGCTATTGAGCAGGCTGCCGATGGCTTCTCGTTTTTCGGAACGCGCGTTGCCTATCAAGAGTTGCAGCAACTGCGTATCCATTTCTTCGATGACGTCCATCATTTTCTTGATGACCTGGCCCGTGAGGTCCTGGATTAATCTGTATCTGTCCCCAATTTTTTTGCCAATTTTTTTGACCCCGATTTTTTTCTAGAGTGGGGCTACATTTTAAGGAAGGTCTGCACAACAGCCGCTGAAATGACTGCTGACGCGTGATTGTTCACATGATGAAACCGCAGCTGAATTTGCCGCCAATTCCGTTCGTTTTGGGCCATCTACGGCCTGTTTTTGGGCCTGTGCCCGTGCTGCAGGCGCACTCATGCCTGCAGGTCCTGCAAAATTCGCTTGCGCACCATCCACAAGTTCGACAGCGCGAACAGCGTGACCAGTTGTGCCGTGTTCTTGGCCAGGCCTCGGTAGCGCACCTTGACGTGGCCGAACTGGCGCTTGATCACCCGAAATGGATGCTCGACCTTGGCGCGCACGCTCGCCTTGAGCTTTTCGGCCTGCTCGAGCAAGGCAGCCCAGCCCGTATCGGCCAGCGCGCGTCGCTTGCTCGGCCGCATGGCCACCTGCCATTTCACACCCGTAGCCTCAGGCCGTTTGTCGGCACCTTGGTAGCCCGCATCGGCAAACACCACCGTCTCCTTGCCGTGCAGCAAGTCATGGCCCTGCGTGACGTCGTTCACGTTGGCTGCCGTGCCGATGACACTGTGCACCAGACCCGAGTCGGCGTCCACGCCAATGTGCGCCTTCATCCCGAAGTGCCACTGGTTGCCTTTCTTGGCCTGGTGCATCTCAGGGTCACGTTCGCCATCTTTGTTCTTGGTCGAGCTGGGCGCGGCAATCAATGTGGCGTCAACCACCGTTCCCGCCTTGAGCATCAGGCCTTTCTTGGCCAAGGTCGCGTTGATGGCGGCCATGATCTGAAGGCTCAGATCGTGCTCTTCGAGCAAATGGCGAAAGCGCAGGATGGTGCTCTCATCAGGCAGCCGGCTCATGCCGGGGTCAAGACGGGCGAACTGGCAGTACAGCGGCACATCGTGCAGGGCTTCTTCCATGGCCGGGTCGCTCAGGCCAAACCACTGCTGCATGAAGTGAATGCGCAGCATGGTCTCCACCGCAAAGGGCGGCCGACCTGTCTTGCCCGCCGGCGCGTACGGCTGGATCAGCCCCACCAGTTCCGACCACGGCACCACCAAGTTCATTTCGTCAAGAAACTCACGCTTGCGCGTGCGCTTGGTGGCCAACTCGAATCCGGCGGTGGCAAGGCTTTGTTGTTTCATCACTGTTTAACGCATGAACTCAGCTTTGGCTGACCTGTGCAGAGTTTCCTTAACTTTCCATCACTGTGTTTATTGATGCTGATCATCAAAATCGGCGGGTCTTCTCCCAACATATTGAACATGGAAAAGGGTGCTGCATTGGCCACACCCGTTGGCCCCATGGTGGTAACCAGTGCAATGGGTCTTGGAACAATCAAACTGGCCATCAGCTTGTAGCGCTGATGGCCGTTAGATTGTCAAAGTCAACTTCCGTATTTGCTTGTGAATTCAAGCAATGACCTCAACTTTGGCGCGTTTGGCCACCTTTGTCCAAGTGTTGATTTGAGATTGGATCAGCTTGACAAACTCATCACCCACAACAGGTGTTTTGCGCGGGAGTGTTTGCAATTCCTCCAATCGGGCCATGATGTCGGGCTTGGCCAGAATTTCAGGCATCAGCGATGAGAGCTTTTGCGCGATGGGTGCAGGCATATTTTTGGGCGCAGACAATCCCAGCCATTGAGAGCCCGTCATCGACGGAAACCCCGCCTCGGCAAATGTGGGGATGTTGGGTAATGCAGGTAGACGCTGAGGCGTTGAAACCACCAATGCCCTCAAGGAGCCCGCTTTGAGTTGCGCCACATTGGTCGTGATGGGGTCAAACAAACTGTCAATTTGCCCACTGAGCAAATCTTGCATGGCTGGCGCACTGCCTTGGTATGGCACATGATCATGCTCTGGGGCGGGCCCTTCAATCTTTAACAGTTCGCCATACAGGTGATTGGCCGAGCCGATGCCAGATGTGCCATAACGCACGGGCTTGGTTTTGGCTGCATCAAGGTACTGGGCCAGTGTCTTGTAGGGTGATTGGGCTCTCACCAAGATGACCATTGGCGCTTCAACCAACATGGCCATATGGGAAAAATCAGCGATGGGATCAAAAGGCATGGTGCTGCGTGTGGCAGAGGCATAAATGTGCACAGAGGCATGGCTCACCAGCAAACAGTAACCATCAGGCGCCTGTTTAGACACGTAATCTGTACCGATCAAACCCCCGGCCCCTGCTTTGTTTTCCACGATGACCGTTTGCCCCAAAGCTTGCGATAAATGCGGGGCCATCAAGCGTGAAACCGTGTCGACCAAACCGCCAGGTGGAAACTGGGCAATCAATCGAATGGGGCCCTTGCTTGGCCAATTTGAACTTTGCGCCCGAATGATCGCAGGCGATGACAACATGGCTGCACCAACAGCGGAGAGAATCTGACGACGCTTCATGGAAACTCCTTTGGTCACTTTGTTCATAGAGAAAAGAAAAACAAGGATGGGGCGAACACTCAGATATAGCAATTTCCATGCCAAATGGAGGCCACCAAGTTGGAACATTTTTTGCGATACTTACTGCTGTAACCAAACTCTCTCATGAAGTTTTAATTGCTTCATCTGCGCTCAGAATTGGTGCGCCCGAGAACCATTTGAATGCACGGCGATATTGCAGATGTGAAATCAAGCACCAAAATAGTGAATTAGATAGAGAGAAAAGTCAGCGCTGAATAAACATAAAGGACAAGTTCATGGCTACTTCAAGCCCACAGTTTTTTGGGAAGCTAAATGACCATGGCAGGTTTCCCTACAGCCCAATTCACAAAAGACCGACCTACCAATGGCCCAACCAATCCAGATTGGCTGTTTACTTGGCGTTGAACTTGGAGCACTTTTCATTTGGTGAAGGTGCTGGCGCGATGATTGGCCCTGCTTCGCCTCAGCCTGACGTACTTAATTTCAGCTGGCGTGAATATGGAAACCGCGTAGGCGCATGGCGCTGCCTTGAGCTTTTTGATGAACTGAAATTACCTGCTGCCACTTTATTGAACACGGCTTTATACGACCACTGCCCTGAACTCATCCGAGCCTGCGTTGAACGTGGCGACGAACTGGTGGGCCATGGCCATACCAACGCAGAACGACAGGGCTCTTGGGATGAACGCGACGAAAAAGGCTTGCTGGAGATGTGCAAAAACCGCATCCACTTAGAAAGCGGGCAGGCCGCTACCGGTTGGCTGTCGCCTTGGATCAGCGAAAGCCTCGTGACGCCTGATCTTTTGGTCGAAGCAGGTTATGAATACACTTTGAACTGGTGCCACGATGACCAACCTATTCCCATGAAAACCCGCAGTGGAAAAACCTTATGGTCCATCCCCTACCCGCAAGAAATCAATGACATTCCGATGATTGTGGCGCGACAAATGGATGGAAAGGATTTTGCGCAAATGATCATTGATCAGTTCGATGAAATGCTAAAACAGTCACAAATGCAACCTCTTGTCATGGGCATTGCACTGCACCCATATATTGTGGGTCAACCTTACCGTCTAAGACATTTGCGAAAAGCCTTAGAGCACATCTGTGATTTCAGAAATAACAATATGGTATGGATTACAACTCCCAATCAAATTTACAGATATGTTTCATCCATTTAATGATGAAAATGCGTATGCCCATGATTGGTGATAAGGTGAGAAATCAAATAGCCTGCTCAATAGGTCTGGCTAGCTGAATGACCAATGCATCTGAAAATATGGATACAGACATTTGCAAACCGCCTTGCAATCCTTGACGGCCCTGCCTCATTCACAATGCACCTTAATGCATTAGGCCACGCGCAAGGCCGCTCCCCTGGGTTGCGCGTATTGCACCATGCTGCGAACCACCGGGTAAATTTGATGCGCCCAGCGCTTGCCGCTGAATACACCATAGTGGCCCACACCTGCTTGCAAATGGTGGGTCTTCATATAAGCAGGAATGCGCGAGCACAACTCATGCGCCGCCAATGTTTGGCCAATGCCACATATGTCGTCCCGCTCTCCTTCCACGGTCAGCAAAAAGGTTTTGCGCAAGGCTTGCGGGTTGACACTGCGGCCTCGGTAGCGCAGAAGACCTTGGGGCAATCGATATTCTTGAAACACCTGCGCGACCGTCTCCAGGTAAAAAGGCGCGGATAAATCCATCACCGCGAAATATTCTTCGTAGAAGGTTTTGATCGCATTGGCTTTGTCGTTCTCGCCATCGCGGCGCAGGGCATACAGTTGCTGAAATGAATCGTTGTGGCGCTGCTGGTTCATTCCCATGAAGGCCATCAATTGCACAAACCCTGGGTAGACCTTTCTGCCCGCACCGGCGAACTGCATGGGCACGTGGGCAATCAAGTTTTTTTCAAACCATTCGATGGGTTTGGTGGTGGCCAGTTTATTGACCACCGTAGGATTGATTCGGGTGTCAATGGGGCCTGCCATCAAGGTCAGGCTCAGCGGCACACAGGCATCGTTGTCTTCTGCCATCACACTGGCTGCGGCCAAGCAGGCCACGGTGGGTTGGCACACGCCCATCAGGTGAGCGCCCGGCCCCAGCCATTGCATAAATCCAATGATCTCACCAATGTAAGCGTCCAGATCGAACACGCCATCTGACAAAGGCACATCCCGAACATTGACCCAATCGGTCAAATACACATCGTGGTCTTGCACCAATACTTGCACCGTACCACGCAACAAGGTGGCAAAGTGGCCCGACATGGGGGCAACGAGCAAGACCTTGGGCAGGTCACGGGCGTTGGCTTTGCGAAACCGCACCAGTTTGCAAAAGGCGCTGCCTGTCACCTCGGTTTCGGTGACTTTTACCGCCTGCCCCGTAGACTCTTGAACGGGGGCAATGGCGAAGGGCGGGCGTGAATGGGTCAAACCTGACAACACCGCTTGTTCATAGGCGGCATTGAGTTGACGCGAAAGAGGCAAATCTGGATCGACGCCAAAAAACTGCATGACCGAGGGCATTTGTTGAGCCCACCAACGCAGTGGCTCCATGGCGTTGGCGATCATTTGGTAGTTGGAGTACATCATGCGAAGCACCTTTTTGGTTCGACTGGAATCGAGCACCAGTGGTCGTGCAAAAGCTGTGCCACGACTGGCATATTTTTTGCACAACGATTTTGAAAAAGAAACCTGGCCTGAACTTGGAGCGCACCATGACCGCCACCACATTGACCATCAGCAGCAGAAACTACTCCTCGTGGTCGTTGCGCGGCTGGTTAATGGTCAAGATGTCCGGCCTTGATTTTGTTGAAGTTCCCATTGCCTCTGACAGCGCCGATGCGCGGGCTGAGCTCTTGCTGCTGTCGCCCTCGATCTTGGTGCCGTGCTTGCAACACGGCAAGGTCAAGGTCTGGGACACCCTGGCGATTGGCGAATACCTCAACGAAATCGCACCAACAAAGCGCTTGCTGCCCACCAATGCGGTGCAGCGGGCCCATTGCCGTGCCATTTGCGGAGAAATGCATTCTGGCTTCTCGGCCCTGCGCGCCTCGTTGCCGATGAATATCAAAGCACGCTTTCAAGTCTTCAAGGTTTGGACCAAAGCCCAAGCCGACATTGACCGCATCACCCACATTTGGACCGACTGCTTAAAAAGCTACAACGGTCCTTATTTGTTTGGCAAGTCGCCCACCCTAGCCGACGCCATGTACGCACCGGTTGTTCTGCGTTTTCAAACCTATGGTGTCGAGCTGCCCCCGCACCTCAGAGCCTATTGCACACAAATTCTGTCCATTCCTTTTATGAAGGAATGGATTGAAGCCGCCCAGGCCGAGCCTGATGACATTGATGAACTTGAAGTGGAGTTTTGACCATGCCAGACGTGACCATCCCCCAAAGTGACACCTTGTTCTCGCACAGCAAGGCCAGTGAATCAAAGTTTTTGCCTGGTGGGCTGCGTGATTTTTTTGTCTACAAAGACCTGGGCGTGGCCACCGCGACCAAAGGCAAGGTCATCGCCCATATCGCCAAAGCCAATCTGGCCCCCACCGATGGAACGGGTTGGCACTATCACGTGGCCGAGTTTCAAATTGTGTACATGCTCAAAGGCTGGGCGCGTTTCATGTACGAAAACCAACCCACCCTGGTGGCCGCTGGCGATTGCGTTCACCAACGCCCGGGCATCGTGCACTATCTGTTTGACTACTCGCCTGACATGGAGTATTTGGAGATCGTCGGCCCCGCCGACTTCGGTTCGATCCCAGTCGAAGGCCCCTGTGCCGTGCCACCCGTGACACCCTGGTCAAACTGAGAAACGGCCCGAACAAAATACGCCATTGGGCCGCAACAGCTCATATGGCTAAGCCGGGGTGGGGAACATTTCTACAGTTCCTGGGGCTCATTTAAATCTGGTGGACGAGCATGGAGTTTGTCAAAACTCCCGGATCAAAATTCTGGACGCCACTGGCATGTCCAGAATTCCCTGAACGTCCAGACTGGTTTCGTAGGTACACAACATACTTTCTACATTCATATTGGCACATTGTTTGCATTGCAAATTGTATCCAAGATGGGATTCACATAGATGCAGCACAAAAACAGCCTCCTAAAACCACCTCTTCAAAGCGACGAGCCACCTACAACCAAGCCCGATGGCAGGGCTTGGTTGTACCAAACAAATGCCCTTATTGCCTCTGATGTGGCCGGGCCCCTGACTGGTTTGACCTTTGCGGTCAAGGACAACATGGACTGAGCGGGTGTGCCCACCACAGCCGCTTGCCCCAGCTTCACTTGGGTGCCCCAGCTAAGGGCATATCAAGAGTTACAGCAACTGCGTATCCATGTCTTCGATGACGTCCAACATTTTCTTGATGACCTGGCCCGCGAGGTCCTGGATTAATCTGTATCTGTCCCCAATTTTTTGACCCCGATTTTTTCTCTGACCCTAATATTTTCAATGCTGGAAAAGCATTATTCCAAGCTGACTGCGACTATGGCTGCTGCAAAGTTGGCTCTAGCGTAAATTAAATTTACTCTTGACTTCATTCGCTCCAATGCCATTTATGGCCCGGTTTCAGAGTACATACTAAATTCACCTACTTACTTTCGGAAATCCAATTTTCGTAAAGATTCACAATTTGATCAGTGGAGTCCTCAAGATTCATCATCGTTATAATAATATTATGGTTTTTCTTGTTCCAACCTATCATCTGACCACCATATCCTAGCGCCCAAAAAGCACTGTCAGATCTTCGATGATCAGTCCAGATTAAGTAGCCATAACCAAAGAATTCTGATGCAGTGCGCCGGTAACTTTGTCCTTGCCCATTTTGAATTTGCTTTCTTGATGCATCACGAAGATACTGCCCCAGACAATCATTCTGCTCATATGCGACCCGAAACCATTTTGCAAAGCGCACCCAATCAGCAATCTTGAGACGTATTCCAAAAACACCATCTGCGGAGGCAACGCCCTGCTTGTCTTGTGATACAAAGCCACCACCCTCAAAGCCTGCAGGATTAAAAATGTACTCTTGCAACCACTCAGCATATGTTTTTCCTGTTGAGCGATTGATAATTAAACCCAGCCACATAGGATTAATGTTACTATAAGAGAACCTCTGGCCTGGTTTAACATCTGAAAAAAACATCCTGTGACTAACCAGAAATTCCTCGCGTAGGATTACTGAAGAAAATGAAAAATTACTATCATTCCAATAAGAATTTCGATCCTCTTCCTTGAAAAAATTACCGCTACCACCAACCAAGTTTCCTGAAACGTCAGCGACTCCGGATGCCATCATTAATAAATCTTTAACTTTTGCAGCGCCCAGAGTCTTTCCTTTTAATTCAGGCAGATACGAAACAATTTCATCATCCAGTTTGAAATACCCTTGGCACATCGCTTGCCCTATAGCCACAGATGTTAATGTTTTAGCAACGCTGGCTGTATAAAAAAGAGACTGTGAGTCAACAATATTTTTGCTCGACAAATAAACGCTTTTATCATCAACCAATACAATAGCTTTTGTATATTTACTTTCCTGAAGGCGATTCAAACCCGCTTGTATTTTGGAAGGAAATTTCTGCTGGGCATCTGTAAAATTCAATGTGGTGACAGCAGGGCTTGATTTTACAAGATATGCGTTGACGTCCTTTCCCTCACGCATCAAAGTTCTGTCCGAAACAAAGGGGACGCCTCGCAAGTTTGGAAAACTTATATTCTCATTAAAAGTTAATGTGCAATTTCTAAGTTTTTTATTTGTCGAATCGTAAATAGCGCCCTCTAGCATAGCCAATTGCGGAGTGTCGTTAGGGCCTTCGAACTTATACGACCACTCATCACCAGGCCCTCTTGTCCCAGACGCGGTGACACTAATCGCATTGTCTTTCACACTCGCCATCCAACGCTCGACCTGTTTCGAATTACTAGGATTCCTTGTCTCAAAATCAGATGTACCATTTTTTACAACCCATTTGGGTATCAAAACCGAATAAGGAGATCGAATCGGCTGAACATCTTTGCGGGCTGCACAGTAGATCGAAACAAACCAGTCGCCATCACCAATTGCCCATGCGTTGCCAGATGAAAAGATTAAAAATAAAAATGAGTAAAATATCATCCCAAATAGATTTTGAAAACTCATATAAGCCCCTAGTGAATAAAAAATTAATTCGGAAATTAATCGCAATCTGACAATTAAATAGAATATTATTGACTATTAAAATTTCATTGCAATCTTTGTTGGAAGATAGTCAATTATTTAACACCCAAGTTGTGAGCGAGCTTGCCTGAATAGTGACGAATCAGCTCCCACTCACCATTCAGTGAGATGTGAGCCTATGAACTCTTTGGCTTCATACCAAACCACCCCGCCTTGACTTGTACACGTTGCCTGTCGGCGTAGCTATCAAATGGCGTAGAAATGTCAGCCCCTTCAAAATACCCGGTGATGTCTGAACCACGCAAATGAGCATTTGTCACATGAACAGTCAGTACATCGACGACATACCTGAACTCTACAAGCTTGGCGTGGGGATTTGTGTCGTACTTGCTATTCCATTCAGTCGTGATTTCAGTGGCCATGTTCAAGCTCCCATCTAGAGTTGATGGACAGTCTATAGCACCTGAATGGTGGATTCACTTGAAGTAGTCGCCCCTGAAGAATCCAATTTCAAACCGCAGAGTGCAGTGTTAAAGCCGACCGAGGCGTAAAGACGGGCGCAGATTGCGCGATCAGGCGCATCAGGTGCGTGACAGCTGCGGTCGACAACAGACGCAAAAGAACCATCAGGCCCTTGCGGGCGATGGCCCGCAGCAGCCAGCGGATGTTGTAGCCCGCTGCGCATAGCACCGCATGCAGCCGATTACCGATCTCGCCCTTGAGATGACACCGGTCCATCCTGTGATCGGCCTTTAGATGCCCGATCACTGGCTCGATCGCGTTGCGCCGCTCAATGAGACTGAGCCCCTGCTCACCGAGCCCCTTGGCTTTACCGAGATGAGTGAGGGTCACTCCGGGCTTGACCCCCGATGGCCACCCAAACTCCCCCACTTATGGCCACGTCAAACTCCCCCA
>JBAXEN010000001.1:0-45384 GCA_037140415.1 Betaproteobacteria bacterium | reverse complement strand
CGCTGTTTGACCGCGCGCCCTATCGCGGCCTGCTCACGCACGGCTTTGCCACCGACGGCCAGGGCCGCAAGATGAGCAAGAGCCTGGGCAATACGGTCGAGCCGCAAAGCGTGACGCAAAAACTGGGTGCCGAGATCGTGCGCCTGTGGGTGGCCTCGACCGACTACTCGGGCGACCTGAACATTGACGACAAGATCCTGGCCCGGGTGGTCGATGCCTACCGGCGTATCCGCAACACCCTGCGCTTTTTGCTGGCCAATGTGAGCGACTTCGACCCGCATCGCGACGCGGTGCCCGATGCGCAGCTGCTGGAGATCGACCGCTACGCCCTGGCACGCGCGGCGCAATTGCAGGCCGAGATCCTGGCGCACTACGAGGTCTACGAGTTCCACCCGGTGGTGTCCAAGCTGCAGGTCTACTGCTCGGAGGACCTGGGCGCCTTCTACCTGGATGTGCTCAAGGACCGGCTCTACACCACCGCTCCGAAAAGCCTGGCCCGCCGCAGCGCCCAAACCGCGCTCTACCGCATCACCCAGGCCATGCTGCGCTGGATGGCCCCGTTTCTGTCCTTCACCGCCGAAGAGGCCTGGGGCAGCATCGGCAGCTCCGAGACGATTTTCTTGGAAACTTTTTCGCAGATGGGCGCGCCCGATACCGACTTGCTACAGCGCTGGTCGCGCATCCGCGAGATCCGCGATGCGGTCAACAAGGAGATCGAAACGCTGCGCGCTGCCGGGCAGGTTGGCTCCTCGTTGCAGGCCAGCGTCAGCCTGCAATTGCCGCCGCCTGATCACGCGCTGATCACCGCCCTGGGCGATGACGCCAAATTCGTTTTCATCACCTCGGCGCTGCAGTGCCACATGGGCGATACGCTGGCGATCCGGGTCCAGCCGAGCTCAGCGGCCAAGTGCGAGCGCTGCTGGCACTACCGCGAAGATGTTGGGCACGACAGCGCCCACCCCAGCTTGTGCGGCCGCTGCACCAGCAACCTCCACGGCACTGGCGAAGTGCGGCAGGTGGCGTGATGGCCAAGGGCGGAAAAACCCAAGGCGCTAACGGCCTGCTGCCCTGGCTGGCGCTGGCGATTTTGATCGTCGTGCTTGACCAGCTGAGCAAGGTGCTGATTCTGGGTGCTTTCCAGTTCGGCGAATCGACGCCGGTGGCCTCGTTTTTCAACCTGGTGCGGGTTCACAACAGCGGGGCAGCGTTTTCATTCCTGGCGGGCGCCTCGGGCTGGCAACGCTGGTTCTTCACCGGGGTCGGCGCCGTCGCTACCGTGTTCATTGTCTATCTGCTCAAGGCGCATCCGGGGCAAAAGCTGTTTTGCTTCGCCCTGGCCTGCATTTTGGGCGGCGCGGTCGGCAATGTGATCGACCGCCTGCTCCATGGCCATGTGATCGACTTTCTGGACTTTCACTGGGCCGGCTGGCACTTCCCGGCCTTCAACCTGGCCGACAGCACCATCACCGTCGGTGCGGTTTGCCTGATCGCTGACGAGCTGCTGCGGGTGCGCCGCTCGCGCTAGGCTTGCAGCGCAGCTCCCCCAGCCGTCGCAGCAAGCCCAGCTTGCGCAAGCGCCGCCCCGGTGAGATCGGCCTGAGAACGGGCCGCGCGCTCGGCCCGAGGCCGCGGCTCCCACAGCCCCCGTCAGAGGGTCAAAAT
Organism: Betaproteobacteria bacterium; assembly: GCA_037140415.1. Taxonomy (GTDB): domain Bacteria; phylum Pseudomonadota; class Gammaproteobacteria; order Burkholderiales; family Burkholderiaceae_C; genus Polaromonas. The sequence continues at coordinate 43,722 of JBAXEN010000001.1, read as the reverse complement.
GGTGCAGCCTGTGGTCTTGCGGGCCTCTAAATCGCGGTGAGCGTCGGCCACCCGATCCAGCGGGAAGCTTTGGTCGATCTGGATCTTGACCTTGCCGCTGGCAACCATGCCAAACAAATCGTCGGCGATTTCCTGCGTGGCTTCACGGGTGGCCAGATGGCTGAACAGGGTCGGCCGGGTGGCATACAGCGAGCCCTTGCCGGCCAGCACATTGATGTCAAACGGAGGCACCTTGCCCGAGGCATTGCCAAAGTTGGCGATCAGGCCGAAGGGGCGCAGGCAGTCAAGCGACTTCATGAAGGTATCGGCACCGACAGAGTCATAGACGACTTTCACGCCCTGGCCGCCGGTGATCTCCTTGACCCTGGCCACGAAGTCTTCCTTGGCGTAATTGATCACATGGGCTGCGCCGTTGGACTTGGCCAGCGCGCATTTTTCGTCCGAGCCGGCGGTGCCGATGAGTTGCAGGCCCAAGGCACGCGCCCACTGGCAGGCGATCAGGCCGACGCCGCCGGCAGCGGCATGAAACAGCACAAAATCACCGGCCTGCAGCCCAGCTTGCGGCAAAGTGCGACGCAGCAGGTACTGCACCGTCATGCCCTTGAGCATCATGGCCGCGCCAGTCTCAAAGGAAATCGCATCGGGCAGTTTGCACACGCTGCGCGCCGGCATCACCCGCAGCTCGCAATAGCTGCCGGGGGGCTGGCTGGCGTAGGCGGCGCGGTCGCCCACCTTCAGGTGGGAAACACCCTCGCCGACCGCCTCAATGAGGCCCGAGGCCTCCATGCCCATGTTCAGGGGCAAGGGCAGCGGATACATGCCGGTGCGCTGGTAGACGTCGATGAAATTGAGGCCGACCGCCTTGTGACGGATGCGAATCTCGCCCGGGCCGGGCTCACCCACATTCACGTCGACCAGTTTCATCTCCTCCGGACCACCAAAGCGTTCAATACGGACGGCCTTGGACAGGGTACTGCTCATCTCAATCTCCTTTTAGCGAGCGCTCAAACATCAAAAACCGCGATGGTGACACGAAACGCGCCTGCGCGCAGGAGACCGGGGCGCATTCCCGAGCGCGCTACAGTCGGGACATGTCTTCACCATTGACCCCGGCGACCGTGCTGATGCTCAGCGCAGCCTCGCTGCTGTGGGCCTGCAACTCCCTGGTCGGCCGCTGGATCCATGGGCAGGTGCCGCCGCTGACGCTCAATTTCCTGCGCTGGGTGCTGGCCTTCCTGATCCTGCTGCCTCTGTCGTGGCGCTTTTTACGCCGGGACGGCCCGGTCTGGCCGCACTGGCGCCGCCTGGCCCTGCTCGGCCTGATGAGCATCGGTGCCTACAACGCCTTGCAATACATGGCGCTGCAGACATCGACCGCGGTCAACGTCACCCTGGTCGCGGGCAGCATGCCGGTGTGGACCTTGCTGCTGGGCCGAATGCTGCACGCTCAGACCATCTCCAAGCGCCAGTGGCTGGGCGCCCTGCTGTCCATCGGCGGCGTGCTGCTGGTCCTGTGCCGCGGCCAATGGGCGGTCTTGCAGCAGCTGCGCTTTGTCCCGGGCGACGCCTATGTTCTTCTGGCCACCGTGTGCTGGAGCGTCTACAGCTGGCTGCTGGCGCGGCCCAGCGAGCCGCAAAGCCTGCGCGAGGACTGGGCTGGCTACCTGATGGCGCAGATCCTGTTTGGGCTGGTCTGGTCGGGCCTGTTTGCCGGCGCGGAATGGACCCTGGGATCACCGCGCATCATCTGGAGCATCCCGGTGGTGGCCGCGGTTGTTTTCATCGCGGTTGGGCCGGCGGTGCTGGCCTACCGCTTCTGGGGCATAGGCGTGCGGCGCGCCGGGCCGCAGATCGCCTCGTTTTTCAGCAACCTGGCGCCGGTCTTCACGGCCCTGCTGTCGACCGTGCTGCTGGGCGAGGCGCCCCAGATCTACCACCTTCTGGCCTTCGTCATGATCGTCGGCGGCATCGTGGTGTCATCGCGGCCCTGATCCGGCGCTTGCCGAGCTGCGCTCAGGGGCTGATCAGGCGGGGCGAAAGACGGGGATCGCGTGGCCGGCCGCGGTGCTCACGAAGGTCAGCTCGACCGCATCGCCGATGCGCACCGCATCCAAATCGCACTCGACGATGTTGCTGAGCATCGTCACCCCTTCTTCCAGGGTCACATAGGCCAGGGCGTAAGGCACAGGGCCCGACTTGCGGCTGACGGTGACTGAATACACCACGGCCTTGCCGCTGGCCTGTACCCACTCGGTGCGGTCGCTGGCGCAAAACGGACAGATGGCGCGGGGATACCAATGAAATTGCCCGCAGTCCACGCAGCGTTTGAGCAGCAGCCGACCTTCATTGGCCGCCTGCCAGAAGGCCTCGGTCTCCGGATAGACCGCCGGCTCTGTCGCAATTCTTGCTTGCCAAGGAGTGCTCATGGGTTTACAGCCTTTCCAGTACCAAGGTGGCGCTGCCGTGGCGGGTGCCCAGATAGCCCCCCATGCCCTGCGCCAGGGCCAGGGTGCAGTCCTTGACCTGTACCGCCGGATGGGCCTGCCCTCGCAATTGTCGGACCGCCTCAATGACCTTGGTGATGCCGCCACGGTTGGCCGGATGGTTGTTGCACAGCCCGCCACCGTCGGTATTGACCGGCAGCCTGCCGACACCTGAAATCAGATTGCCGTCAGCGACAAAGCGCCCGCCCTCGCCCTTGGCGCAAAAGCCCAGGTCTTCGAGCTGCACCAACACGGTGATGGTGAAGCTGTCGTAGATCGATGCGTATTGAATGTCTGCCGGCGTCACACCGGCTTGCTCAAAAGCCGCCCGGCCCGACCAGGCGGCCGCCGAATAAGACAGATCGATGCGCCCGCCATCCAGGCCTTTGATGGCCTCGCCAGTGCCGCGCACCGCCACCAGCGGCTGCTTGAGCGTGCGGGCGATTTCAGGGCGGGTGACCACCAGGGCACCGCCGCCGTCGCTCACCACACAGCAGTCCATGCGCCGCAGCGGATCAGAAATCAAGGGCGATGCGAGCACATCATCGAGGCTGACCGGATCGCGCAGCATCGCATGGGGGTTGTGCTGCGCATGCCGCGAAGCGGCCACCTTGATCCAGGCCAGCTGCTCAGGCGTGGTTCCCCAATCGTGCATATGTCGGGCTGCAACCAAGGCGTAGTTGTTCACCGTCACCACGCCATAAGGCAGCTCGAAGGGCTCATCGGGCACATTGGGCCTGGCGTCGCGCTGGCGGGTGCCGTTGGTGGCCTCGGAGCGAGGCCTTCCGGCCAGGGTGATCAGCGCAACATGGCACTTGCCGGCGGCAATCGCCTGCGCCGCATGGGCCACATGAACCAGATAAGAAGATCCGCCGGTGTCGGTCGAATCAATGTGCCGGCAGTTCAGGCCCAGGTAATCGGCCATATTGAGCGCGCCCAGGCCCGGCGCGTCGCCGGCGCAGAAATAGCCATCGACATCGCGCAGACTCAGGCCGGCGTCGGCCAGAGCGCCGCGGGCGCACTCGGCATGCAGCTGGGCGACCGATTTGTCGGGCGCTTTGCGGGTGGGGTGCTCGTAAGCACCGACGATATAGGCCATCGACCGGCTCATGGGGTGCTGCTCCCTGGGCCGCGGCAGCCCGTGTTGCGCGTCTGTCGGTTCATACAGCGGTCCTGATCACAAAAACCGGCTGATCGAATTCCAGCAGATCGCCGTTGCCCGCCAGGATGGCATCGACCGTTCCGGCCGCATTGGCGAGCAGCGAATTGAACAACTTCATCACCTCCATCAAGCCCAGGGTATCGCCTGGGCTCACCGTCTGGCCCACCTCAACGAAAGCCGGCTCGCCCGGGGCTTTGGCCCGGTAGAAAGTGCCGATCATCGGGGCGCGCACGATGCGAACCTGCCCTTGAGCCTCCCGCTCCAGCCAGGGCGCCAGATCAGCGTTCGGTTGAGCTTGCGCCCGCGACGCAGCAGGAGCGGCTTGCGAGGGCTGCGGGTTGGCGCGCGCTTGCGCATGAACCGATGGCATGTGTTGGGCCTGTGGCGCCTCGGCGCTGCGCGCCGCAGGGGCCTGGCCCCGGTGTACCGCAATGCTCACATCACCCAGCGTCACCTCCACCGAGGCGCAATTCATCTTGTCAATCGCATCGAGGATATCGAGAATTTCTTCGTGGGACATTGGCATGGTTTGGGCTCTTTCCATAGATTCAATCCGAGGACTCAGGCCTGGTTCGTCTCAAATGCGTCCTGCATGACGCCGACCTGAGGCGCCACACGCACGCCCATCGGCGTCAACGCAAGCACCTCCTCAAGCTCAAAGCCGCGTGCGATCTCCTCGAGCCAGAACACGCCATCGACCCGCCGCAGCAGCGCCAGATCGGTCACCACCGTGTCCACACGGCGCTCGGCGGTCAGTGGGAAGGTGCATTGCGCAACGAGCTTGGGCCTGTCCTTGCTGTCGGTGTGCTCCATCAAGATGATGAGACGGCTGGGGCTGGCGATCAGGTCCATCGCACCGCCAATGCCGCCACCGACCATGTTCGGCGTCGACCAATTGGCCAGATTGCCCTGAGCGTCCACCTGGTAGGCACCGAGCACCACCGCGGCAAGCCGGCCGGAGCGGGCGACTTCAAAGGAGGTCACGCTGTCAAAGAAAGAGGCCCCTGGAATCAGCCCGACGAACTCACCGCTGGCGTTGTAATGGTCGCGGTCAATGGGCTGATCGGCCGGCAAGGGGCCGTAGCCGAGGATGCCATTTTCGGCATGCAGCATCAGGTCCTTGCTGCCGATGTGGTTAGCGATCAGGGTGGGAATGCCTACGCCTAAATTGACATAGCTGTGGTCATCGAGCAGCAAAGCGGCGCGGCGGGCAATGTCCATGCGCGACAGCCCCGGCTTGCCGTGATAGGTCTTGAAGGTGTCATCACCACGCCGCTTCTTGCGTGCGCCTGGCGGATCGGGCTGCAGCACACGCTGCACCACCCGGGAGACAAAAATGCCCGGCAAGCCTATGCGCTCGGGCGGGATCTGCCCGACTTCAACGATTTCATCGACCTCGGCAATGGCCACCCGCGCTGCCTTGGCAAAACTCGGGTTAAAGCTTTGACTACCGCCGCGAAATTCCAGGTTGCCGGCGCGGTCGGCCCGGCAGGCACTGAGAAAGGCGTAGTCCACCGTCAGCGCCTCTTCCATCAGATAGCGTTGGCCCTTGAATTCGCGCACCTCCTTGCCACGTGCGATGGCCGTATCCAGCCCGGCCTGGGTGTAGAAGGCGGCGATGCCGGCGCCACCGGCGCGCAGGCGCTCGACCAAGGTGCCTTGGGGGACCAACTCCAGCGAGATCTCGCCGCTGGCGATCTGGCGCTCAGCGTCGGTGGGCACGCCGGGGCGGGCCGAGAACGAGGCAATCAAGCGGCTGACCTGCTGGTTCTCCACCAGAATCTGAGGCCGCAACTGCCCAGGGGCGCCCAGCGAGTTGCAGACGATGCACAGCCTTTTTGTGCCCTGATCCTTCAGGGCCTGGATCAGGCTGACAGCAAAACCATGGTCAACGCTGAAGCCGGCAATCGCAATGCTGGCGCCCTCGCTGATGTCACGAACCGCCTCCTGCGGGGTGGGCCAGACCTTGTCCATGGCTTAGCGCACCACACGCAGGCGCAGATCGCCGCTGCGGATGTCGACCTCACCGACATCGCTCATGCTCGCCGCCTTGGCCATCAGCTGCACCAAGGCGCTGCTGATGGGGCCGAAATCACGCCTGCGCGCGCTGTCCTGCGCTTTGGCATCGCCCTGGCGTTTGAGCATGTCCTCCACCGCTGCCTCGGGAATCATGTAGCGCAGAAAGCGCTCTTCATCGCTGGCATGGGGGTAGCGCTTGCGCAGCTCCGGCAGCGCTGGCGGCATGTCCCAGGGAGCTAGCCGGGCATCGGCCGAGCTCTTGGACAGGATCTTATCGAGCACATTCGCATCGACCGGCGCCAGCAACTGGCCATAGTGACCGAGCACATAGTGGGTGATTTCGTCGGGCACCGTGCCGTAGCGCTCACCCGTGACCACATTGAAGAGCGCCTGGTTGGCCACCAATTGCGCGAACGGGGTGACCATGGTGGGCCAGCCCAATTCGGCCCTGACCCGCTTAATTTCACCCACCAATTCGGGAAAGCGCTCCAGCAAATTCGCATCGGCCAGCTGCGATCGCAAATTGCTGAGCATGCCGCCCGGAATCTGATGCTCGTAGTGCGTGTCGTCGTATTCGACCGGCCCGCCCAAAGGAAAACCATGGCGCTTGGCCACGGCAATCAGGTGCTGACTGATAGCCTCGATCTGCTCGTCATCGATATCGACCTGATAGCCCTTGGCCCGCAAATTCTTGACCACCATCTGGGTCGAGGGCTGGGCCGCGCCTTGCGCCAGCGGCCAAACTCCGCATTGCAGGTCGTCCACGCCGTGATCGACGCCGATCATGTAGACCCGACCAGCCATGCCCGTCATGGCGTGGCTGTGCAATGTGATCTTTTTGCGGCCCGCGCCACGGCGGACCGCGTCAAACAAGGAGCCGGCTGCGTCGGGCGTGATCAGCCCGCCGGAGTCCTTGATCATGATGTAGTCGACATCGGCGCGTTCGACCAGGGCGCGGGCTTTTTCCTCATAAAGCGCGTCGGTGTGCACCGGGCTGATCGAGTAGACCAGCGCTGCCGCCGTCTTGGCACCCAGGGCTTTGGCCTGCTTGAGTTGGTCGACCATCATGTCCAGATCGAGCAAGCCGTTCATGGCGGTGACCATGTTGACGCCGTTGCGTATCGTCAGTTCGGTACACAGCTCCAGGATGTCGGTGGGAGCCAACCTGAAACCCCAGGCCACCTTGCCTGCCGTGTAGCCGGCCATGTCGGGCGTGGGCATGAGTTTGCGCAGCGCATTGGCCCGATCCCAGGGGTTGTCCTTGGTAAATCGCACCGCCGAGTCGATGATCACGTGCGCCATGATGTCGACCGAGTTGATGCCAGAGCGCTCGATGTGGCGGGCCACCGGTAGCATCATCTCGGTGGACATGCGCGTGGCCCACAGCGACTGATGGCCGTCGCGCAGCGTGGTGTCCCTGATGGTGATCAGACGTCCCATGTGTCTATCCAATTCATGACTGACCGAAGATAAAGTGTGGAGTCAATCGACCTTGATATCGTTGTCGCGCACCAGCTTTTCCCATTTCTGCAGGTCGCTTCTGATCAAGCTTTGAAAGGCCACCACCGAATTGCTGGTGGGCACCATGCCGCGCGAGAGCCAACTGTCGCGCAACTTGGGATCGCGCAGGGCAGCAGCCACCGAGGCATTGAGTTTTTCAAGGATGGACGCCGACGTGCCCGCCGGGGCGAGCAGGCCCCACCAGACATCGATGTGGTAATCACGCAATGAAGGCACACCCGACTCGGCCACGGTAGGCAGGTTGGGCAGTTGGGCAAAACGGCCCTGCGACGTCACCGCCAGGGCCTTGAATTCGCCCGACTTCACATGCGGATCGGCCGCCGCTGGCGTCGCAAAATGGACCTGCACCTCGTTTTGCAGCAAAGCCAGGATCGCAGGTCCGGTTCCCTTGTAGGCCACATGAACAATGTTCAGACCGGCCTGCTTGTTAAACAGCAGACCAGCCAGGTGCCCCGGAGTGCCTACCCCTGCGCTGCTGAAGTTGAGCTTGCCTTCATTCTTCTGCGCGTACTCGATCAACTCCCGGATGGAATTGACCGGCAGGGACTTGTTGACCACCACCACGGTGGGCGAGGTGCCCAGTAGCGAGATCGGCGCGAAGTCCTTTTCCATGTCATAGCCCGGTCTTTTATAGACGAACTGATTGATCACCTGGGAGTTGTTGGCCAGCAGCAAGGTATAGCCATTGGGCGCCGACCGTGCCACAAACTCCGAGCCGATATTGCCGCCCGCGCCGCCCTTGTTATCGATCACCACCGGCTGCTTGAGCGCGCCTTCGATATAAACCCCCACTGGACGTGCCAGGATGTCACTGCCGCCGCCCGGCGCATAAGGGATCACCACCCGTATCGGCGCTGCCGGGTAGTCCTGCGCGAGTGCAGTCAGGCTCAGCGCGCCAGTTGCGGCCAAGGCCAAGGAACCAAGAATCCGTTTGAACATATTCATCTCCTCCTCGTGCTTTTTTCTCACCTCGCCCGCTTGGCGCAAGGCCTGGCGATCTGCGGCAGCGCGGGTTTTGCCTCTTCGTGCCAGCGTCAACGCGAATCATTGTGCGCACAGAACCGGCAGGCGTCCATGCCGGACTGTCAGCTGCATGACCCGAGGCAGCCGCCATGGCCTAGGCAAGGCTTGACGCCAATGCCCCCTGACAGGCGCGCCACTCAGGGCGCATGCAAGCGCTCCTGCTCTAGGGCAAATTCCTCGATCAACTGCTCGACCAAGCCGGTGGTGACCCGGCCCTGCGCAAACTCTGGATGGGCCACCACATGCCCCAAAAAGTCGATGGTCGTGCCTGGACCTTGCACCTGAAATTGCTTCAAGGCCCGGACCATGCGCTCAATCGCCTCTTGCCGATTAACGCCATACACAATCAGCTTGGCCATCAGCGAGTCGTAATAAGGGGGCACTAAATAGCCTTCGTGGCAATGGCTGTCCAGCCGGATATTGGGCCCCTGCGGCGGCGACCATTGGCTGATGCGCCCAGGGCTGGGCCTGAAGCCCTCCAGGGGAAGCTCGGCGTTGATGCGGCACTCGATCGCATGGCCCCGAAACACAAGATCGCTCTGGGCAAAGCGCAGCTTCTCGCCGCGCGCCACCCGCAATTGCTCCTGCACCAGATCAATGCCGGTGACCATCTCAGTGACCGGGTGTTCCACCTGTATCCGGGTGTTCATTTCCAGGAAGTAAAAATGCCCGAGCGCTTCGTCGTAGATGAACTCCACCGTGCCCGCACTGACATAGCCTATGTTTTTTGCCAAGGTCACGGCCGCTTGACAGATCTCGCCCCGCAAGGCGTCCGAGAGCGCCGGCGCTGGCGATTCCTCCACCAGTTTCTGATGCCTGCGCTGCAAGGAGCAATCGCGCTCGCCCAAATGAATCACCTGGCCATAATCGTCACCGAGCACCTGTACCTCGATGTGGCGGGCCCTGTCGATATAGCGCTCCAAATACAGCGTGTTGTCGCCAAAGGAGGCCGCGGCCTCGCCGGTCGCCGCTTCAAACAGGGCCTGCATCTGAGCACCCTCGCGGACCACTTTCATGCCCTTGCCGCCACCACCGGCCGCCGCCTTGAGCAAAACCGGAAAGCCGATCTGCTCCGCGACGGCCAGCGCCTCCTGCCAGCTGCACACCTGCTCGGAGCCGGGCAACAAGGGCAGTCCAAAGGCCTGCGCCTTCTCGCGCGCTCGCAGCTTGTTGCCCATGTCGCGGATGTTGTCCGCTCTAGGACCCACAAAAACCAGCCCAGCCTCTGCGCAGGCTGTGGCCAACTCCGGCGACTCCGACAGAAATCCATAGCCGGGATGCAAGGCGTCAGCACCAGAGCCCATGGCAGCCATGATCAGCGCGGGGATCTGCAGGTAACTTTGCGCTGCGGGCGCAGGACCTATGCACAGCACCTGATCGGCCAGCCGAGCAGGCAGGCTGTCGCGATCGGCTGCAGACACGGCCAGCACGGTTTCTAGGCCCATCTGCTGGCAAGCCCTGATCACGCGCAGCGCAATTTCGCCCCGATTGGCCACAAGCACACGGGTGACCGGCATCTCAGGACCCTGCTTTCTTGAGCGCAGACTTGGCCTTGCGAGCAGGCCCAGCGATGCCTGATGTCGAGGCCACAGCGGGCTCGAGGTATTGGATGAAGCGGGCACTGGCGCCGGTGATGTGCGCGCTGAGCAAGTCGAGTGCGGCTGCCTCGTCGCCAGACTCGATGGCCGCCAGCAAACTGACATGGTCTTTGTAGGGCTCAATGCCCCGCAGATCGTGAAATCCCTCGACCCGGCGTTTGAGGATCAGTCGATCAAAGATGCTGCTGAGCGTCTTGTGCAGGTACCGGTTGCCCGACAGCCATGCCAGCGCCAGATGAAACTCCCGGTCCACCAGCAAACGCTCTCGGCTCAGGCTTTCCATGCACAGCTTTTTATACCGCGCGTTGATGGCTTCGAGTTGGGACAGCGCCTGGCTTTGCAGGCCCGCTTTGAAGATGAGTTGCAGGGAAAAAACCTCCAGCGCCTCGCGCGTCTGGTAGAGGTCGCGGACCTCCTGCACATCGATCTCCGCGACAAAGTAGCCGCGGTTGGCAATGCGCGTCACATAGCCTTCCTGGTACAGACGCTCCAGCGACTCGCGCACCGGCGTTCGCGAGACGCCCAGGTTTTCGGCCAGCGCCTGATGAATCAACTTGTGTCCAGGCCGCAAGCGGTTACCCAGGATTGCATCCTTGATCGCCTGGTAAGTGCTCTGTACCAGCACATCGAGCACCTCCTCAGGGGGAGGCATGGAATCGGTGGTCATCTGGGGGGCACTGAACTCGAGACGATGGGTGGCGACTTATTCGATCTTGATGCCGGCGCTCTTGACCACCTCGGCCCAGCGCGCGGTATCTGCTTTGAGCAATTTGGCCATGTCCTCGGCACTGCCGCCGACGGGCTCCAGGCCGGCCTTGTTCAAAGTGGCCGTCACCGCCGGATCCTTCAGGATGCGATTGGTCAGCGCATTGAGCTTGGCGATCACCGGTGCGGGCGTACCTGCAGGCGCGAGCAGGGCAAACCACACATCCGACTGAAAGCCGGGCAGGCCAGACTCGGCCAGCGTGGGCAGATTGAGCCCCGGCACGCGCTCGGCACTGCCCACCGCAATCATGCGCAGGCGCCCGGCCTTGTCCTGAGGGGCCAAGGTCGATGCCGGGTTGAACAGCACCTGAACCTGGCCGCTGAGCAGCGCCGCCATGGCCTCACCGCCGCCTTTATAAGGAACATGCTGCATCTCCACCTTGGCCAGTACCTTGAGGAGTTCTGCCGCCATGTGGTTGGTCGCGCCGTTGCCGGAAGAGCCGTAGTTGAGCTTGCCGGGATTGGCCTTGGCATAAGCGATCAGCTCGGCGGTGCTGCGCACCGGCAAGGCCGGATGAACCGCCAGCACATTGGGCGTGCGAATCAGCATGGCAATCGGCGCCAGATCCTTGATGGGGTCAAAGGCCATATTGCGGTACAGGCTCGGGTTGATGGCCAAGCTGCTGGCCGCAACCAAGACGGTGTAGCCGTCGGGCGCTGACTTGGCGACGATTTCAGCGCCGATGTTGCTGCCCGCGCCGGGTTTGTGGTCCACCACCATAGGCTGACCGGTGTATTCCTGGAATTTTTTGGACAGGGCTTGCGAGACCACGCTGGTGGAGCCGCCGGGCGCATAAGGATCGACCAGACGCACAGGCTTGCTAGGATAGTCCTGCGCTTGGGCCAGAGGGGCTAGGGCAAGCATCGCAGCGGCTGCGAGGCTGACCAGTGGGGAGGCTGCTTTCATGGGGGGGTCCTTGGGTCAGGGTTGGGTCTGAAATGGCCCGATCTCAGGCTTCACGCGGCCCGCTGCGACGCCGGCTCCTGAAGTCGCAACTGCTCGATCAAGGGCAACACATCATCAGCGCTGTCGAGCCCACGCAAAGCGGTGAATACCCGGTGCTGGAAGGCACTGCCGAAGGCGTGGGTGCAGTCATCGAATTTCGCGCGTAACTGCTCTGGGCTGAACCAGCGATCGGGCTTGCCCGCGGCCAGCGCAATGTGCCGGGCTAAGCGTCTGCCGGTTTCGGTGGTGACGATGACTTCGGTTGCAAACTCGCTGTCATCTCGCCAGCGCTCATCGGTTTTCATCGAGATTTTTGGAATCAGGCTGCGCACACGCGGATCGGCCACCTTGGCGTCTGTGAAGGTCGACAGGTTCACCTCACCAAACACCAGGGCTGCCGCAATGCAGTAATGCAGGCTGAATTTGCCCTCCAGCGGGGTATGGGGCATGACGTAGATCAGGGGCGAGAAGGCCATCTCACAGACACCCGCCTGAACCTGAGCAATGCCCTCGCCTGCCAACTGCGGATGCAGGCTCAGCGCCGCTTCGATGCCAGGGTGCGTGGCCCCGCAGGCTGGATAGGGCTTGAGCGCCAGGCCGTGCTCGGTGAGGATCTCCAAGTCCTCACCCAGCGCCATCAGGGGAGCCGTGTCAAAGCCGATGCCGGCGTTGAACACCGACAGATAGCCATAGGGGTGCTCCAGCGCCTGTGGCGCCGCATCAAAATCCTCGCGCGCGAGCAGCGCAGCCAGCACCGCATTGCGGGCTGCATAGCCGGCGTGCAAGGGTTTGACCATGCTGCCGAAATTGGCCCGCAGACCCGAGGCCGAGGAGGCCGCAATCCCGAGCGCCATCACCGTCTGGCGATGACTGAGCTTCAAGATACGAGCGATCGCAACGGTTGCGGCCAGCGTGCCAAAACTCGAGGTCGCATGCCAGCCGCGCTTGTAGTGCTGGGTGTTCATCGCGCGGCCGAGCTTGCCGAAAATTTCAAAGCCGGCGATATAGCCGTCTATCAGTTCGCTGCCGCTGGCACCGGCCATCCGGGCCGCCGCCAGCAAGGCCGGCAACAGCACCGCGCTGGGGTGGGCATAGGCCGGATGGTTGGTGTCGTCATAGTCCAGCGCATGGGCAACGGCGCCGTTGTAGAGCGCCGCATCAGCAGCCGAGCCATAGCGCCCGGTACCGATGAACAGCGCGGGATAGCGCTGCGACTCGCCGTCCGCGGTCGGCAGCACCTTGAGCAGGGGCGCCGCCAAGGGCTCGCGACTGCCCGCGTACATGCAAGCCAGGCAATCGATCATCGCGTCCAGCGCACGCTGGCGGGCCAGTGCCGGATAGGGCCTGTGGCCGACCGCAAAGTCGGCCATCGCATCGGTCACTCCAGCAGGACGTGTGTTCATGGCTCAGACACCAGACTTGAGATGAGGAGGGTTGGGCTTCATGCGATGGTCAGACCTCGATCAGAACATGAACTCGCCGCCATTGAGGTGCAGGATCTGGCCGGTCATGAAGCCACCCGCCTCCGAACACAAATAGCTACAGGCCGCCCCGATCTCATCGACATGGCCGAAGCGTCGCAGCGGCATGGCCGCCTTGCGCACCGCAAAGCTGTTTTGCAGGGCCGCGTTGGTGACGTCCGGATAGTGGTTCAGGTCACGCTCGGTATCCACGATGCCCGGCGCCACCGCATTGGCGGTAATGCCCATGGGACCGAACTCGGTGGCAATCGCCTTGGCCAGGGCAAACACACCGGCCTTAGCGGTCACATTGTGGGCCCGGTTGGGTTTGGGCGAAAAGCCATCGCGTCCCGAGATGTGGATGATCCGGCCCCATTGCCGGCTGACCATGTGCGGCAGGCAGGCGCGCGCCAGGTAAAACGCTGAACTCAGGTTGGTGTTGATGACACGCTGCCAGTCATCGATGCTGATGTCGAGAAAGGGCTGGTGCAGGCGCACCGAGACGTTGGAGACCGCGATGTCCAAGCTGCCAAAGCGCTGAACCGTTGCATCGACCATGGCCGCAACAGCACTGGGATCGCCCACGTCGGCCACGGCCACCATGGCCTGGACCCCAAAAGCCCGGGCTTGCGCAGCCACCGCCTCCAATGCCTCGGGCTTGCCATGACCGTTGATGACCACATTGGCCCCGTCCCTGGCCAGGGCCATCGCGATGGCACGCCCAATGTTGCGGCCCGAACCGGTGACCACGGCGGTGCGCCCCGCCAAGGGTCTGGCTTCAGGACTGCTTGTCGGGTTCAGATCGCTCATGTCCTCATCGTCCTATGGCTGCGCCTGGGCAGTGTTGGCCAGCAAGGCATCGACGGCCACCACACCGCGAGCCAGCACCAGCAGGGGGTTGATTTCGAACTCAGCCAGGCTGGGTCGGGTGGCGACAAAGCGCTGGCCAAATGCTACTGCAGCCCGAACCAAGGCCTGCGCATCGGCGGGGGGTTTGCCGCGAAAGCCCGCCAGCACCTGGGCCAGCTTCAGGCGAGCCAGGGCTTTGCGAACGGCGGCCTCACTGGTGGGCAAAGCCAGCCAGGTGATGTCCTGAAACAGTTCCACCGCGATGCCGCCCAGGCCAATGGCCATCACCGGGCCGAAGTCGGGGTTATGGCGAGCAGCCAGCACCACTTCAACGCCGCCTTCCACCATGGCCTGCACCAGGATGCGGGCCTGGGGCTTGCCCAGCGCCTGGCGTATGCGGGCGGCCTCCTGCGCAATCGCCTTCGCACCCTGCACATCCAGGGCCAGCAGCCCAGCCTCGGTTTTGTGGGCCGCATCTTCAGGCAGCGCCTTGACCGCCACCCGCGCCATGCCGGCGCACACCTGCGCCACATCATCGCCTGCGGCCAGCTCACGCCAAGGCGGCACCGCAATGCCGCAAGCCTGCAGCCAGGCCATGGTGGAGGCCCAATCGGCTGGCGCTGGGGCATCGGCCAGAGGGGTGGGCGCGGGCGCCAGGGGCTGCGCTGCCGCCGCCCGAGCCCGGTACAGCCAGCCGAGAAACAGCGCGGCCTCGGCCGGATCGCGGGCACACAGCACTTTGTGCGCGCGCAGCCGGGCTCGGTCTGCGGCTGGCAGGCTGTCGCCCAAAAAGGTGGCGATCACCGGCACCCCAGTGTCGCGGGCCATCTGGCCCAGCAGTTCGGTGCGCTCGATCACATCGCTGGGGCCGCGATTGGCCACCTGAACAATCAGCGCCTCGGTGTTTGGATCGGCCGCGATGATGGACAAGGTCTGGTCAAACAGCCCCTGGTGCGACAGCACCTGGCCGGTCAGGTCGGTGGGGTTTTCAACACCCCCGAATTCGGGCAGGGCGGCACTAAGCTGCGCCACCGTGCTGCGGGCAAAGGTCGACAACGGCACCCCGTGGGCCTCGCATTGGTCCACCGTCAAGGCCCGGGTGCCGCCGGGGATGCTGAACACCGCCACGCCGCGCTCGCTGGGTTGGCTCAGTTCTGGCAGCCGCGCCGCCGGATCCGGCGCCACACTCAAGACCTCACCGGCAGCAATCAAATCGGTCAGGCTGTCGACCAAAATTGCACCAGCGCCCGCAAGCAGGTCGCGGTAGACCTGGTAGTCGCTGGCAATCTTGCCGGTGTGGGAGGCCGCCACTTCGACGCCGGCTTTAGAGTTGCCCGACTTGAGCGCTGCCACCCGTATGCCGCGTGCGGTGGCCTGGCCAATCAAGCGCACCAGGCGCTCGCCATCGCGCAGCCCTTCAATGAACAGCAGCAGAACCCGCACATCGGGCTGGCGGATCATCCACTCCATGTAGTCGGCCAGGGTCAGGACGGTCTCGTTGCCCACCGAGACCATGTAGGCGCAACCTATGGCGTCGTTTTGCAGGTGCCGCGCGATGGCCCCGGCCATGGCCCCGCTTTGCGACAAGATCGCCACCGGCGCATGGGTCAGCACATCACGCTTGGCCGCGGACCCAAAGGTGAGCACCACGCGCGGGGCCACCGACCACACGCCCTCGCAATTGGGCCCGACCACCGCCACGCCGCTCTCGCGCGCCGCAGCCAGCAGCTCGGCAGCGGCCTGCTGGCCACCGTCGGTTTCTTCAAAGCCTGAGCTGAGCACCACCACCGCCCGGGTGCCTTTGGCCGCGCATTCACGCACCGCTTGAGCGCAGTGTTTGGCGCCAAGCATGATCATGGCCACATCTGGCGCTTGCGGCAAGGACGCAATGCTGGGGTAAGAGCGCAAGCCACCGATCTCGGCAACGCGGGGATTGACGGGGTAAATCGGCCCGGCAAATCCGGTCTGCCGCAAGATGCCCAGCGGCGCGCCGGTCATTTTGCGGGGGTCGCTCGACAGGCCGATCAGAGCGATCGAGCGGGCATGGAAAATGAAATCCAAGGGGTCGCCATAGCGCTCCCCCAGCTGACCCGCAGCGGCTGCAAGCGCACCGTTCATCAGATGACTTTTTGCGCGCGCAAGGTGGCGATGGCCTCGCTGCTGCGCCCGAGCAGTTGCGCCAGCACCTCTTCGGTGTGCTCGCCGAGCATGGGGGGCGGGCGGCGGATGTCGCCGCCGCAGTTGGAAAAGCGAAACGGCACGCCCAGCTGCGTCAGGCCTCCGAGCTGCGGGTGCTGCACCTGAGTCACCATATCGGGCGAGGTGCTGCGCAGCTCCTCGTAGGCATCGGCCAGCTCATTGACCGGGGCGCAGGGGATGTCGGCTTTTTCCAAAATCGCAATCCACTGCTCGGTGCTGCGCTGGCTGAACACCTGGGACAGCTCAGCGACGATGGCAGCGCGATTCTTGACCCGACTCTGGTTGGAGGCAAAGCGCGGGTCGACGCTGAGGTCGGGCCGCTCGATCGCATCGCAAAAGGTGCGGTAGGTTTTGTTGGTGCCAGTGGCCACCACCACAAAGCCGTCGCGGGTGGGGAAGGACTGGTAGGGCACCAGCTGCGGGTGCCCCGAGCCCAGCGGTGCGACCTCAGCGCCCCCGTCCATCACGGCTACCGAATAGTTGATCAGCAGGCTCATGGTCGCATCCATCAGGGAGACGCTGACCTCTTGGCCCTCGCCGGTGCGCTCGCGGTCGTAGAGCGCGGCAAGCACTGCCGTCACCAGGTAGATGCCGCCGCCAAAGTCGGCCATGGACGCGCCAGCGCGCATTGGCTCTTTGGAGTCGGGCGAGCCGGTGATGCGCATCAGGCCCGAGCGTGCCTGCACGGCGATGTCCATGCCGGCCTTGTCGGCGTGGGCACCGCCCATGCCATAGGCCGAGATGTTGGCGTAGATCAGCCTGGGGTTAAAGCGCTTGAGGCTGGCGTAGTCCAGCCCGAGTCGGCCCGTCACACCCGGGCGGAAGTTTTGCACCACGATGTCGGCCCAGCCGGCAAGCTCCTCGCAGATCTGGCGGCCTTCTGGGGTTTTGAGCTCAAGCGCCATGCTGCGCTTGTTGCGGTTGATGGCCAGAAAATAATCGCCGCCCACCTTGGGGATGTCGGTGTGAAAGCGGTCGCTGACGTTCATGTAGCGCGTGGCGTCACCGCGCTCGGGTTTTTCGATCTTGATGATCTCGGCGCCGAGATCGCCCAGCACCATGGTGCAGTAGGGCCCGGCCACGCCGTGGGTGAGGTCGAGCACCTTGATGCCCTCTAGCGGTTTACGCATTTTGTTATTGCTCCTTAGCAGCGCAGGCTGATGTCACGCGAGGGCAGGCGCACCTCGGCCTTACCACTACAGTTTTGTTCGCCACGCTGGTTTTCGCCCCACCAGCGAATTTCAACCAGCGCCTCATTGGCGTCCTTGCGCTTGCCGGTGACTTCGGCGTGCATGCGGGTGAGGTCGCCGACCAGGTTGGGGCGGGTCACCTTGCCTTCGAGCTTGCGCACAAAGCCTTGGTCGCCGCACCAGTTGGTCAGCATATGGCCGGCCCAGTTGATGCGCTGCCAACCCTGGTCGTAGGCGCCAGGCATGCCGATCTCGTGGGCGATCTCGGCATCAAAATGCCCTGCCGCCGGATGCATGGGAATGTTGCGCGAGGGCGAGTAGTAGACATTGCGCGGGTGGCGGTCGCGTTCGGCAAAAGCCAGCTTCATGACGCTGTAGACGGTTCTGCGGCCCGAATAAAAGCCGACGATGTCGACCAGGGTCAGCGGGCCTTTTTGCACCACAGGCAACAGGTCGCCGGCCTGCACCTCTTCCCAGTACAGCACCTGGCTGCCACGGCGAAATTCGCTGCGGTAGCCCTCTGCGATGGCCTCGATTTCATCGTCGGTGTATCGGTAGGGCTTGGGGGCTTCGGCAGCGCTATTGACGGCAAACTTGAATCCACCGCCACTGCGCTTGCGCGGAATGCGGTAGATGTCACCTTCATAGCGAGTGACCAATTGGCCATATTGGTTGGTATAGAGGACCTCACCCACCTGATTGACATAGCGCGCCACGTTGCGGCTGGACTTGATCTGCACATCAATCAGCCGGGCGCGGGCGGTGATGGTGTCGCCCGCCTTGACCGGCAGGAAATGCTCGAAGCGCGAGCCGGCAAAAATCCACTGGATGCCTGGCAGACCCGGCGCAATGATGCCGCTGTCGATGGTGTAGAGAAAGGTGGGGGGCGCCACCACCACGCCCAGCGAGGTTCGCTTGGCGTACTCGACGTCGCTAAACAGGGGGTTGTCGTCGCCCACGCTGTAGTGGGCCCAGCGCCGGATGTCGTGCACCGACAGCGGCTCGTAGATCGCGGGGGTGTGGACATCGCGGCGCAGCCAGACGCCGATGAGTTTCTTGGCGTCTTCGATCTGCTCGTCGCTCAGAACGGGGGAGTCATCCCCGCTGCGAATCATGGCCTTGGGCTTGGACTCAGGCGGCTTGCCGGTGGATGGAGGAGGCGATTCAGACATATGTGTGCAATTTTGCATGCAAAAATTGAGGCGGTCAACCCGCGAGAAACCTCAGCAGTCAGGTGCTCACGGGGGGCGACTCAGCGCAGCCGCTCTGGCTGGCTGATGGCGCACACAAACCCCTTCTCAATCAGGAGTCGGCCTTAAAGCCCAAGGCGCCGACCAAACGGCGGCCCATGTCGGAATCAGCCGCCAGGCGGCGGGCGTGGTCGGCCACCGTGCTGGCCTCGATGTGGCCGGCCAGAGGGGTCACAAAATCACGCAGGTCCTGCTGGGCCATGGCAGCGCGCAAGGCGGCGTTGAGGCTCTCGCGCACCGCGTCGGGTGTGCCCGCCGGCGCGAAAAAGCCGAACCATTCGCGCACAACCAGCTCGCCCTGCCCTTGCTCGCGGTAGGTCGCCACCTCAGGGGTATAGGGTGAGCGCTCGGGCCCAGAGGTCGCCAGCACCCGCACCTTGCCCGACTTGTGATGCTGCAGCAAATCGCCCAGGGGCGAGGACATGCCGGCCACCTGACCGCCCAGCACCTGCGGAATCGCCGGTCCGGAGCCGGCGAAGGGCACATTGGTGATCTGAAAGCCACCGAGCATGGCCAGCCGCCCGGCCAGCAGATGCGGCATCGAGCCCGAGCCCGGGTTGGCAATCGTCGCCTTGCCGGGATTGGCCTTGGCCCAGTCGATGAAATCCTTGAGGTTCTTGACCGACTCAGGCACCGCAGGGCCGACCACAAAACCGTGATCGGTGGAGTGACCCAGGCCGATCGGAGTCGCGTCGCCAAACGCATAAGGCAGCTTGGCAAACGAGTGCGGGAAGATGGTGAACATCGAGGCCGGGGTGTAGAGAATGTGAGCCCCGTCGGCCGGCGCATTTTTCAAGGTGGTCACCCCCACCTGCCCGCCAGCCCCCGGCTTGTTGTCGACGATCACGGTGTTGGCATAGCTGCCGCGCAGCTTGTCACCGACGCGCCTGGCAAAGGCATCGGTGGTGCCGCCCGGGGGGAAGCCCACAATAATGCGCAGGGTCTCGACCCGGGTCTGGGCCAGAGCGGGCAGGCCCATCCCGAGCAAGGCGGCAGCGCCAGCGCTTTGAATCAAATGGCGGCGGGTGTTCATGATTCTGATCTCCTGTGAAACAAACAGCAATTAACCGTGAAATGGTTTGTACAAGGCGAAGGCCGGTTCAGCCTACAGGGATTTCCACCATGGGCCCGCAGCCGCACGGCGGCCGGGCTCAGAACGTGCCCGGATAAGCCCCGCCATCAAGCAAGATATTCTGGCCCGTCAGGTAGCCGGCCTGCATGCTGCACAGGAAGGCGCAGATCTGACCGAATTCCTCAGCGGTGCCAAAGCGCTGCGCCGGAATGGCCAGGCGGCGGCTGTCGGCGACTTCGTCGACGCTCTTGCCCATCTTGGCGGCCGAAGCGGCCTGGGTGGCGCGCAGCCTGTCGGTGTCAAAAGCGCCTGGCAGCAGGTTATTGAGGGTCACGCCCTGAGCCGCAATCTTGCTGCGTGCCAGCCCGGCGACAAAGCCGGTCAGCCCGCTGCGCGCACCATTGGACAAGCCCAGGATGTCGATCGGCGCCTTGACCGAGCTCGAGGTGATGTTGATGATGCGACCGAAACCGCGCGTGGCCATGCCGTCAATGCTGGCCTTGATCAGCTCGATGGGGGTGAGCATATTGGCGTCGACCGCTGCGATCCAGGCATCGCGGTCCCAGCTGCGAAAGTCACCGGGCGGTGGGCCACCGGCGTTGGTGACGATGATGTCAAAGTCGCGGCGCTGGGAAAAAATGGCCTCGCGCCCAACCACGGTGGTGATGTCGCAGGCCAAGGCCTGCACCTGGGTACCAGCGGGCACCTGAGCGCGCAGCTGGGCCGCTGCCGCCTCGAGCGCGGGTGCGCCACGTGCCACCATGAGCACATGAACGCCTTCACGGGCCAGGGCCTGCGCGCAGCCCAGGCCCAAGCCCTTGCTCGCGCCGCCGACCAGCGCCCATTTGCCTGCAATACCAAGATCCATGAGAGTTCTCCTTTTGAGATGTTTGAAAGCGGGCCGACTCAGGCCTTGCTGCGCGTGAAAATATAAATACCAGCGATCACCAGCGAAGCGCCGGCCAGCACCCAGATGGTGAAGGGCTCGCCCAGGATGAGCACGCCCATGACCAGGGTCGCGATGGGCCCGACCATGCCGGCCTGCGAGGTGGCGCCAGGGCCTATGCGCTCAACGGCCATCATGATCATGAGCACGGGCGCCACGGTGCACACCAGAGAGTTAATCAGGGACAGGCCCAGCACCTCGGGCGCCACCTGCGCGGCCGCCAGGGGCCGCAAGAATGCGAATTGCACAATGCAGCACAAGCAGGCCACGCTGGTGGCCCAGCCGACCAGCCGCAGCGAGCCCAGTCGCTGGACCAACTCGCCGCTATAGACCAGATAAATCGCATAAAGCAAGGCGCTGGCAAACACCAGTGCCGCGCCCAGCACCGCATCGCTGCCTTGCAGGGTGATCTCGTGCACAAACACCAGCACGATGCCACTGTAGCTCACCGCCATGCCCAGCGCCTGGCCGCGAGAAATCGAGCGTTTGTACAGCGCCAGCCCGAGCAGCATCACCATGGTGGGGCTCAGGTAGAGGATCAAGCGCTCCAGTGAAGCGGAGATGTACAGCAGGCCCAGAAAATCCAGAAAGCTGGACATGTAGTAACCGCTCATGCCCAGCAAGGCCACGCCAAGCAGGTCGCGCGGGCGCAAAGCCGGCTTGCCACGCCCGGACCACCACGCCATGACCAGGAAAAAAGGCAGTGCGATCAACATCCGGTACATGATCAGCGTGACCGAGTCCACGCCGTAGCGGTAGGCCAGCTTGATGATGATGGCCTTGCCACTGAAGGCGATTGCCCCCACGATGGCCAGGCTCAGGCCTGCGGCCCGGCGCGGGTTCGCCGATTCAGGCCGCGCAGCGCCGGCCGGCACTGGCGCCTGACTCACGCTCAAAAGCCCACCGCCTGCCCGTCGCGGCGCGGGTCGCTGGCGGCCAGATAGCCCTCAACCGCCGGATCACCCATGCGCCAAATGAACTGGCCAGCGCCGAAGTCCTGGTAAGAATCGTTGATGACTTCGGGCTGGTGGCCCAGCTCCTGCAGGCCCTGCACCGTCTGGGGTGCCATGGTGCCCTCGGCATTGATGCTCAGGCCCGCGTTGTAGCGCCAACGCGGCGCGTCACACGCGGTCTGCGGGTTCTGTCCGTGGTCCAGCATACGCACCAGGGTCTGCATATGGCCTTGCGGCTGCATATTGCCGCCCATCACGCCATAGCTCATGACCGGCTGGCCCGCCTGGGTGAGGAAGGCCGGGATGATGGTGTGGAAGGGCCGCTTGCCCGGCGCCACCAGATTGGCAAGGTTGGCTGCAGCCGGGTCGGTGGAAAAGCCGTGGCCGCGGTTTTGCAGGCTGATGCCGAAGCTCGGCTCAACCACGCCCGAGCCAAAGCCCATGTAGTTGCTCTGAATGAAGCTGACCATCATGCCGCTTTCGTCGGCGGCGCTCAGGTAGATGGTGCCGCCCTTGACCGGGTTGCCGGCCTGAAAGTCCTGCGCGCGCTTGGGGTCGATCAACTTGGCGCGGCTGGCCAAATACGCATCGTCGAGCATCTGCTCGGGCGAGATGTCCATGCTGCGCGGATCGGCCACATAGCGGTAGACGTCGGCAAAGGCGAGCTTCATCGCCTCGATCTGCAGGTGCTGCGCGGCCACACCGTCAACCGGCAGGCTGGCCAGGTCAAAGTGCGAGACGATGCCCAGCGCGATCAAGGCTGCAATGCCCTGGCCATTGGGGGGAATCTCGTGCAGCGTGTACCCTCGGTAGCTCTTGGCAATGGGCTCGACCCACTCGGGCCGGTAGTCGGCCAGATCACGCGCGGTCAAACTGCCGCCGTGCTCGGCCGAGAACTTCTCCAGCGCCTGCGCGATCTCACCACAGTAGAACGCCTGGCCTCGGCTTTGCGCAATGGCTTTGAGGCCGCGCGCTGCGGCCGGAAAGCGAAACAGCTCGCCCACCTGCGGCGCCCGCCCCCAGGGCAGAAAGTTCTGCGCAAACCCGGGCAGCGACTGCAGTTCGGCGGTCGCTGCCAGCCATTTTTGCTGCACCACCACCGGCACCAAATAGCCGCGCTCGGCAATCTCAATGGCCGGCTCGAGGAGGTCGGCAAAGGGCAGCTTGCCAAAGCGTTCCGACAGCGCCACCCAGGCTGCCACCGCACCGGGCACGGTGACCGCATCAAAGCCGCGCTTGGGTGGGGTCTTGGCCGCATCGCCGTACTTGCGATGGAAGTACTGGGGGGACCAAGCTGCCGGCGCCGGGCCCGAGGCATTGAGGCCATGCAGACGCTGGCCGTCCCAGAGGATGCAAAACGCGTCCGAGCCCAGGCCGTTGCTGACCGGCTCGACGATGGTCATGGCCGCAGCAGCAGCAATCGCCGCATCGACCGCATTGCCGCCCTGCTGCAGCATGCGCAGCCCCGCCTGAGCAGCCGACGGGTGCGAGGTGGAGACGATGTTGCGCGCGAACAGGGGCAGGCGCGCGCTGGGATAGGTTTTTCCGAAATCAAAGGGCATAGGCTGCGTCACTCGAGGGTGATCTTTCGCTCTTGGATGATCTTTTTCCACTTGGCCGATTCCCCCGCCAACATGGTCGCGAACTGGGCCGGCGTGCCGCCCACCGGCTCGATGCCCAGGCGGGTGAGCTTGTCGATGGCCTCGGCGTCCTTGAGCACCAGGTTGGCCGCTGCATTGAGCCGGACCACCACCTCGGTCGGCAGGCCGCGCGGGCCGAACAGGCCGAACCAGGTGTTGGACTCGTAGCCGGGCAGCACATCCGAGATCGGCGGCAGATCAGGCGCCAGCGGGGTGCGCTGGGCCGAAGTCACGCCCAGCGCGCGCAGCCGGCCGTCCCTGACATGCGGCAAGCCGGTGGGCAGCGAGTCGAACAGCACATCAAGCTTGCCGCTGACCAAGTCGGGAATGGCCAGCGCCGTCCCCTTGTAGGGGATATGCACCACGAACACATTGGCCTGGGCTTTGAACAGCTCGGCCGTCAGTTGCACGATGGTGCCGTTGCCGCTGGAGGCGTAGTTCAATCGGCCCGGGTTCTTACGGGCATGGTCTATCCATTCCTTGACCGTCTTGGCCGGCGAGCTGTTGGGCACCAACATGATGCTGGGGGCGTTGCCCAGATGCGAGACCGGCGTGAAGTCACGCACCGCGTCATACGGAATTTTCGGGTTGAGGTTGGGCCCGATGGAATGGGTGCTGGTGGTGCTCAGCAGCAAGGTGTAGCCATCGGCCGGGGCCTTGGCGGCCAGGTCGGCACCCAGCGTGCCGCCGGCACCGGGCTTGTTGTCGACCACCACCGTCTGACCCAGCCGCTCGCTGAGCTTTTGCGAGACGGTGCGGGCAAACAGGTCGGTGGCGCCGCCAGCCGGAAAGGGCACGACCAGGCGAATGGACTTGCTGGGGTAGGTCTGTGCCTGGGCCGCGGCGGGCCCCAGGAAGCTGCAAAGACCGGCGCAGGCAAGCCAGGCCCAAACGAGACGCTTATTCATCATTTGATTGTGTCAGAGCCGGGCAATTGGGTCGACGAGGAGCGCAGGGCTCCAAACGACAACGGCCCCCGCAGGGGCCGTTGCACGCTCAGGCAGACTGCGTCACTCCTCGACGAAGGCTTCCTCGCGCTTGTTTTTCACCGAGGGCAGCAGCACGATCACAAGCATGATCACCGCCACGGCCAGCAGGGAGGCCGACAGTGGCCGGGTCACGAACACCGACCAGTCGCCGCGTGACAGCAGCAAGGCGCGGCGCAGGTTTTCTTCCATCATCGGGCCCAAGATGAAGCCAAGCAGCAAGGGGGCCGGCTCGCATCCGAGCTTGACGAAGGCGTAGCCGATCACACCAAACATGGCCACCATCCAGACGTCGAAGGTGTTGTTGTTGGTGGAATACACGCCGATCGCACAGAACAAGACGATGGCTGGGAAGAGATAACGGTAGGGCACGGTCAGCAGCTTGATCCACATGCCGATCAGCGGCAGGTTCAAGATCACCAGCATCGCATTGCCGATCCACATCGAGGCGATCAGGCCCCAGAACAGCTCGGGGTTGCTGGTCATCACCTGCGGGCCGGGCTGGATGTTGTGGATGGTCATCGCACCGACCATCAGCGCCATCACCGCGTTGGGCGGAATGCCCAGCGTGAGCAGCGGAATGAAGGAAGTCTGGGCGCCGGAGTTGTTGGCCGACTCGGGACCGGCCACTCCCCGGATATTGCCCTGACCGAAGGGAACTTCACCGGGCTTGAGCTTGATCTTCTTTTCCAAGGCATAGGCCGCAAAAGCCGCCAACAGCGCGCCGCCGCCTGGCAAGATGCCGAGCAGGGAACCCAAGGTGGTGCCGCGCAGCACTGCTGGGGCCATGTTCTTGAGGTCCTCGGCAGTGGGGAACAAGCCGCTGACTTTGGAGGTGAACACCTCGCGCTCGCTCTCGGGCTGAGCCAGGTTGGCAATGATCTCGCCGTAGCCAAACACGCCCATGGCAATCACCACAAAGCCGATGCCGTCGGTCAGTTCGGGCACGTCAAACGAGAAGCGCGCCACGCCCGAATTAACGTCGGTACCCACCAGCCCGAGCAACAGGCCCAGAATGATCATGGCGATGGCTTTGACCAGCGAGCCCGAAGCCAGCACCACCGCGCCGATCAGGCCGAGCACCATCAGGGCAAAGTATTCAGCCGGGCCGAATTTGAAGGCCAACTCGGTCAGCGGCGGTGCAAAGGCCGCCAGAATCAGCGTGCCCACGCAGCCGGCGAAGAACGAGCCTATGCCGGCGGCCGCCAGAGCCGGACCCGCCCGGCCCTTGCGAGCCATTTGGTAGCCGTCGATACAGGTCACCACCGAGGATGATTCTCCCGGCAGGTTCACCAAAATCGCGGTGGTCGAGCCACCATACTGGGCGCCGTAGTAAATACCGGCCAGCATGATGAGGGCTGACACCGGCGGCAGTGCGTAGGTGGCCGGCAGCAGCATGGCGATGGTGGCCACCGGTCCAATGCCGGGCAGCACCCCGATGAGGGTGCCCAGCACGCAGCCGATCAGGGCATAGAGCAGGTTGATGGGCGTGAATGCCACGCCAAAACCCAGCGACAAATTGGAAATGAGATCCATGGTCTTGATTCCTTGCTAGCCGATCAGGCGGTGAAAATTACCGGCCAGACCGGAAACTGCAACTTGAGCAGCATGATGAAAGCCAGGTAGCTCAGAACGGCCAACACAGTGGCCAGGGCGAGGGTGTTTTTCACCTTCCAACCGGGCTCGGCCATGCTGGCCACAAAGGTCAGCGCGTAAATGCCGGCCATCAGCCCCAGCGACTTCAGGCCGATCGAAGGCAGGCCGCCCAGGCAGATGCCAAAGATCAGGTTGGCGCCAATGATGTAGCACAGTGGCTTCCAGGCCCACTTGCCAATCTTGTCACCACCGACCCGCTCAATGGCCAGACCGTTGAAGGTCACCACCGCACCGAGAACGGTCAACAAGATGCCCAGCATCAGCGGAAAGTAGCCCGGGCCCATGCGCGCACCGGTTCCCACGCTGTACTTGGTGGCACCCCAGGCAAATGCAGCCCCGACCACCATGAACATCACCCCGGACACAAAGTCCTTCTGACTTTTGATATTCACGAAACAGACTCCTCGAAGTTCCAAAACCGGCCGATTGTGCATGCAATCTGACGCACTCTGGCATGTGGCTTACACCTAGATGCCAGCGATGACCCAGCGGCTGCCACAGCGCTCAGCCCGGATGCTGCAAGGTTTTGAGCCACTTAGGGGCAGGCAAGCCCCATTTGGAGGCGATGACCTGAGCGCGCTGCACCAGAAGCGGGCGCTCAAGAGCCTGGGGCCGGCGTTGGGCCAGCACCACGGTATTGCCCTCGCGTGTGGGCCGAAAGGCCCAGAGTGCCTCCGGGCCAAAAGCGCTCGCCATCTTGGCCAGCGACTGCTCGTAGCTGGCATGGCGGCCAAACAGATTGACGCTCATCACCCCGTCGTCGGTGAGCAGGCGGCGGCAATCGGCATAGAAGGCGGGGCTGTCAAGAACCGGTGCGGCGGCGTCTTCGTCGTACAGGTCAACCTGCAGCGCGTCGACCGTGCCCGCATACTGCGGCCGGGTGATCTCTTGCGCCGCATCGGCCAGCACAATGCGCAGACGCTCATTGGGCGCCGGCAGCCTGAACCACTGGCGGCAGGCCAGCACCACCTGCTCATTGAGCTCAATGGCGGTGGCGCGCATCATCAGTTTTTTGTAGCAAAACTTGGTCAAGGCGGCCGCGCCCAGACCGAGTTGCATCGCATGCCGCTCGGCCACGGTCTCGGCCGGGACGAACAGCAACCAGGCCATCATGCGCTGCACGTACTCCAGCTCGATGTCATAGGGCGCGTCGCGTCGCATCGAGCCTTGTATCCACGGGGTGCCCAGGTGCAAATGACGCACCACATCGTCTTCGGAAAAACTGACTTCGGGCAGCTGGGCAGGTACGGGCGTGGGCATGCGGTGGTGCGGCTTCAAGCAGGGTGGGTCGCGGGCGTGGGGTCGAGCAAGGCAGACAGCCCGGGCAAGGCCGCCAGCGCATTGTGATGCAGCTGCTCAGCCAGAACAGGCAGGGCCAGGCCGCGCAGCTGGGCCAACTGCAGCGCGATGCGCGGCAACTCGGCCGGCTCGTTGCGCCCTTGGGGCAGCCCGCCGGCACGCTCGGCAGCGCTGCGGTAGAGCCACTGCGGCGGGATGTCGGGCGCGTCGGTCTCGAGCACCAAGGCCTGCATCGGCAAGGTGGTGGCCAGATGCTGCAGCTGCCGCGCGGCGGGGAAGGTCAAGGCACCGCCAAAGCCGAGCTTGAAGCCCAGCTCCACGAAGGCGTGGGCCTGCTGCACACTGCCGTTGAAGGCGTGGGCAATGCCGTGCCAACCGGCGGCGGGCGCGAGCTCGCGCAAATGTTTGAGCAGGCGGTCGGCCGAGCGCCGCACATGCAAAATCACCGGCAATTCCAGGCGGCGCGCCAGCAGCAGTTGCTGGCGGTAGATGCGCTCCTGGTGAACGCGCATGGCCGGCGTGCACAGGGCAGGCACGAAAAAATCCAGACCGATTTCGCCCAGCGCAACAAGCCGCGGGTCCGATCGGTGGGCCCGCAGCTCTTGCTCAAGCTCGACCAGGTGCCGATCGGTCACATCGGCGACATAGAGGGGGTGTATCCCCAGGGCGTAACTGTCGCCGAAGCGGTGCGCCAGCTGCCGCACCGCGGAAAAATGAGTCGGCGCCACAGCCGGAATCACGCAGTGCTGCACCCCGGCAGCACGGGCGCGGCTGCGCATGGCGTCCTGGTCATGGGCGAACTCAGACGCATCAAGGTGGCAGTGGGTGTCGATCCAGACCATGACGCCATGATGCCTCAAGCCTTTCCTGCAGCATGCAAAACCGCGCCGAACGTGATACCGTGGCAGATCAAGCAGCTCGCTGAGCAGCGAGCGCCCCTCCCCTTGCAGGTGATCTGATGCGAAGGTCCGCCCTCTACAGCAGCTCCGCGTCCCGACCGGGCCCGCCCCCGCTCGAGCAGGACGGCGCTGACACGCCCCCAGCGCCGTCGGCGTGGCAGCGTTGGCGGCGCCTGCGCGCAGACCCCCGGCTGCTGTGGGGCGTCATCGCCCTGCTGGCCTTGACCACGATCGCCAGCTTGCTCACCCTGGCTTTGAACATGCCGCGCGCGCTGACGCAAAAAGACATCGACGCGGCGGTGCTCAAAACCCTGGAGACGGTGCCACTGCCCTCGAAGGCGGCCAAGGCCTACGAGGCGATCCGGCCTTCCGTGGTGCGGGTACTGGGCATGAGCCCCGACCCGAAAACCGGCGAGCTGGTGCAACGCAGCGTGGGCACCGGCGTGGTCATCGTCGACAAGGGCATCATCCTGACCAATCTGCATGTGGTGCAAGGCGCCAGCGTGATCCGCATCGAGTTCTACGATGGGCTGGAGACCACCGCCTCGGTCACTGGCGCCCAGCCGGAAAACGATCTGGCGGTGCTGCAGGCCCACAAAATTCCCGATGACCTGATTGCCGCCACGATGCGCTCAACCAGCGACCTGGCGCCCGGCGACGAGGTGCTGGCGGTGGGCTTTCCCTTTGGCATCGGGCCTTCGGCCTCGGCCGGCGTCATTTCGGGCTTGCAGCGCGCCTTTCGCTCGCCCGAGGGGCAGCAGGAGATGCGCAATCTGATTCAATTTGACGCAGCGGCCAACCCCGGCAATTCGGGCGGACCGCTGGTGACCATGGACGGTCAAGTGGTGGGCATCGTGACCGCCATCTACAACCCCTCGCAGCAGCGCACCTTCATCGGCATCGGATTTGCCGTGCCGATTGAAAACGCAGCGTCGGCCGTCGGTATGCCTCCGTTCTAAACCCCTTGCTTGCTCAGGACAGCCCATGAACTCTGAACCCGCCACCCACACCGCCGCGCTGATGGAACAGATCCTCTACGAGGTCAAGCGGGTGGTGGTCGGCCAAGACCGCTTCCTTGAGCGGGTGATGATCGCCATACTCGCGCAGGGCCATCTGCTGGTCGAGGGTGTGCCAGGCCTGGCCAAAACGCTGACCGTCAAAACCCTGGCCGATACCGTGCGCGGGCAGTTCAAGCGCATCCAGTTCACCCCCGATCTGGTGCCGGCCGATCTGGTGGGCACCCGTATCTACAACCAAAAAACCGGCGAATTCGGCACCTCTTTGGGACCGGTGTTTACCAACTTACTGCTGGCCGACGAGATCAACCGGGCGCCCGCCAAGGTGCAAAGCGCCTTGCTGGAGGTGATGCAGGAAAGACAGGTCACGATTGCCGGCCAAAGCCACCCGGTGCCGCGCCCGTTTTTGGTGATGGCCACGCAAAACCCGATCGAGACCGAAGGCACTTACCCGCTGCCCGAGGCGCAGGTGGACCGTTTCATGATGAAGGTGCTGGTCGACTACCCCAGCGACGAAGAAGAGTACGTCATCGTCGAGCGCATGATCGGCCCCAAGGTCGAAGTCGGCGCGGTGGCCAGCATCGAGCAGATCGCTGCCTTACAGGCCGAGTGCCGCAAGGTCTATGTCGATCCCTCGCTGCTGCACTATGCGGTGCGGCTGGTCTCGGCCACCCGGCACCCTGAGCGCCATGACCTGGCCGATCTGAAGCGGCTGATCACCTTCGGCGCCAGTCCTCGCGCCACCATTGCCCTGACCGAGGGTGCCCGCGCGCTGGCGCTGCTGCGTGGACGCAGCTACGTGCTGCCCGAAGACATGAGCGATCTGGTGCCCGATGTGCTGCGCCACCGCCTGGTGCTGTCGTATGAGGCGCTGTCTGAGGGCCTGGACAGCGACGCGGTGATCTCACGCATCATGGCCAAAATCGCTGCGCCCGCCAAACCGCTCGAGCATGAAAAACTGGCTGCCTAAGCTGTTGCGCGGGCGCCAGCCCAAGCCCCCACCAACGGCCGAGCATGTGCCCGAGCCAGCGGCCGAGCGTGCCGAGGCTGTGCTGCGCCGGCTCGAATGGACGGTACTGCGCCGCCTCGACGGGCTGCTGCAAGGCCACCACCGCACCCTGATGCGTGGCCAGGGCATGGACCTGGCCGACCTGCGCGAATACCAGCACCATGACGATGTGCGGCACATCGACTGGAACCTGACGGCCCGCATGGACCATCCGCATGTGCGGGTGTTCACCGAAGACCGCGAGATGAGCGCCTGGTTTCTGCTCGATCTGAGCGGCTCGGTCGATTTCGGCTCGGGTCGTCAGCGCAAGAGCGATCTGGCGCAGGACCTGGTGGCGGTGCTCGCGCGCATGCTCACCCGTGAAGGCAATCGGGTCGGCGCCATGACTTACCGCTCGCAAGTCGATGCGGTTTTGCCAGCACGCGGTGGGCGGGCGCAGGTGCTGCAACTGATGCACCTGCTGCGCCAACGCCCCGCACAGGCCCTGAGCGGGCCGACCCGGCTGCAAGACCTGCTGCGCACAGCCTCGCAGAGCGTGCGCCGGCGCTCAACGGTGATTGTGGTGTCCGATTTCATCAGCGAGTCCGGCTGGGAGCAGGCCCTGGGCCTGCTGGCGCAGCGCCACGATGTGGTGGCGGTGCGCCTCTATGACCCGCTGGAGATGGCCCTGCCCGACATCGGACTGCTGCCGCTGCGCGATGCAGAAACCGGTCAGACCCTGTGGGTCGATACCCAGGACAAGCGCTTTCGGCGTCGCTTTGCCGACCTCGCCCTGGCGCGCGAACACAATCTCAGGCTGGCACTGGCGCGCAGCGGTGTGGACGCGCTGGAGTTGCGCACCGACGACGATCTGCTCGACGCCCTGGTGCGATTTTGCCAACTGCGCAAACGGCGTCTGCGCGGTCCGGGCGGTCGCTTGCAGGCGGCCTGACGCCCCGCCCGATTCACACCCCAAGCTAAGCCCATGACCTTCTTCTGGCCCGATCTCCTCTGGTTGCTGCTGATCCTGCCGGCCTTGGTGCTGTTTTACCTGTGGCTGATGAAGCGCAAACGGCAAGCGGCCTTGCGCTACGCCAGCCTGGCCATGGTGCGCGAGGCCATGGCGGGCAGCAGCAGCTGGCGCAGGCACCTGCCGCCGCTGCTGTTTGCGCTGGCCTTGACGGCCCTGCTGCTGGCGTCGGCCCGGCCATTTGCCACCATCCGCCTGCCCTCGCAGCAAGACACCATTGTGCTGGCCATGGATGTTTCGGGGAGCATGCGCGCCACCGACGTCGAGCCCAACCGATTGGTGGCTGCGCAAAACGCGGCCAAGGCTTTTCTGGCGGATCTGCCACGCCATGTGAAGGTGGCGATCGTGGCCTTTGCCGGCACCGCCTCGGTGGTGCAGCCGGCCACGGTCAACCGAGAAGACCTGGTGGCGGCGATTGACAAATTCCAGATGCAGCGCGGCACCGCCATCGGCAACGGCATCGTGATGTCATTGGCCGAGCTGTTTCCGGATGCCGACATCGACCTGTCCAAGATGCAATACGGAGGCCGGCCCCAAGGCGCCAGCCTAGATGACAAGGCCAAGACCGCCAAGAAAACCTACGAGCCGGTTGCGCCCGGCTCCAACGACTCGGCCGCCATCATCTTGCTGACCGACGGACAGCGCACCACCGGGGTCGATCCGATGGAGGCGGCCAAGCTGGCCGCCGACTATGGTGTGCGCATCTACACCGTGGGAGTGGGCACGGTCAACGGCGAAACCATCGGCTTTGAAGGCTGGTCGATGCGGGTGCGGCTGGATGAGGAGTCGCTCAAGGCGATTGCCGCCAAAACCCAGGCCGAGTATTTTTATGCCGGCACTGCACAAGACCTCAAGAAGGTCTACACCACGCTGAGCTCCAAGCTCACCCTGCAAAAAAAGGACACTGAGATTTCAGGTCTGTTGGCCCTGCTCGGCGCTGCGCTGGCCCTGCTGTCGGCTGGCCTGTCCATGCTCTGGTTCAACCGCATCGCTTAAGGCCCGCCTGCCCACGCCGGCCAGCCGCTCAGGCAGCAACCAGACGACCCTGCTGCAAGCGCAAGCGCTGCTGGCAGCGCTCAGCCAGACTCTCGTCGTGGGTGACCACCACAAAGGCCGTGCCCTGCTCACGGGCGAGCCCGAGCATCAGATCGAACACCATCGCGGCCGTGCTGCGGTCGAGGTTGCCAGTGGGTTCATCGGCGAGCACGCAGTCGGGTCGGTTGACCAAGGCGCGGGCTATGGCCACCCGCTGGCGCTCGCCGCCGGAGAGCTCGGCCGGGCGGTGCTGCAGCCGGTGGCCCAGCCCAACCGCCTCCAAGGTGGCCGCAGCGGCCTGCAGCGCAGCCGCTTTAGTCTGGCGAGCAATCAGCAAAGGCATGGCCACATTTTCGAGCGCGCTCAATTCCAGCAGCAAATGGTGGAACTGGTACACAAAACCCAGGTGGCGGTTGCGCAGGCGACCTTGCTCACTGACGGGCAGGGTTGACAACTCCTGCCCCATCAAAAATACACGGCCCGCACTGGGCGCATCGAGCCCGCCCAGCAGATGCAGCAAGGTGCTTTTGCCCGAGCCAGAGGCGCCAACGATGGCCAGGGTCTGGCCGGCCGAAACCTGCAGGTCCACGCCGCTGAGCACCTGCACATCCAGCGGACCCTCGACAAAGCGCTTGCTCAGACCCTGCGCCTGCAGCACCGGGGTCTCCGCATCCGAACGGGGTAAGGAGGTCTCACTCATAGCGCAGGGCCTGGGCCGGGTTGACGCGGCTGGCGCGCCAGCTCGGATAGAGGGTAGCCAGGAAGGCCAGCACCAGTGCAATCAGGGCAATAGGCAAGATATCGGCCGCCTGCGGATCGCTGGGCATGCGGCTGATCAGGTAAATCTCACGCGGCAGGAAGCTGGCGCTGAGCAGGCGCTCAAGCGCCGGCACGATGACATCGATATTGAAGGCAACCAAAAGGCCCAGCGCCAGACCAGCGCCGGTGCCGACCAGGCCCACCATCGCACCTTGCACCATGAAGATGCCCATGATGCTGCGCGGGCTCGCGCCCAAGGTGCGCAAGATCGCGATGTCAGCCCGCTTGTCGGTCACCGTCATCACCAAGGTGCTGACCAGGTTGAAGGCAGCCACCGCCACGATCAGGGTGAGGATGATGAACATCATGCGTTTTTCCAGCTGGACCGCAGCAAACCAGATCCGGTTGTGGCTGGTCCAATCGCGCACCACCAGATCGGGCGGCAGCATCGCGGCCAGTTGCTGGCCGACGCTGCGGGCCTGGTGCAGGTCGCGCAGCTTGATGCGGATGCCGCCCGGGCCCTCCAGCCGCATCAGGCGCTGCACATCATCCTGGTGCATCAGGGCCAGGCCCGCGTCGAATTCAAAATGGCCCGATTCGAAAAATCCTGCCACCCGCATCTGCTTGAGGCGCGGCACCACGCCGGCCGGCGTGACCTGCCCACCCGGAACGATCAAAGTGAGGGCGTCCCCCACCCGCAGGCCCATGGATCGACCCAATTCAACACCGAGGACGATGCCAAATTCGCCGGGCCGCAGCTGCTCGAGCAGCCTTTGCTGCCCCGCCAATTCGCTGACCTGTCCTTCTAGGCTGGGGTCGATGCCGCGCAGCAAAACGCCCTTCATCTCCTCGCCTCGGGCCAGCAGAGCCTGGGCCGAGACGAAGGGAGCGGCGCCGATGACGGCCGGGTGGCGGCGCAGGGCCTCTAAAGTGCCGCTCAGGTCCTTGATCGCGCCGCCATCGGCCGCCTGCACCTCGATGTGCGAGATCACGCCGAGCATGCGGTCGCGCACCTCTTTTTGGAAGCCGTTCATCACGCTGAGCACGATGATGAGCGCCGCCACGCCCAGGGCGATGCCCAGCATGGACACACCGGAAATAAAGGAAATGAAGCCATTGCGCCGTGCAGCCCGCCCCGCCCGGGTGTAGCGCCAGCCCAGCATCAGCTCATAAGGAATAGCCATCCCAACATTGTGGCACCGGGCGTCGGGGCCACGGGCCCGTCGGAATCGGGACAATACACGCATGGCAATTGCTGATTTCGATGTTTTTGAAACCGACCCGGTCGGTGCGCACCAGGCCAGGCACCTGATCATTGCCTTTGCGGCCTGTGACAGCCCTGATTGGGCTGCAGCCATCGAAGCTTTGCCAGCCGAGCACACTGCCGCCGCACGGCAATTGCTCGGCAGCATGCGCCCGAGCGCGCAACTGCGGGGCGAGCCCGACAGCCTGAGCCCGCCGCATGAGCGGGCCTTGGCCAGCGCCCTGGGCTGGCCGGAGCTGGCCGATGGGCTCTTGCCCTGGGCCGCGCGACAAGCGGCTGCACGGGGTCTCAAGTCACAAGGCCCATGGGGTCAAATCAGGCTGTGTCATTGGGTCATGGGGCGGGAGCAGGCCAGCATGAGCGACCCATCGCTGCTGCCCATCAGCGCCTCGGAGTCGCTGGCGCTGATGCAAGATATGGCGCCCTACTTTGCCGCCGACGGTCTCGAGCTGCACCACCTGCGCCCCGGCCAGTGGCTGGTGCAGGGCCAGCCCATGGATCTGCCCACCGCCTCGCTGGAGCGGGTGATCGGGCGCGACGTCGACCCCTGGCTTGCGGGCGGCCCAGCGGCGCGTCTCTTGCGGCGCCTTCAAAATGAGATGCAGATGCTGCTATACACCCACCCGATCAACGAGGCGCGGGCCGGCCGCCGCGAGCTGGCCATCAACTCGCTGTGGTTCAGCGGCACCGGGCGCCTGCCCGCTGCGACTCGCCCGCCACAGGCGGTGCATCTGAGCCGACTGCTGGCCCCGGCAGCCATGGCCGGCGACTGGAGCGCCTACGCCCAAGCCTGGTTTGAATTGGATGCACAGGTACTGCGCCCGCTGCTGGCGCGGCAACAAGCTGGCGAAGCCGTGCAGCTCAGTCTGTGCGGCGAGCGCGGCTGCTTGACACTGCAGACCGCAGGAGCGAGCCTGATGGGCCGACTGGCCGGTCTCTTTCGGCCCAGCCCCTGGCCCCGTCTGCTCAAGGAAGGATTATGAAAATCACCGTCAGGGATGCACCGCCGCGCAGCGTCTGGGCCCTGCAGCAGGCCGGCATACATCCGCTGCTGGCGCAGCTCTACGCCGCGCGGGGCGTGCACAACCCGGCCGAGCTCGACGACGGCCTGGCCCTGCTGATCGAGCCTGCGCAATTGCTGCAGGCCGATGCGGCTGCGCAACTGCTGGCCGATGCCATGCATGCCAAACGCTCCATCTGCATCGTGGCCGATTACGACTGCGACGGCGCCACTGCCTGCGCGGTGGCGGTGCGCGGCCTGCGCCTGCTGGGCCAGGCCATGGGCTTTCACCGGGTCAGCTACCTGGTCCCGGACCGGGTGATTGATGGCTATGGCCTGACGGCCAGCATTGCCGAGCGGGTCAAAGCCAGTGGCGCCGATGTGCTGGTCACGGTGGACAACGGCATCGCCAGCATGGACGGCGTGGCCAGAGCGCGCGCGCTTGGCCTGCAGGTGCTGGTCACCGACCACCACCTGCCGGCGCTGATCAACGGCCAGATTCGGCTGCCCGAGGCCGATGTGATCGTCAACCCCAATCAGCCCGGCTGTCCATTCCCGAGCAAGTCCATCGCCGGCGTCGGCGTGATGTTCTATGTGCTGCTCGCCCTCAGAGCTGAGCTGCGAGAGCGCGGCATTTTCAGTGGCAGAAGCCAGCCCCGGCTCGACAGTCTGCTGCCCCTGGTGGCGCTGGGAACGGTGGCCGATGTGGTCAAACTCGACGCCAACAACCGGCGCCTGGTGGCACAAGGCCTCAAACGCATCCGGACCGGGCAGATGCCGGCGGGCCTGAGTGCGCTGCTGCAGGTGGCTGGTCGAAAAGCGGCCACCGCCAGCAGCATGGACTTCGGCTTTGCCCTGGGGCCACGCATCAACGCCGCCGGCCGCCTGGCCGATATGACGCTGGGCATCGAATGCCTGCTCACCGACGATGCGGGCCGAGCCGCAACGCTGGCCGGCGAGCTTGACCGCATCAACCGCGAGCGCCGCGACATCGAAGGCCATATGCGCGAGCAAGCCATGCTGGCGGCAGACGCCATGGCTTTGGAGCAGGAACAAGCGCCGCCGGCGGTGGTGATCTTCCATCCGGACTTTCACGAGGGCGTGGTGGGTATCGTGGCCTCGCGCATCAAGGACAAGATGCACAGGCCCTGCTTTGTTTTCGCCGCCAGCGGCGCCGAGGGCAAGTCGCATGAGCTCAAAGGCTCGGGCCGCTCGATCGCCGGCTTTCACCTGCGCGACGCGCTGGACCTGGTCGCCAAGCGCCACCCGGGCGTGCTGCTGCGCTTTGGGGGGCATGCCATGGCCGCCGGCTGCACGGTGGCGATCGATCAATTTGAGGTTTTCAAATCAGCCCTGGAGCAGGTGGCCAGAGAGTGGCTGGACGAGGCCACCCTGACCCGCAGGCTGGAAACAGACGGGCCGCTGGCGCCCGAATATCGCCGCGCAGATGTGGTCGATGCGCTGCAGCAGCAGGTCTGGGGCCAAGGGTTTGCAGCGCCTACTTTCAGTGAAGAGCTGCAGGTGCTGTCTCAGCGCCTGGTCAGCGACAAACACCTGATGCTCAAGCTCAAGCACCAGGGCCAGGATGTGGACGGCATCTGGTTCGGCCGCACCGAACCGCTGGCCCAGCGGGTCCACCTGGCTTTTCGGCTCGATGCCGATGAATGGCAGGGGGTCCGGCGGGTGCGATTTATCGTCGAGGCCGCTCAGGCTTGACGGCCTGCAGGGCCGAATACCCCGCCGGGTCGCGCAGCGGACGCGGCACGGCACACACACTGAGCGCTCGGCACGTAAAATTCAGGGGTGACCCCAGCTCAAAATATTCTCAACGCCGACTTGCACTGCCATTCGGTGGTTTCCGACGGCACCTTGACGCCAGAGGAACTGGCCGAGCGGGCCCATCGCGGCGGGGTCGAGCTGTGGGCTCTGACTGACCACGATGAGATCGGCGGCCAAAAGCGGGCTGCAGCGGCCGCTCGCAGCCATGGCCTGGGCTACCTGACCGGCACCGAGATCTCGGTGACCTTTGCCGGCGAGACAGTGCATATCGTCGGCCTGGGTTTCGATGCCGACAATGAGCAACTGCGGGTCGGCTTGCAAGCGACCCGCGGTGGGCGGGCGCAGCGGGCGCAAGAGATGGCCGACGGCCTGGCGCGGGTAGGCATCAGCGGCGCCTATGAAGGCGCGCTCAAGTTTGTGGGCAATCCCGATCTGGTCTCGCGCACCCACTTCGCCCGTTTTTTGGTGGAAGTGGGCGTGTGTAAAGACACCAACGAGGTTTTTCGCAAATACCTGACCGAAGGCAAACCCGGCTTTGTGCCCCACCGATGGGCCTCGCTCAAAGGCGCCGTCAGCTGGATCACCGAGGCCGGTGGGGTCGCGGTCATCGCCCACCCAGCCCGCTACAAGTTCACGCCAAACGAGGAATACGCCCTGTTTACCGAATTCAAGCTGCATGGCGGGCGGGCGGTTGAGGTCGTCACTGGCAGCCACAGCGCGCAAGAGGCGATCAAGTACGCTGAGATGGCGCAGGAGTTTTCGCTGGCGGCCTCACGGGGCAGTGACTTTCACAGCCCCGATGAGAGCCACACCGATCTGGGCACCCTGCCCTACCTGCCCGGCGGCCTGATCCCGGTCTGGGAGCTGCTGCAAGAGCGAATTCAGTGAGGTCGGCGGCTGTTGCGAGCTCGGCCCTGACCGGCATTGGCATGACGCTGGGTGCGGTGGCCTTGTTTGCCACACTCGACACCGTCACCAAGCTGGTACTGGGCACAGTGCCCATGTTGATGGCATTGTGGTTCCGCTATTTTTTCCAGGCCCTCTTCACCACCGTGGTGCTCGCGCCGCGGCGGGGCCGCTCAATCTGGCGCACCGCCAGTCCCTGGTTGCAATTGCTGCGTGGCCTGCTGCTGGTCTCGAGCAGCCTGGGCGCCTTTGTCGCCTTGCAGCATATTGCGGTGGCCGAATTCACCGCCATCGTCTCGCTGGTGCCCTTGCTGATCACCGTGCTGGCCTGGCTGATCTTCAAGGACGCTGTCTCGCGTCTGCGCTGGCTGTTGGTGGTGGGCGGATTTTCTGGCGCCCTGATCATCATCCGACCCGGGGCTGAAACATTTACCGGGGTGGCCTTACTGCCGCTGGGCGTACTGGTGCTCAATTCTTTCTTTCAATTGCTGACCAGCCGCATGGTACGCACGGAAGACCCGCTGACCATGCACCTGTACACCGGCTGGGTGGGAACCTTGGTGTCCTCGCTGGCTTTGCCCTGGGTCTGGACCGAACTCAGCCTGCTGCAATGGGGCCTGATGGTGCTGATGGGGCTGTCCGCCTCGATCGGCCATTTCCTGCTCATCCTGGCTTTCGAGCGCACCGCAGTGGCCACCATGGCGCCCTATATGTACGCCCAGATCGCTTTCGCGGTGATCGGGGGCTGGCTGGTGTTTTCTCACACGCCCGATGGCTGGTCGCTGCTCGGTATGTGCGTGATCGCCGCTTGTGGGGCCGGGGGAACCTGGCTGACACTGCGGCAGGCGCGGGCCGCGCGCGCGGCGCAGGAATCTGCCCTCGAGCCAGCCTGAGGCGCGGCCTCACAAGCGTCTGACCAGAGTCCAGGCCATGGCACAGCTGTTTGAAATCCATCCCGACAACCCACAGCGGCGCCTGCTCAAGCGGGCCAGTGAACTTCTGGCCGAAGGCGGCGTCTTGGCGGTCCCCACAGACTCCAGTTATGCCCTGGTCTGCCACCTCGACGACAAGCAGGCAGCCGATAGGCTGCGGCGCATCCGCGGGGTCGATGAGCGCCATCACCTGACCCTGCTGTGCCGAGACTTGAGCGAGCTGGCCAGCTATGCGCGCGTCGACAACCGCCAGTTCCGCTTGCTCAAAGCCGCCACGCCCGGCCCCTACACCTTCATCCTTGACGCCAGCAAGGAGGTGCCGCGCCGACTCAGCCATCCGTCACGCAAGACCATCGGGCTGCGGCTGCCAGACCATCGCGCGCTGCAGGCCCTGCTGGAGGAGCATGGGGCGGCGCTGCTATCGACCACGCTCATCTTGCCGGGCCAGAGCGAGCCGCTGCTTGATGCGGGTCAGATCCGTCAACGCCTGGAGCATGAACTGGCCGGCGTCATCGAGGCTGGGGCCTGCCCGCTCGAGCCCACCACCGTGATCGACCTGGTGCCCATGGGCAAGGGTCAGGAGCCTGAACTGATCAGAGCGGGCCGGGGCAGCCTGGCCGCCATTGGCCTACAGTAAGACGCCCCAAGAGGGGCGCAGCAGCTCGGCGCTTGGCCTCTGAGACAATCCTGCCATGGATTTCGCTCAACTGATTCAGACGGTGGCTCTGTATGCGCTGCCGGTGCTGTTTGCCATCACGGTGCACGAGGCCGCCCATGGCTACGCGGCGCGCTACTTTGGCGACCCCACCGCCTGGCAGATGGGGCGACTGAGCCTCAATCCCTTGCGCCATATCGACCCGATCGGCACGCTGCTGATGCCGGTGCTGCTCTACTTTGCCACCGGCGGCAGCTTTCTGTTTGGCTATGCCAAGCCGGTGCCGGTGGATTTCGGCCGACTGCGCAAGCCCAAGCAACACATGGTCTGGGTGGCACTGGCTGGCCCGGGCGTGAACTTTCTGCAAGCACTGGTCTGGGGCGCGGCTTTTTACCTGCTGGGCAGCGCCGGGGTGAGTGAAAAATTCTTCCTCGAGATGTGCAAGGCCGGCGTGCTGGTCAACCTGGTTATGTTTGCCTTCAACCTGTTCCCGCTGCCGCCACTCGATGGCGGCCGCATTCTGGTCGGCCTGCTGCCTTGGCGCCAGGCGGTGCTGCTCTCGCGCATCGAGCCCTGGGGCTTTTTCGTGGTGATGGCCCTGGTACTCACTGGCCTGGTCAGCACACTCTGGATGCGCCCCCTGATGGATCTGAGCTACCAGGCGGTAGCGCTGCTCCTCAAGCCGCTGGCCTGGCTGCTCGGACATTGAATAGATGGCTTTGACCCCATGAAAAATATGCGCGTACTGACTGGCATCACCACCTCGGGCACCCCTCATCTGGGCAACTATGTCGGCGCGATACGCCCTGCCGTTCAGGCCAGCCGACTAGAGGGCGTGCAAAGCTTTTATTTCCTGGCCGACTACCACGCGCTCATCAAAGTCGGTGAGCCCGAACGGATACAGCGCTCGACGCTGGAGATTGCCGCGACTTGGCTGGCTGCGGGTCTCGATCCTCAGCGCGTGACCTTCTATCGCCAGTCTGACATTCCGGAGATTCCCGAGTTGACCTGGTTTCTCACCTGCCTGACCGGCAAGGGCCTGCTCAACCGCGCCCATGCCTACAAGGCCCAACTCGACAAGAACATCAGTGCCGGCAACGACCCAGACGCCGACGTCACAGCCGGCCTGTTCATGTACCCGGTGCTGATGGCTGCCGACATCCTGATCTTCAAGGCGCAGCAGGTCCCCGTCGGACGCGATCAGGTCCAGCACATCGAGATGGCGCGCGACATGGCAGCGAGCTTCAACCACCTTTACGGCAACCACCTGGTGCTGCCCGAGGCGGCCATTGAAGAGTCTGTGGCCACCCTGCCTGGCCTGGACGGGCGCAAGATGAGCAAGAGCTATGACAACACCATCGCCTTGTTTGCCGGACGGGACGTCTTGCGCAAGCAAATTGCATCGCTGGTGACCGACTCACGCAAGCCTGGCGAGCCCAAGTCCACCGAAGGCTCGGCGCTGTTCGACATCTACCGCGCTTTCGCCAGTGCCTCAGAAACCCAGGCTTTGCGCCAGGCCTATGCCGAGGGCATCGCTTGGGCCGACGCCAAGCAAATGCTGTTCGAGCGCATCGACCGCGAGATGGAGCCGATGCGCCAAGCCTACGATGCCCTGATGTCTGAGCCCGATCGGATCGAAGACATCTTGCTGGCCGGCGCCAACAAAGCGCGTCAGATCGCCAGCCCTTTCATGGCCGAACTCAGGCAACGGGTGGGCCTACGGAGTTTGCGCTCGGCAGCCCCTGCCACATCGGCACCAGGCCCGCTAAAGCCAGCATTGTTAAGCTTCAAACAATACCGTGAGAGCGATGGAAAGTTTTATTTCAAGGTGCTGGCAGCCGATGGCAAATTACTGCTGCAAAGCCTGGCTTTTGATACGCCCCAAGAAGCTGGAGTGGTGCTAAACCGACTCAAACAGGGCGATATTGCTGCGCTGCAGGGCCATGCGCCCCCGCTTGAGGGTGCGCAAGCTCAGATCCTGACGCAGGCTTTGCTGGACTTCAAACTGGCCAAGGCCGTCAAGCAAGACTAGACAAAAGTTTTATTTTTGGTATTTACTTAATTGTGAAATTACTTTATCCTATGGTCTCTAATCGTCGGCAGGCCATCTACAAGCCCAATCGCCAATCAGCGACTGTCCTGCCAAGACCGACTCTTGCAATGTGGGCCTTTCGAAGCGACAGATACTAATGAGCATTTTTGTTGTAGACGATCATCCCCTGCTGCGCGAGGCTGTGGTGATGTTGATCCGCCGCCTCGACAGCAAATTCAATGTGGTCGAACTTGACCGGCTGGCCGCTATAGCCCCGGCGATCCAGGTTCATGGCGCGCCCGAGCTGATTTGTCTGGATCTCAAATTGCCGGACACCCATGGCGTCTCCGGGGTGCGCGAGCTCAAGCAGCAACTGCCCGATGTGCCGGTCGTCGTTCTGTCTGCGGCCGCAGCGCAAGACTATGAGGATCTGGCCATGGAGGCCGGTGCCGAAGCATTTGTGACCAAATCTGCCGGCGCGGCGGAAATCACCAAGCAGCTCAAGGCCCTCCTGTTGCAGGAGGGGGAGGAACTGGGCGCGGCACCGGAAAAGCTGTCCAAACGCCAAAAGCAGCTGCTGATCATGCTGGATCGGGGTCTGAGCAACCGCGATATTGCGGACGAACTCAAGATCAGCGAGCACACCGTCAAGGTTCATCTGTGGCGCCTGTTTCGCCGCATGAACGTCAAGAGCCGCTCCCAGGCCAGTCACCTGGCCCGCATGCGAGGGCTGGTCTGAGCCTGCTGGCGGCGCGTCGCATCCTGATCACCGGCTTCGAGCCTTTCGGCGAGCACCGGGACCAGGGCCCCAACCCCAGTGCACTGGCAGCCCAGGCCCTGCACGGCGCGAACCTGTCAGGCCACCGGGTCGCGGCGGCCAGCCTGCCTACCGAGTTTGGCGCGGCCCGGGCTCACTTATTGTCACTGCTGAGCGGGCCGCTTCCGGCGTTGGTGCTGTGCCTGGGCCAAGCGGGCGGTCGCGCCAATATCGGGCTCGAACGGGTCGCGATCAATGTGGACGATGCGCGCATCCCCGACAACGCGGGTCGGCAGCCCATCGACGAGCCGGTCGTCATGGGTGGGCCCGCCGCCTATTTCAGCAGCCTGCCTTTGAAGGCCTGCGTGCAAGCTTTAGGCGATGCAGGCCTGCCGGCCGAGGTCTCCAACAGCGCCGGCACCTTTGTCTGCAACCATGTGTTCTACAGCCTGATGCACGCACTGGCCGAGCGCGGCGATGACCCGGCCTGCTCAGCGGTGCGCGCTGGCTTTGTGCATCTGCCCTGGCTGCCCGAGCAAGGTTCGCCCAGTCTGCCCCTGGCCGACATGATCAAGGCGCTGCACGTCATCGCACTGACAGCCCTGAGCACCCCGGTCGACCTTAAGCGGGTCGGCGGGACCATCAGCTGAAAGTCGCCCCCTATCGACGGACAAGGCCCGCGACGATCAGCCCCGCCCTATCGCACGGCCGAATGCGCTCTTGAGCCGGCTCAGTTTTTCAGCCGACTCCTGATCCCGGCGGGCATTGGCCAGGGCCTGGCGCACAAACACGAAGAGCAAGAGGGCAAAGCCCGTCGCCAACGTAGCGATGACGGCAATGAGCGCCTTCTTGGGCTTGGACTTGCGCTCGGGCGGTTGGGCTACGTCGAGCACCTGAATGACCGCGCCCTCGCGGCTCTCGTCGACCCGGGCCAGCTCATACTGCTTGGCAAACAGATCAAACAGCGTTTCATAGTATTTGAAGTCGCGATAGCGGGCCACATAGTCGCTGCCACCGACCACCGGCGTTTCCTGCGCCTCGGCCCGCACCAGCTGAGTGCGCATGGCAGACAGCTCGGTCAGGGCCTGGCGGAATTCCGGCGCGGTCTCACTGAGGTAGCCCCGCAGGCTGGCGATCTTGATTTCCTGCGCGGTGATGCCAGCGCGCAGGCGCGCCACCCCCTCGACCGCCGCCTGAGGACTGGTCTTGAGCGCGCTGCTATTGACGCCGCTGGACTTGAGCGCCTGCTCGGCCCGGGTCAGGTTGTCCCTGGCCTGCTGCAACTGCTTTTCAAAAAACACCCGCCGCTGCTGAGCCTCGGTCACCGCTAGTCGGGCCAGCAGCTTTTGGAGCTCGTCCACATGGGCATTGGCCAGCTGAGCAGCAAATTTCGGATCCTTGTCATCGACCTCCACCGTGATCAGACCATCCTTGGTGCCGCTGCTGGCGCGGGCGGCGGTTTGCAAGGTCTTGCGAGCGTCTTCGCGCAGATCGCCCTCATAACGTTTGATGAGGTCAAAGCGATCGATCAGGGAATCTTGCACGCTCAGGCTCTTGAGAAAGGCCAGGTACTGGTCAGAGGGGTTCTTCAGCCCGGAGGCGGCGCCGGCCAGGCCGCCGAGCGCACCCAGGCTGGCCAGCATGCTCGCCGCT